>DATLHR010000517.1:0-17200 GCA_035539815.1 Kofleriaceae bacterium
TCGCGCGGCTACGGAACTTCGAGCTGTGCAACGTGCTGCGGCGTGCGTTCGTGCATGGATGCAACAAGGACGCGGGATGGCGACGGCATGGGTTACTCGACATCGACGAAGTTCCGGCGGCTCGCAGGCGCGAGGAGCAGCGGCGCCGGAACTGAGCGCGGCGGCGTGTAGGCTCTCGAGCGCGGCACGCGCGGTGCCGGCGAGCGCGTCGACGCTGAACGGCTTGGCCAGGAGCGTCGTGCCGGCGGCCGCGCGCAGTCAGCGCACGATCCAGACGTCGTCGACGTCGAGATGACCGGTCGGCGAATCGTCGACGAGCACGAGCTTGGCTTGCGCTCCGCGCGCCTCACCGGGCTCGATCGTCACCACCTGCAACGTGTTGCCGCCTTCGGCCGGAGCTGCCGCGGTGCCCACGATCTTGTCATCGACCCACAGCTCGACGCGCAGCTTGGTCGCATCGCTGCCCCCGCCGAGCTTGAGCATCAGCGTGCCGTCGAGCGCGAACGCCGGCGACGTGACGCGCCCTGTCGCCGCGTCGCCGCCCCACATGCTGGTCGCGAACCGTCGCCCGCTCGCGCCGAGCACGAGCCCCTGGCCGGGCTGCGGCTCCTGCGTCGGCCGCGGCCCCCACGCGGTGCCGCTGACGCTCCAGCCGTCCCAGCTCGGCTGCTCGAAGTCGAACAGCGTGCGGCCACCTTCTGGAGGGCGCGCCGTGATCGCCGGCACCCAGATCGAGTCGGGCGTCACCCGCGCGCCGGTGTACGTGTGCGGCCGCTCCTCCTTGGGCAGCTTGAGCGCGGGCCGGTAGTAGCTGGTGATCGCAGGCAGCTCGACGTGGAGATCGCGATCGTCGAACACGATCGCCGCGAACGCGTGGCGTGCGAGCGCCTCGTCGAGCCCTGCGACCTTGCGAGGCTTGCGCCACGTCACGTCCTTGATGCCCATGCGATGCACGTGAGGCGACTTGCCGGCGAGCTGGAGGTACCAGGGATGAGATGGCATCCACACGTCGCCCTCGATGTCCCGCAGCCGCGCGATCAAGGCATCCCCGGCCGCGACGTCGCGGGGCTTCGGGATGAACTTCGACGGCTCCCAGCGATGTGTCCAGCAGGCGAGCGCGAGCGGCAGCGCGGCGGCGAGCCCGATCACCGTGACCCCGAGCTGGGCGTGCGGCCGGTCGCCCCACCACACGTGTGCGCACGCGTAGATCGCGATGACGGCGGAGCCCGCGGCGAGCCCGCCGTGCAGGAACGCGGGCATGTACGCGTTGAAGTGCGCGAACTCGGTGCCCCAACCGATCGCACCGATCAGCGTCGACACCGCGAACGCCGGCGCCCACAGCAGCAGGGCGTGCGTGCCGCGCGGCAGCGAACGCTTGGCGATCGCGGTGGCCGCGACCACGACGAGGCCCGCGGCGACGACGATCGTCATCGCCGGGAAGTGCCACAGGATGTTGCCGAAGGACTTGTAGAACCGGTCGTAGTTGAAGTCGTGCGCCGCGTGGATGTCGCGGATGTAGATCCAGAACCAGCCATCCGTGGTCGCCTGCATCAGCGCGCAGCCGCCGAGGCCGATGACACCCGCGACCGCCGCATACGTGAACGCGCGCCGCCACGCGACGACCAGCACGATCACGCCGCCGAGCGCGACGTAGATGATGCCGGTCTGCTTGCAGAAGAAGCCGATCGCGATCAGCGCCGCGCCCGCCGCGACGCGTCCGTGTCCCGCGAGGCCTTCCCCGTGCGCCGCCCACCGCGGCAGCCCCGCGATGCCGGCGGTGACGAGGTACAGGAACAGCGTGTCCGCGCGGACCAGATCGTACCAGCCCTCCATGTATGGATACGCGGCGGCGAACAGGCCGTAGCCGAGGATCGCGGCGGCCACCGCGGGTGCATGGCGCGCGTGGGTGTGGCGCCTGCTCGCGATCGAGAACACGGCGACGAGGGCGAGCCCGATCAAGCTGAGGATCGAGATCGCGCGCCCGAGCTGATAGGTGAGCCCGAACACGCCGCCGAACACCGCGAGCAGCGACGGATACAGCGGCGTGTAGAGGTACGGGATGAAGTCGATCGAGGGCGGACCGTAGATGCCGAGGCCGTCCTGGATGCGCTGCGCGTGGTGGAGCATGCCGCCCTCCATCCACTCGAGGTCGTACGGATAGCCGGCGCGGCCGGCGATCGCCGTCGCGAGCAACCAGAGTTGAATGATCGCGGGGATGGCGACGAGCACCCAGGGCAACGCCCACGCGATCCTGCGCACCACATCCGCGCGCGTGCTGGCGATCCCCGCGGTCGGCAGGCCGATCATGGCACCACCTGGATCGTCGCGACCTCGGCGGCGTTGTCGACGATCTTCACGCGCGGTGCGGTCGCGCGCGCGCGCTCCTTGCCCTTGAACATCCCGGCGCGCACGGTGAACGCCCCGGCCGGGGCCGTGCGCGGGATCACCGCGGTCGTCGAGTAGCGGATGATCTGGCCGCGCTTCCACCACTCGAACGGGCGCGCCGGCCGGTGGTCGTTGTTGAAGAACGACTTCGCGGGGCCCTCGACGTGGACGAACATCTTCCAGCCCGCGGCCTGCGTGCCGCGCGCCTCGAACGTCCAGGTCAGCGTGATGCTGTCACCGCGCTTCGCGGTGGCCGGGGCGTCGACGGCGAGCAGGCGGACGTTCGCGCCGAGATCGACGTCGAGCGGATTCGCGATCGGCGGCCGCTCGGTCAGCAGCGCCTCGGCGGCGCCCTCGGGAACCTGCTCCTCGTCATACGCCCGCGCGACGGCCGCGCGCGTGGTGCGGCACGCGTCTTCGTCGCCCGCGACGTCCACGGTCTCGCCGGGATCGCGATCGAGCCGGTAGACCTCCCAGCTCGTGTCGGGGCTGACGTTGTAGATGACGTGGCAGTCGCGGCTGACGCCGGCGCGCATCTCGTGATTCCCCTCGTACGACAGCTGCTGCAGCACGACGCGTTCGGTGTCCGTGCCGGTCATGGGGGCGAGCAGCGAGCGCCCCATCATGTCGGGCGTGGCGGGCGCGCCGGCGAGGTTCGCGAGCGTCGGCAGGAGGTCGATGTGCCCGGTTGGTGTCGTCGAGCGACGCGGCGCGAGTCCTGGCACGCGCACGATCATCGGCACGCGCGTCTGCGGCGCGTACAGGTGATAGCCGTGCAGGTCGATCGTGTGCTCGCCGAAGCCCTCGCCGTGATCGCCGGTGACGACGACGACGGTCTTGTCGTAGAGGCCCTTCGCGCGCAGATCGTCGAGCAGACGTCCGATGTGGCGATCGGTGAACGCGATCTCCTGATCGTAGAGCGACACGCGGTCCGAGCCGAAGCCCGTGATCTCGGGGTGCGGCTCGTACGCGTAGTGCGGGTCGTAGTAGTGCACCCACAGAAACCAGCGGCGGTCCGGTTGCTGGCGCCCGACGAACGCGATCGCCTTGTCGGTCTGCTGCTGCGATGACGAGCCCTTCGTCTGCTCGGGGCCCGCGCCCGACACGCTCTGGTGGAGCGCGGCGTTCGAGTTGTCGTACTCGGTGAAGCCCTGGTCCATGTGGCGCGAGCGATCGAAGTACCAGTAGTTGGTGATCGCGCCGGTGCTGAAGCCCCGTGCGGCGAGCGTCTCGGCGATCGTCGTCGCCTTGGGCAACAGGCCCGGCCAGCCCTGCACCGAGGTGTCGTAGTAGACGGAGAGCGGCAGCCGGCCGGTGAGGATCGCCGGGATCGAGTACCGCGTCGACGGCGCGTGCGCCCAGCCGTGCTCGAACAGCGTGCCGTCGGCGGCGAGCTTGTCGAGGTTCGGCGACGTCGGCCGCGGGTAGCCGTACATGCCGAGGTGATCCGCGCGCAGCGTATCGATCGTGATGAGCAGGACGTTGAAGTCCTGCGGGACCGACGGCGGCACCGACACGAACGCCGGGTCGTTCGGCGCGCGCGCGATCGCGAGGTCGCCGCCGATGCAGTTCTGATCGATCCCGTCGTCGGGGATCTCCGGCGCCCCCGGGTGGACGGAGGCGTCGCCGTCGTCGCAGTCGCCACCGCCGAGGAACCGTGCGTAGCCGTCGCGGTCGCGATCGAAGGCGGTGCGCAGGCCGCGCGTGATCGGCCCGCCGAGCCCGGTGTACGCGGCGCTCGCCTTGGTCACCGAGCCCGAGTCGCCGGCGACCAGCACGAGTGCGAGCAGCACGAGCGGCGCTGCGATCGACGCCGCGATCCGCGCGCGGCGCGAGAGGCGGCGGAGGTGCGCGAGCAGGCGCTCCGCGTGCGTCCAGGCCGGCACGGCGAGCGCGAGGCCGGCCACCGCGATCAGCGGTCCGCGCAGCGGCAGCACGCGCGCCGTCTCCCACTTCACGTACGCCCACAGCCCGCACCCCGCGGCGGCGAGCAGCGCGGCGGCGAGGAGCGGCGCGAATGGGCTCGCGAGCACGGGGACGCGATCGGCGATCCGCCGCAGCCCGGCCTCGACGCCGCGGCCGAGCACGAACGCGAGCGGGATCGCCACGGCGACGGCGGCGAGCCCTGCGCCCATCGCGACGATGACCACGAGCCCCTGGTCCTTGCGACCCGCGAGGTACTTCGCGGTGATGCGATAGCCGACGAGCAGCGACACCGCGATGCACGGCAGCGTCGCGAGCACGAGCGCGAGCCCCGCGACCGCCTCGCGCGGACCACGCGCCCTCTGCTCGGCGTGCGCCGCCCACGCGAACCGCGCCAGGTCACCGAGCCGCGACAGCCGGGACAGCACGAGCAACCCACCGGTCACGACGAGCCCGGCCAGCGCGCCGGCCGCCGCGTGCAGCATCGCCGAGAACGCGACGAACCGCGCGCGCGCGAGCACGCCGGGGACGAACTGCGCCGCCGGCCCCCACGACCACAGCGCGTCGATCGCGCCTGCGGCGAGCCCGGCCAGCACACCGGTCGCGACCCCGCGTGCGAGCACCTCGGACACGGGCCGCAATTGTCCGCCGGGCTTCATGAAGGACCCAAAGGCTACTATGTTTCCGCCCATGTCGTTCGTTCGCGAGCACGCGCGCTGGCTGCTGCTGGCCGTCGCCGCGGTCGTGCTCGTGGTGCACTCGCTCGCCTACAACTTCGTCACCGACGACGCCTATATCTCTTTCGTGTTCTCGCGAAACCTCGCAGAGCACGGCGAGCTGAGCTTCAATCTCGGCGATCCCGTCGAGGGCTACACGAACTTCTTGTGGACCGTGCTGCTCGGCCTCGGGATGCTTCTCGGGATCCCGCCGGAGCTGTCGTCGCGCGTGCTCGGGGCGGCGTGCGCCCTCGGTACCCTGTACGTCGTGTTTCGGGTCACCGAGCGCGCGCTCGGTCGCCGGTCGGCGTGGGCCGCGGTGCCGGCGCTGCTGCTCGCGTCGTCCTCGGGGTTCGCGTGCTGGACGTCGGGCGGCCTCGAGACCCAGCTGTTCACGCTGCTCGTCGTGATCGCGCTCGACGGCGTGGTCGCGGCCGCCGACGACCCGCGCGCGTTGCGCCGCGCCGCGCTCGCCCTCGCGCTGTCGGCGATGACGCGCCCCGAGGGCCTGCTCGTCGCGGGGCTGCTCGGCATCGTCCACATCGTCGGCCGCGTGCTGCGGCGCGACGGCAGGGGCGTGCGCGACGAGGTCATCGCGGCCGCGTGCTTCCTCGCCGTGTGGGCGCCGTGGTTCGCGTGGCGCGCCTGGTACTACGGCCACCTGTGGCCCAACACCTACTACGTGAAGGCGTCGGGGCGGTGGAGCGATCCGCGGTTCGAGCTCGAGATGGCCAAGAACGGCGCCCACTATCTCTGGGTGTGGGCCACGCAGACGCGCGTCGTCCTGGTACTGCCGCTGCTCGTCGTCGGCCTCGTCGCCGGCGCGGCGACGCGCGCGCGCGTCGTGCTCGCGATGGCGTGCACGCTGATCGGCATCGTCTACCTGTCGTACGTCGTCACCGTCGGTGGCGACTTCATGGGCCTGCACCGGTTCGTGATGCCGGTGTTCGTGCTCGCGGCGATCGCGCTGACGCTCGGCCTCGAGTACCTGGCGTCCGCGCCGCTGTCCGCGCGCATCCGCGCGTTCGTCATCATCGGCACCGCGCTCGGCGTCGGGCGCGCGGCCGGGATCGTCACGAGGGTGTTCGCCACGAGCCACGCGTCGGCGTTGTGGCCGTGGTCGAATCGCCGGCTGCTCGCGGCCGTGTTCCTCACGCTCGTCGCGGCGCTCCTGTTCATCCCCGACCGCCGGCGCTCGCTGCGCGCGGTGGTCGCCGCGGCGCTCGTCGTCGGAGGTTTCGCCGCCGGCCAGTACGCGCTGACCCGCACTTCGACGAGGTTCGGCAACAACACGCCGGATCGCGGCATCGACACGCCCGCGTTCCTGATGGTGTACACCGAGGACCGCGCCGCGATCGGGCGCGCGATGGAGCCGTGCTTCCGCCCCGACGACTTCAGCATCGTCGGCGGGGCCGGCGCGCAGCCGTACTACGGCCGGATGCGCGCGATCGACGTGTTCGGCCTCGTCTCCGAGCGCATCGCGCACGAGGAGCCGCGTATTCGTCCGCGCGCCGGACACACCAAGTTCGGCAACGATCGCCTGCTCGCCGACTACGATCCGACGTTCGTGTTCAGCTGCTATGCGATCCACGACAAGCCGACGCCGCAGCCGCGCCTGCCGTGCGCCGGGTTCTGGCTCGCCCGTGGCTACGAGCAGGTCACGATGCGCATCCCCGGCATGCGGCAGCAGGGCGAGTACTACACGTTCCTCGCCAAGAAGGACCGCGCGTTCCAGTGCCCGGGCCGCGTGCCTTGACCGGAGCCGAACCGATCGAGGCCGCGAGGCCCCCCCGCCGGGGGATTCGGCTGCAGCGCGTCTGGTGGCTCGTCCCGATCGCGATCGTCGTCGCGCTGTTCGGCTTGCGCGCCATCGTGCACGTCGATTCGCGCGCGCGCCTGACGCCGGTCCCCGCCGAGGCCGGTGATCCGGCGGGCTCGACGGCGGGCACCGGTTCGATCTACGTCGCGCGCGGCGGCCCGCTGATCATCGGCTTCCAGAGCGATGGTCCGGCGCGGCTCGTCGTCGGCGGCCGCACGATCGCAGGGCAGGGCGTGCGCACCGAGCGCATCCTCGTGCCCGCGGGGCCGCTCGCGATCCGGTTCGCGGCCGCGCCCGACGCGCGGCTCGTGTGGAGTCCCGTCGGGCGGCGCGGCGATCCCGAGTACCTGCCCACGAGCTCGGTGTCCCCGGAGTCGGCCGAGCACGCGCGCTTTTCCTCCCCGGGCACCAGCCTCGGTGACGGCTTCATCGCGCTCGCGCTGCTCGTCACGGTCGTCGCCACGCTCCTCTACGCGGCGCGCGGTCGACTCGCGCGCGTCCACCGCTCGACGTGGATCGCGATGGGCGCGGTGCTCGCGGTCGCGCTCGTCGCGCGCCTCCTCCACCTCGGCGCCGCCGGCCAGACCTGGGACGAGGACGTCAACTGGGCCGCCGGCCGCAACTACGTGACCAACGTCCTGTCGCTCGACTTCTCCGCGCGATCGTGGCGCTGGAACTTCGAGCACCCGCCGGTCATGAAGCTGCTCGACGGCATCGGCGCTCAGCTCGCCGACGGGTTCGGTCCCGCGCGCGCCCTGTCCGCGCTGTGGAGCTCGCTCGGGTGCGCGCTGCTCGTCGCGATCGGCTCGCGCCTCTACGATCGGCGCGTCGGCGTGCTCGCCGGGAGTCTCGCCGCGCTGCTGCCGCACCTCGTCGCGCACGGTCAGATCGTCGGCCACGAGTCACCGACGGTGCTGTGGTGGACGCTCGGAATCCTGCTGTCGCTCCACGCGCACGACGAGCTCGGCGAGCGTCCACTGCGCGCGCTGCGGCTGCGGCTGGCCGCGATCGGCGTCGTCGTCGGGATCGCCGTCGCGTCGCGCTTCGTGAACGGCTTGCTCGGGCCGCTGTGCGTCGCGATCGTCGTCATCAACGCGCCCGTCGCCTGGCGGCGCGCGACCCTCGTGTGGCTGCCGCTGATGGTGGTCGCCACCATCGTCACGTTCTATGCCGTGTGGCCGCGACTGTGGCTCGAACCGATCGATGCGCTGCGCGCCTCCCTCGCCAAGCTCGACGTGACGCACGCCCCCGAGCCGTTCCTCGGCGTGATCACCGCGAAGCCCGGTCCCGCGTACTTCGTCGTCTACCTCGCGGCGACGGTGCCCGTCGGCGTCCTCCTGTTCGCGGTGCTCGGCCTCGCACGCGCCGCGATCGATCGCGATCGCACGAGCCTCGTCGTCGTCGCCTGGCTCGTGATCCCGCTCGCGATCACGCTGTCGCCGGTGCGCCAGGACGGCGTTCGCTACGTCATGCCGTGCGTGCTCGTGGTCGCGCTGCTCGCCGCCGCCGGGCTCGAGCTCGCGGTCCGCCGCCTCCGCTCGCCGGACGCGTTCACCGGCCTCGGCGTCGCCTTCGCGCTGTACCTCGCGGTCACGCTCGCGCGCGTGCATCCGTACTACCTCGACTACTACGGCGAGCACGTCGGCGGGCCGCGCGGCGCCGCGTCGCACCGCTGGTTCGAGACCGCGTGGTGGGGGGAGGGCGTGGATCGCGCCGTCGCCTACGTCAACGCGCACGCCGCGCCGAACGCGCGCGTCTATCGCGACTGCATCCTTCCCTCGCACCTCGCGTGGTTCCGTGACGATCTGTGGGCGGCGCTCGCGCGCGACCCGGCCCAGGCGGACTGGATCGTCGTCTACGCCGGGGTCACGCCCTGCCGCGTGCCACCCGACGCGACCAAGGTGTTCGAGCTCGACGTCGCGGGCGCGCCCCTCGCGCAGGTCTACCGTCGATGATGCCCGCGCGCGTGCTCCGCTACGCGGCGCTCCAGTTCGTGGTGCTCGTCGGCCTCGCGATGGCGTTCTACCAGGGCGGGACCTGGTGGGATCCGACGACGTCGGGCTACGCGCTCGGCCGCAACTTCCTCTCCGACCTCGGCATGACGCGCGCGTACTCCGGCGAGACCAACTACGTCTCGTGCGTGATGTTCACGATCGCGCTCACGTCGCTCGGCCTCGGCCTCGTCCCCTTCGCGTGGACGTGGCGCCGCTTCGCGTTCACGCAGGGCCGCGCCGTCGCCGCCGGCCACGCGAGCGCCGTGCTCGGCACGCTGTGCGGCCTCGCGTTCGCCGGGATCGGCGTCACCCCGTTCGATCTCGCACTCCACGCGCACAACACGCTCGTGCTCGTCGGGTTCGGCCTGCTCCCCGTCTACATCGGCGCGCTGAGCTTTCTGCTCTGGCGCAACGGTCGCCGCGGCGCGCTGCTCGCGAGCAGCATCGTCTACCTCGTGGTCGTGGTCGGCTATGCGGGCCTGATCTTCCTGGGCCCGAGCCTCGCGACGCCGCACGGCCACAAACTCCAGGTAGTCGGTCAGAAGCTCATCGCGGGCGCCTCGATCGCCCACCTGCTCGTGCTCTGCACGCTCGCTCGTGCTCTCGACACTCGCGTGGTGACCATCCGCAGCATATCCTGAGCATGTCATGTCGATCCTCGCGCCGACCCCTGCCGAGAAGATGCTCGATGCTGCGGGGCGCCCATACTTTCTGTGGGACGACGACATGACGCTCGATGTCTTCCGCGAGAAGCTGAACGACCCGGACATCGAGATCCGCGCGTACTTCACAGGCAAGCTGATGCGGCAGGCCAAGCCTGACGACGTGTTCTCGTTCGTGACGCTGCGGGAGATCGTCGCGCTTTGGGACCGCCTCGAGCGCTACCTAGGAGCCTCGCGCGCATTCTGGCGCTGGCTGTTGGATCGTTGGGGACGAGCCGATGGCGATCGGTAATCTCACTGCGCTGCAGGAGCGAGTGCTCCTGGTGCTTGCCGAGATCCGACCCGCGTGGACGCTGACCGGCGGAGCCGCGCTCGTCGGGTTCCACACTCTCCACCGCGAGACTCGCGATCTGGATCTGTTCTTCCGCGGCGAACGCACAGTAGGGATCCTCGCCGGCGCTGTGCGCGAGGCCCTCGAGCGTGCCGGGTTGGCAGTGTCTGTGCTCCAGACAGGCACGACGTTGCTCCGCATGGATGTACGAGACGACGCATCGTCGGTGATCCTCGATCTCGTCGCGGATCCAACGCCCATCGCCGAGCATCCGCAGCGTGTCGACCTCGGCGCTGTCTCGATCCTGATCGACACGCCACATCAGCTCCTCGTTAACAAGCTGTGTGCGCTGCTCAGTCGTTCGGAGTTGCGCGACCTCGTCGATGTTCGCGAGTTGGTCGCGCGAGGTGGTGATCTGACGCGTGCCCTTGCTGACTGCCCGAAACAGGATGGCGGCTTCTCGCCGCTGACCTTCGGCTGGTCAGTGCGAGAGTTTCCCGTCGAGCGGCTGGGTGCGGTGTACGGCATGAGCGCTGGCGACATCGAAGCGCTGGTCCGGTTTCGCGACGACCTCGTGGCGCGTGTAGTGGCCGAGGCCCGCCCACCGGAATAGTCACGGCGTAGGGTCGGGCGGAACGGGCACGCGCGGCGTGGGGTGCTGGCCGCCCCACAGCCAGTTCCAGCGCGGCCACTTGCCACCGGTGCCGTCGCAGTAGTCGGCGTCGTTGCCGTTGCGGACCTCGCGCAGGCACTTCTGGGTCCACGTCGTCATGATCTGGTCGTCCCACGCGCCGAACCAGTCCGCGTGGAGGGTCGAGCCGGGCTCGTGCTGGACGCCGCCGTGGTTGTCCGACGACAGCCGCCACTTGGTGACGTCGTCGCCGGCCAGGATCGAATAAGACACCTGGATCGTGAACCGCGGGAGGATCTTCGGGTGCGTCGCGGGGCACGAGGACTGCCCGGTGTTGTTGTCCCGCTTCGCGTGCACGACGTGAGTGCGGTGGTTGGGCGAGTCGAGGTTCGTGCCATCCCAGCAGTGCGGGAACGGCACGCGCGCGAGGATGTTCGTGCCGACAGCGCAGTTGGTCGGGATGGTCAGCGAGGCCGGCCCGCCGCTCTCGCAGCGCCAGTCCTCGATGCCTTCCCAGCCGCCGAGCACGCCGCCGTTCGGCGAGCCGTACGCCTCGTCGTTGGTGAGGTTGCCGAACGCCGGATCGCCGGCGATGTAGCGCAGGCCGCGCGGCAGCTGCGTGAGATTGGGATCCTCGCCCTTGTAGTAGATGATCACGTGGTTGGGGACGACGACATTTCCAGTGCCGTCGAGCAACGCCGGGATCCAGTACGCGGTGCGGTTGATCGCCTCGCCCTGGCACGTGCCATCGCCGGTGGTGCGCAGGGTCTCGTAGGTCGAGTTGGCGTTGGTCAGCGTGTTGCCGAAGAACTGGTGCAGGTGCGCCGCCCCCGTTTGCCCCGGATACACGATCGGATCGTCGTAGCTGAGGATCGGCTGATTGTCCGGACCGAGCGCGAGGCAGATGAACCGGAACGCGCCCTCGCCACCACCCGCACCCGCGTTCTGCAGCGGACGGGTGCCGATGAACTGCGAGGTGTCGAAGTTCGACGGAATCGGGTCCGGCTCACCGCCCATGTACCAGCCGGGCGGAGGGTTGTGATCGTGCCCGTCGGTGGGCGCATCCCCTCCGCCGGCCCCGTCGGTGCCGTTGCTCGCGTCGGGGTCGACGCCTGACGGAGACGAACCGCAGCCGGCGAGGGCAGCGGTTCCGAGCGTGAAGGCGATTTCGAGCGAGCGTCGCGAGCGCATGCGGCGAGTGGATACCGAGAAGTGGTCTGACCGCAATGAGGAAGATCGCACTGGCCGTATCGGCACAGCCGGCGACCCGAGCCGGCCGAGTCCTACTTCTTCGGCTTCGCCGGCGCGTCGGCCTTGCTGCCCGCGATGTTCCACGACTGCGAGCACAGCGCCCGGCCATTGGCCGTGTACTCGCCGACCATCACGAGCGAGAGCATGCCCTCGGGAGTGATCTTGCCGGCGACCGAGAACACGCCGTTCATGCCTTCGATCGACGTCGAGCCCGACTTCGACTTCGCGCTGATCTTGCCGAGCTTGGACACCGAGCCCGTCATCACCGGCGTGCGGTCGATGTCGACCGTGACGGTCTTGCCCTTCACCTTCACCTCGAGCTTGCCGTGCGGGTAGCGCAGCGGCGAGGTGCAGTTGGTGGAGACCTCCTCGTACTTCACCTCGTAGGTGCCGGCGACGTCCGCCGCGGCAACGGTCGAGGTGAGGAGGATCGCGGCGCCGACGAGCTGCTGAAGGCGGGTGGTGCGCATGGTCACTGTCTCAGACGCCCGAAGGGGCGGGTCGATTCAGTGCCTATTCTGCCATGCCCTGCCTGGGTTTAGGTCACGGCTTCTGCGCTGTACGCGGTGCGTCGCGGTAGACGTACATCGTCTTCACGCTCTTGACCTCCGCGTTCGCGCGCGCGACGACGGTGATCATGTTCGACCCGGGCCACAGCGGCAGGTCGCTCGTGAAGTCGAGCAGCTTGGCATTCTTGCCGCCGCGGTTGGAGCGGTAGAACACCTTGCGCGAGTCGATCTTCGCGCGCTGGTTCGACACGAAGATGTAGACGTCCTCGACGTGCTCCTCGTCCTTGACCGTGCCCGACAGGCGATAGGTCTCGGCGGTGGTCTCGAGGCCGGCGAGGCGCAGGTCGATCACGGGCGGCGTGGAGTTCCACGCCGGCGTGTACGTGCCGGCGCTCGGGCCCGAACCCTGGCCGAGCGAGGCCGACGGGAGGAACCCGACGCGCGAGGCGATCTTCACCTTCGTGTACGGCCCGTAGGTCCCGAGCGCGCTGTAGCTCGCGCCCTTGGGCGCATGGCCGATCGACGTCGAGTCCTCCGAGGCGCCGGCGCGAATCACGACCGGCGCGCGGACCGTGACGTCGCCGCGGGCGGGCGCCCCCGCGACCGACGGCGAGACCTTGAACTTCAGCTTCTGGCTGGTCTGCACGTCGAGCGCGTTGTCGTACGCCATGAGCTCGACGATCATCTCGTCGGCGCGCAGCGTCGCTTCGGTCTGCAGCGGGAACTCGAGCTCGCGCACCTGGTTCGGCGCGATCGGGTTGTCCTTGAGCTCGAACCGGCTCTTGCTGAGCACGACGCCGTCGCCGGTGGCGTTGCGCAAGAGGACGGTCGCATCGCTCGTCGGGCCCGCGCCCGTGTTCTTCACCTGAACGACGAGCTTGTACTTCTCGCCGCGCTGCACGAGGCCGTCGCCGTTGCCTTCGTCGATCAGCTGGTAGCTGTACGCGAACACCGGTCGTGGCGCCGCCTCGATGCGGAGCTCCGTCGGGATGACGCGCGCCGGCGCGTTGCGCGCCTCCTTCACCTCGAGGCCGAGCCGATCGACGCGGTCGAGCGCGTCCTTGGGCACCTGCATCTTGGCGGTGAACGTCTTGGTCTCGCCCGGGTTGACCTTGCCGACCGGGAGCTCGGTGTCCTCGAACACCGGGTCCTCACCCTGGATGCGCGACAGCACGCGGTAGGCGGGGGCGGTGCCGGTGTTCTTGACCGTCGCGATCACGTCGATCTTGTCGCCGGCCTTGATGGTCTTGGCCGGCGACGTGGTGAGCGAGATCTCGAGGTTCGCGGTCCCGGTCTCGCTGCCCGCCGGCCCCGTCCAGTCGATGCCGATCTTCGCGAGCTCGCCGGCCAGCTTCTTCTCCTCGTCGGCGCGCACCTTGGCGACCAGGCGCTGCGCGGCGGCCACCAGCTTCGGGCGGCTGGGCGAGCGCGTGCTCGCCACGAGCTCCTTGGCGAACTTGATCTCGAAGTCCTCGACGATCTCGTCGCTGTCCGGGTCGTCCTCCTCAGCGGGCGGCGCGGTCGCCGCCTGCTCGCCAGGCGACGGCTTCTTGCGCTCGACGATGAACGGCAGCTCGTAGGCGGGCTTGTCGGTGTCCTTCGCGTAGGTCGACACGAGGTGCGCGTCGAGGTCCTTCTCGCCGTACGAGCGCGACGGCGCGAGCAGGCGCACGAAGTCCTGCGGCGAGTCGTTCTTCTCGGGCACGTACATGCGCTGGAGCTGGACGTCGGGGACGATGCCGACGTTCTGGATCGAGCGATCGCCCGGGGTCAGGTACTGCGCGATCGTCAGCTTGAGCTTGCTGCGATCCTCGTTGTCGTAGAGCTCCTGCACGGAGCCCTTCCCGAACGTGCGCGTGCCGACGATGACGGCGCGGTCGAGGTACTTGAGCGCGCCCGCGACGATCTCGGACGCCGAGGCGGAGCCGCCGTTGACGAGCACGGCGAGGCTCGAGGTGGTGTCACCGAAGCCGCGCTCGGCGCGCCGCGCCTCGCGGTCGCGCCCCGAGACGGTGGTCACCACGGTGCCGGAGTCGACGAACAGGTCGGAGAGCTGCACGGCTTCCTCGAGCAGGCCGCCCGGGTTGTAGCGGAGGTCGAGGATCCACGACGTGGCGCCCTTGCCCGACATCTCGCGCATCGCCTCGGCGACGTCGCCGGCGATGCCCTTCGAGAACTGCTTCACCTTGATGTAGCCGACGCCCTTATCGAGCAGCTTGTGCTCGACCTGGGTGACGCGAATGATCGCGCGCTCGATGTCGAAGCGCATGAGGCCCTGCTGGCCCTTGCGCTCGACCCACAGCGTCACGCGCGAGCGCGGGTCGCCGCGCATGCGATCGACCGCCTCGTTCGAGGTGAGGTTCTCGGTCGGCTCGCTGTTGATCTTGACGATGTGATCGCCCGCCTTCACGCCGGCGCGCCACGCGGGCGTGTCCTTCATGGGACGCACGACGGTGAGCTTGCGCTCGATCATGCGAATGACGATGCCGAGGCCGCCGAACTTGCCGCTCGTCGAGACGTCCATCTCGCGCGCCGCTTCGGGATCCATCAACACCGAGTGCGGATCGAGCGTGGTCAGCATGCCGTTGACCGCCGCATACTCGACCTTCGCGAGATCGACGCCGGCGTTCATGTTGCCCTCGATGAAGCGGAAGACCTTCTTCAGCTTGATCGTCATGCGCCACGGCGAGTCGACGTCGCTGGTGTCGAACACCTCGCGCTTGTCGTTCACCGCGATCGCGATCTTGTTGCGCGCGGCGTCCGGCTCGACGAGGACTTCGGGGATGTTGTACTGGACCGAATCGAGCGCCGCGTAGAGCATCCGCTTCGGATCGACGCGCGCCGGATCGACGTAGCGATCTTTGATCCGGATCAACGTCTTGTTGAAGATCGTCAGCGCCGACAGATCGTGGCGCTGAACGCGCGCCTCACCTGGTGCGGCGCGGACCTCCTTCATCTGCAGATCGAGGGAGACGACACCCTCGGGGGACTGACGAACAACGGTGAGGACGAGTGCGAGTGCACCCGCGACCCCCACCAGGGCCAGATTCAACCGGCTGCGCATGTCCAGCGATTATAGGGTGCAACCAGTGACGCGCCAGGCGACAAACTCGAGCGGCGTCGTCGCGACCGTCGAGTGGTCGCATGTAGTATGGTGCTCGAGCAGCGATGGCCGGTCGTAACAGCAAAAACGCTGACCGCGCAGGGGCCAAACGTGGTGGCGGTGACGCTTCGAAGCGTCGCTCGAAGGCCGTGATCGACGTCGGCGAGGAGCCCGCCGAGAAAGATCCCGACCAGGACGAGGAAGAGCGCGAGGAAGCAGAACCCTCCGGCGCGGACGACATCGATCCCGATCTCGTCGAGGCCGCGAACGCGATCACCGAGGACGAGTCCGTCGACGAGGCCGAGGAGCCATCGGTCCCGAAGACGACGACGACGCGCGGCGGCTCGCTCGCGCGTCGCGACCCGATGGCGGCCTACATGGCCGACGTCCGCCGCTTTCCACTCCTCACTCCCGAGGAGGAGAAGGAGCTGGCGACGCGCCTCGTCGAGCACGGCGACGGCACCGCGGCGCGCAAGCTGATCGAGGCGAACCTCCGGCTCGTCGTGAAGATCGCGTACGAGTACCGGCGCGCCCACAAGAACCTCCTCGACCTCGTGCAGGAGGGCAACGTCGGGCTGATCCAGGCGGTCAGCAAGTTCGACCCGTACCGCGGCGTGAAGCTCTCGAGCTACGCCGCCTTCTGGATCCGCGCCTACATCCTCAAGTTCATCCTCAACAACTGGCGCCTCGTGAAGATCGGCACCACGCAGGCGCAGCGGAAGTTGTTCTTCAACCTGCGCAAGGAGCGCGAGAAGCTCGAGCAGCTCGGGTTCACCCCGAGCGCCGCGCTACTCGCCGAGAAGCTCGACGTCCCCGAGAAGGAGGTCGTCGAGATGGAGCGCCGGCTCGCCGCCCCCGAGGCCTCGCTCGATGCGCCGCTCGGCAGCGCGGACGACGAAGGCACGCGCACGCGCCTCGACTACCTGCCGAGCGACGACGAGCGGCCGGATCGCGCGGTCGCGCAGAACGAGTTCGCCCAGCTGCTGCGCGGCAAGCTCGAGGCGTTCGCGGCGACGCTGCAGGGGCGCGAGCAGACCATCTTCCGCGAGCGCTGGCTGACCGACGAGCCGCTCACGCTGCAAGAGATCGGCGATCGCTACCAGGTCAGCCGCGAGCGCGCGCGCCAGCTCGAGAAGCGCATGCTCGACCGGCTCAAGAAGTACCTCGAGGCCGAGCTCGGCTCCGCGGTCGACATCGACGCGATGACCCGTGATTAGCAGCGGCACGCTCTACATCGTCGGGACGCCGATCGGGAACCTCGAGGACCTGTCGCTGCGCGCGGCGCGCGTGCTGCGCGAAGCGGACGTGATCGCCGCCGAGGACACGCGCGCGGCGAAGACGTTGCTCGCGCAGGCCGATGCGCACGGGCCCGTGAATCCCGCGCGCAGGATCGTGTCCTTGTTCGAGGGCAACGAGGCCGAGCGGGCGGCGGAGCTCGCGGCCGCGCTCGGCGAGGGCAAGCGCGTCGCGGTGATCAGCGAGGCGGGCATGCCGGGCGTCTCGGATCCGGGGACGCGCGCGGTGGCGGCGGCGGTCGCGGCGGGAGCGCGCGTCGAGGTGGTGCCGGGGCCGAGCGCGTCGCTCGCGGCGCTGGTCGGCTCGGGGCTCCCGACGGATCGGTTCACGTTCCTCGGGTTTCCGCCGCGCGAGGCCGGTGCGCGCCAGGCGTTGTTCGGGACGCTGCGCGGCGAGACCGCGACGATGATCTTCTACGAAGCCCCCGATCGCGTCGGCGCCACGCTCGCGGATCTCGCCGCGGCCTTCGGTGCGGACCGGCGCGCGAGCCTGGCACGCGAGCTGACCAAGCTGCACGAGGAGCTCGTGCGCGGCTCGCAACCGGATGGATCCCCGCAATGAACGCAGGCGCAGTGAACAC
>DATLHR010000518.1:0-24908 GCA_035539815.1 Kofleriaceae bacterium
CCGCTGGGATGGCCGCCGCTCGTAGCCTGGCCTCGCAGGCGCGGGCGCGCTCGTTCGCCGCTTCCATCTCGCGGAGCGCCGCGGGACCGAGCTTGTTGGGCGACTTCGCCGCGCCGGCCCAGGCGGCTCGCGCCGCGTTGACGCGATCGGCGCACGCGAGATCGGAGCACGCGCACACCTCAGCTGCGACCCCCTCGATGCGCGCGCGCATGTCGCGGAGCGCGGGGTCCTCTGCCGCGTTGCACGCGACGGCCGCGCCGACGAGCGCCACCGCGAGGAACCTCGACGATCGGGTGGGCATCGATTTCCACATCGCGCGCAGCATATCGCTCGACGGCGCCACCGCTGCAGGGAGCGCTGATCACGAGATCTCGGTCGGGCGAGCACCTGTCGCGGGCCGTCGAGGCCGTTTCGTGGAATGGTGTCGTCGGGCGGTCGGCCGATGTCGAAGCACGCGCGCAGTCACACCGATGATCTCCGCGGCGTCACCCAGCTGGCGGTCGAAGCGACCCGCGGCGTCACGGCGCTGGCGGAGGAGATGCACGCCACGATCGCAGGAGGCCCTGCGGTGCTCGGGCAACCGCTCGCGGCACCCGCTCGGCTCCTCACCGGGTTGATGTATGGCGCCGTCTGCGGCGTCACGCAGCTCGTGGGCACCGGGATCGATCGCGCGCTCGCTCAGCTCGCGCCACTCCTCGGTGCGAGCGTGCCCGGGCTCGAGCGCGAGGTGGTGCGCGCCGTGCTCAATGGCGTCCTCGGCGATTACCTGAGCGAGACCGGAAACCCGCTCGCGATCGAGATGACGTTTCGCGTCCGCGGCGTGCCGCTCGAGCTCGCGCGCGAGTCGCTTCGCGACAGGTTCCCGGACGACGCGGGCGGCAAGCTCGTCGTGCTCGTCCACGGCTCCTGCATCACCGACCTGCAGTGGACGCGCAACGGCCACGATCACGGCGCCGCGCTCGCCCGCGATCTCGGGTATACGCCCGTCTACCTCCACTACAACAGCGGCCTCCATATCTCGACGAACGGCCGCATGTTCGCCGCGCTGCTCGAACGGCTCGTCGCCGCGTGGCCGGTCGCCGTCGACGAGCTCGTGATCGTCGGCCACAGCATGGGCGCGCTCGTCGCGCGCAGCGCCTGCCACGTTGCCGAGCAGACGGCGCTCGCATGGCGTCCACGCCTGCGCGCGCTCGTCACCCTCGGCGCCCCCCATCATGGCGCGCCGCTCGAACGCGCCGGCGCATGGTTCCACCTGCTGCTCGGTATCAGCCGCTACAGCGAAGCGCTCGCCCGCCTCGGCCGGATCCGCAGCGCGGGCGTCACCGATCTCCGCTTCGGCAATACCTGCGACGAAGACTGGCAGGGTCGCGACCGCTTCGCTCGTGGCCATGATCCGCGATGCCCGCTTCCACTCCCCGCGGATGTCCGGTGCTACGCGATCGCAGGGACGCTCTCGACCACCGCCGGACAGCGGCTCCGCAGCGACGGCATGGTCCCGGTCGACAGCGCGCTCGGCGTCCACGCGGAGCCTGCGCGCACCCTCGCGTTCCCGAGCTCGCATCGCTTCATCGCGCTGGGCACCGGCCACATGGAGCTGCTCGGCTCATCAGAGGTGTACGCCGCGATCGAGTCGTGGCTCCGGTGATGCGGTGCCGAGCTACGCTCGTGATTCGTGCGGCCCGATCCTCCGTACGAAGCGCTCCAGCGCGCGGACGAACGCCGACGACGGCTGCTCGGATCGCAGTGCGCTCGCCGCGGCCTCCCGAAACGACAGGCTCGGTGCGTGCGGCGCGACCTCCCAGAAGCTGCGCTGGGGCAACAGATCCTCGGTGAGGCCGAGCACCAGCTCGCGAGCGACCGCGTATTCGGCACCCGAGACGATCCGGAGCCACATCGCCGATAACGCCGGCGTGAGCACCGGAACGCGGATCGAAGGGATGCGACGTCCGTCGAGATCAGCGACGATCTCGAGCATCTCACGTGCGTTCAGCGCCTCCGGGCCGGGGATATCGAACCACGTGCTCTCGGTCAGCGGCACATCGCGCGCAGCGAGCAGCGCCGTGATCACGTCCGGCAAGGCGATCGGGCACGTCTTCGAGGCGAGCCAACGCGGCAACACCATGAACGGCAACCGCGCCGCGAGATCGCGGACGATCCGCCACGACGCACTGCCGTTACCGATGATCATCGACGCGCGAAGCTCGACGGTGAGCACGGTGCCCGCGCGCAGGATCTCGCCGACTTCGAGTCGGCTCGCCAGATGTTCCGACGCACGGCCGCGCGGCGCGACACCGCCGAGATAGATGATGCGTCGACAGCCAGCCGCCGCAGCGGCGGCCGCCACGTTGTGGGCGCAGCGTCGATCGGTCTCGCGAAAATCGTCCCGGCCGAGGCTGTGCACGAGGTAGTAGACGACGTCGCAACCCTCGAGCACCGGACCGAGCGTCTCGGCGCGCTCCAGATCGCACGACACGCGTTCGACCGTGTCGGAGCCAAGCTCGCCGCGACGCGAGGCCGCACGCACGGGCTCACCGGCGGAGCTCAACGCAGAGACGAGCGCACGTCCGACAAATCCTGTTGCGCCGAGCACGCACGTCTTGTTCGCCATGGTGGATCTCCGAGCGTGCGATCATGCATGCTGGGATCCATCATCCAGACGGCCAACACCCGCGCAGCACCGAGGCGCCGCGCGGTGGGTGCGGTGGGCTACGCGAAGTTCTTGTTCGCGAAGTCCCAGTTCACGAGGCTCCACCAGGCCTCGATGAACTTCGGGCGCGCGTTGCGGTAGTCGATGTAGTACGCGTGCTCCCACACATCGAGCGTCAGGATCGCCTTGTTGGCGGACGTGAGGGGCGTGTCGGCGTTCGGCGTGGTCTCGATGGCCAGCGAGCCATCGGCCTTCTTGGTGAGCCAAGCCCAGCCCGAGCCGAACTGGCCGGCGGCCGCCTCGGAGAACTTGGTCTTGAAGTCCGCGAAGCTGCCGAACGACTTGTCGATGGCGGACGCGATCGCGCCGGTCGGGTTGCCACCCGCCTTGGGGGCCATCGAGCTCCAGAAGAAGGTGTGGTTCCAGACCTGCGCCGAGTTGTTGAAGATCTTCTTCTCGGAGGCCTGGTTCGCCGACGCCTTGATCACGTCCTCGAGGGACATGGTCGCGTACTTCGTGCCTTCGGCGAACTTGTTGAGGTTGTCCACGTACGCCTTGTGGTGCTTGCCGTAGTGGTACTCGATCGTCTCGGCCGAGATGGTCGGCGCGAGCGCTTCCTTGGCCCAGGGGAGCTCGGGGAGGGTGAAAGCCATCGTCGTATCTCCTTGTTGGCAGCGGTTGTAGCGCCGTGCGCAGAACTCTGGGAGTCGGGAGCGATGTAAAGTGCACGCGTGCTCGGTCCGCTCGGTCACATCGGCTCGGGTCTCAAGTACCTGGCCACCGCGCGCCGCCAACACGAGAGCGATCGGCTAACAGCTCGGCAGCTCGCGTGGCCCGAGGAGCACGCATTGCCGCGCGGGCTGTCGCTGACGTGGTTCGGGACCGCCGGGTTTCGGCTCGCGTACGAGGGCACGGTCGTGTGGATCGATCCGTACGTGACGCGGTTGACGCTCGGCGCGCTCGTGCGGCGCAAGGCCGTGCCGGCGTCGGAGCACGCGATCGCACGGTGGATCGATCGCGCGGATGCGGTGCTCGTCGGGCACACGCACTTCGATCACGCGCTCGACGTGCCCGCGATCGCGCGGCGGACGGGCTGCAAGGTCTATGGCTCGACGTCGCTGCAGCGCTTGATGGGCCTGCACGGGCTCGCGGACCACGCGGTCGTGGTCGAACCGCTGCGGCGGTACGAGCTCGGGCCGTTTCGCGTGCACTTCGTGCCGAGCTTGCACAGCAAGCTGCAGCTCGGGTTGGGCATCCCGTACGCGGGCGAGCTCACCTGCGATCACGTCGACGAGCTCACGCCACAGGCGTTCAAGTGCGGTCAGGTCTGGGGCATCGCGATCGAGGTGGCGGGGGTGACGCTATATCACCAGGGCTCGTGTGATCTGATCGAGGACGCGATCGACGTGAAGGGCGTCGACGTGCTGCTGGCGGGCATCTCGGGCCGGCGGTTCACGCCGCGCTACTTCGAGCGCATCATCCGCGCGATCGAGCCGCGGCTGATCGTGCCGACGCACTACGACAACTTCTTCCGGCCGCTCGATGCGCCGACGACGTTCTCGTTCAACGTGAACCTGACCGGCTTTGCCGACGAGGTCCGTACGACCTCGCGCGAGATCGCGATGCACACCTTCGAGGTCGGCGTCCCCGTCGTAGGAACCTGATGATGACGAAGTACTGGTTGATGAAATCCGAGCCCGAAACGTTCTCGATCGCGGACCTCGCGCGCGTGCGCGTCGAGCCGTGGACCGGCGTGCGCAGCTTCTTCGCGCGGGCGCACATGCGCGCGATGTCCGTCGGCGACGAGGTCCTGATCTATCACTCGAACGCCAAGCCCTCGGGCGCGGCCGGGCTCGCGCGCGTCGTGCGCACCGGCGTCGTCGACGAGACGCAGTTCGATCCGAAGAGCCCGTACTTCGACGAGAAGGCGACGCGCGAGGCCCCGATCTGGGACTGCGTCGACGTCGAGTACGTCTCGACGTTCCCGCACCTCGTGGCGCTCGACCGCATGCGCGCGGATCCCGAGCTCGCGGACATGGTCGTGCTCAAGCCCGGCCGGCTCTCGGTGCAGCCGGTGCGCGAAGCCGAGTACCACCGCGTGATCGAGCTCGGGCAGCTCGAGCCGCCGCCGCAGCTGCCGAAGGCACGCGCGCCAAAGAAGTCCAAGCCCACGAAGAAGACGAAGCGATGACCACCGACGAGCTCCGCGCGCTGTGGGACGCCGGCAAGCACGACGATCACCTGCGTGAAGCGAAGGCGCTCGCGTTGCGCGAGCCGGAGAACGTGCACGCGCAGCTCGAGGCCGCATTCGGTCACGACCGCGCGGGGCTCGAGCGCGAGGCGCTTCGCTACTACGAGCGCGTGTCCGAGCTGGGCGTCCCCGCGGATCGGCGGCGCCCCTTCCTCGTCGGCTATGGCTCGACCTTGCGCAACGTCGGACGCGCAGATGACGCGGTGGCGGTCCTCGCGCAGGCGATCGACGACGATCCGACGTACGCGCCGTTCACCGCGTTCCTCGCGCTCGCGCTCGCCGACGCGGGGCACCTGAAGGCCGCGCTCGCGACGATGCTCGGCTGCGCCCTCGACGTCGCGCCCCCCGGCGCGTTCGATGGCTACGGCCGCGCGCTCGGCGAGTACCACCGCCGCCTGCTCGAACCGACGCCGTCGTAGCTACGCGGTGAGCCAGCGCAGCAACGCGTCACTGCGCTCCGCCGGCAGGTCGACGCCGGGCTGCACCATCGCGTCGTCGGGGCCGTGCCAGTCCGAGCCGCCCGTGCACACGAGGCCGAGCTGATCGGCGAGGGCGATCCAGCGGCCGCGCTCGCGCGCGTCGTACATGCCGTGGAACGCCTCGACGCCGGTGAGGCCGTCGTCGCGATACGCGCGCAGCAGCTGCACGCCGCGCTCGTCGTAGAGGTGTGGGTGCGCGAGCGCGAGCGCGGCGTTCGCGCTCCGCCCGAGCGCGAGCGCCTCGACGAGAGGCAGCGCGACGTTCGGCACGTCCACGGGGCCACCGTCATAGAGGTGGCGCGAGAACGCGTCGCGCATAGAGGTCGCGGCGCCGGCGGCGACCATCGCGCGTGCGAGATCGGGGCGCCCGACCGCGCGCTCACCGGCCTGCGCGATCAACGCCTCGACGTCGATCCGGATGCCGCGGTGCTCGAGCCGCGCGGCCATCACGCGCAGGCGGTTGATGCGCGCGAGACGGACGCCGTCGAGCCGCGCCTGCAGCGGCGCCCAGTCGCCACCGCGGTCATAGGCGAGCACGTGGATCGTGCGGCCGTTGTCGTCGCACGACATCTCGACGCCGCGGATCAGGCGGGCGCCCGCGACCACCGCCGCGGCCGAGCCGTCGCACGTGTCGTGGTCGGTGAGCGCGAACACCTCGACCCCACGCTCCCCGGCCCGCGCCGCGACCTGGGACGGCGATTCCGTGCCGTCCGAGCAGGTCGAGTGGCAGTGGAGCTCGAAGCGCATGCCCGGGGTGTATCGCGGATCTCGTGGGGGTGGCGCGCCCTGCCGGAGCGTCTGCTAGAATTTCACGTCAGATGGGCATCCCGGGGGGCCACGCGCCGACCAGGCTTGGGCGCTACGAGCTGCTGGCCCGGCTAGCCACGGGCGGGATGGGCGAGATCTTCCTCGCGCGCCTCGAGGGTGCGGCGGGGTTCGAGAAGCTGTTCGTGATCAAGCGCATCCTGCCGCACCTCGCGGATGACGCGCGGTTCCGCCAGATGCTCATCGGGGAGGCGCGGCTCGCGTCGAAGCTCTCGCACGCGAACATCTGCCAGGTCTACGAGCTCGGCGAGACCGATGGGCAGCTGTACATCGTGATGGAGTACCTGGAGGGCATCACGCTGCTGCCGCTGCTCCGCAAGAAGTCGCGCGAGCAAGGCGAGCTCGAGCTCGGGTTCGTCGGCGGCGTGATCCAGCAGGTGGCGGACGCACTGCACTTCGCGCACGAGCTCAAGGAGCGCGATGGCGAAGCGCTCGGCATCGTGCACCGCGACGTCACGCCGTCGAACATCTTCCTCACCGAGGCCGGCGTGGTGAAGGTGCTCGACTTCGGCATCGCGAAGGTCAAGGACGCCTCGGCGAACACGCAGACCGGCACCGTCAAAGGCAAGTACGCGTACATGGCGCCCGAGCAGCTGCGCGGCAGGTCGGTCGACCGGCGCGCCGACGTGTTCGCGCTCGGGGTCTGCATCTACGAGATGGTCGCGCTGCGGCGGTTGTTCCAGCGCAAGACCGACTACCTCACGTTTCGCGCCGTGATGGAGCAGCCGATCGCCGACGTGCGCCGCTACCGGCCCGACGTGCCCGACGCCCTCGTCGCCGCACTGGCGCGCGCGCTCGATCGCGATCCATCGAACCGCTTCGATTCGGCGCGCCAGCTCGGTAGCGCCGTGCTCGACGCCCTCGCACCGTTCGGCCGCACGTGGACGCAGGGCGAGATCAGCGACTTCGTGCGCTCGCAGTTCGCCGAGCAGATCGAGAAGCGGAGCTCGCAGGTCGCAGGGGCAGTGCAGCGCAGCACGAGCCCGTCGTCGCGCGCGGCGATGCCGCTGCCGAGCTTCCCCGAGGAGCCGACGGACGTCGAGCTCGACGACGAGGACAACGAGTTCCCCGCGGTCGACTCGACGATCAGCGAGGCGCCGCTCGAGCTCCGCCCGACGCCAAACCCGCTGCGCGAGAAGTCCGACTTCACCGGGCACACGGGACAGAACACACCGCCGCCGTTCGGCAACGAGACGAGCGCGAGCGGGCACAGCCTGGTGCCGCTCGTCCACAACGGCACCGGCTCGGTGGTCGGAATGCAGGCGAAGCCGCAGCGCAGCCTCGTGTGGCCGCTGCTCGCGATCGCGATGGTCGGCATCACCGGCGGCGCGTTGTTCCTCGTCTACAAGCAGACCCAGGAGCGTCCGCCGACGACGGTGAACATCACGCAGACGCAGGTGCCGCCCGATCGCACGTCGAGCGATGCCGCGATCCCGGTCGTCACGACCGGCGGCATCGATGCAGGAAGCGGCCGTGCTGTCGCGGCACCTCCCGATCCTGCGGGCAGCGGGGCGAAGAAGCCGGGCAAGACCGGCACCACGCAGGTGGCCAGGACGCCGGTCTCGGAGACCGAAGCTCTCAACGCGGCGATGCGCCCGCACGTGCCGCAGATCCAGAGATGCGCGACCGAGCACGGGCTACCGCCGAAGGGCGCGTTCATCGAGATCAACGCCGACGCCTCGGGCAAGGTCGCCGGCGTCAAGCTCACGCCCGCGAGCGTGATGGGAACGCCACTCGGCACGTGCATCCGCAACGTGGTCGTGCAGGCGAAGTTCCCCGCCTCGGAAGCGGGGCTCGGCATGAAGTTCCCGCTCGAGCTCAAGTAGGCGGGGAAAGAGGACCCATGGCACGTCGTACCGCCATCACATTGCGCCCCGTGCACCGGCTCAAGGCGCTGCTCGGCCGCGTGCTCGGAGCGCTGCCTCCTCGGGCCGCCCGGCCGTTCGCGGGACGCCCGATCGTCATCGACGGTGAGCCCCTCGCCCCGGATGTGCAGCTGGTGCTAGCCACCGTCGGCGAGGATGCAGCGCTGATCGCGAGCTCGCCCGGCGAGCTGCGCGCGCGGCAGGCGATCGCCGCGGTGCTCGGCGCGGGCGCGCCCGTCGAGGTGGCGCGCGTGGAGGACCTCGACGTCGACGGCATGCCGGGTCGGCTCTACGCGGCACGCACGCCGAACGCGCCGCTCCTCGTGTTCGTGCATGGCGGCGGGTTCGTGTTCGGCGATCTCGCGACCCATGATCGGCTGTGCCGCATGCTGTGCCGCTACGCCGACGTCAGCGTGCTCGCATTCGAGTACCGGCTCGCGCCCGATCATCCGTTCCCCGCGGCGATCGAGGACACCGCGCGCGCCTGGAGATGGGCGCTCACCCACGTCGCGCAGCTCGGTGCGGATCCGACCCGCATCGCGATCGCCGGCGACAGCGCCGGCGCGAACCTCGCGACCGTGCTGTGTCAGCAGACGGCGGGCACCCGCGAAGCGCCCGTGTGCCAGCTGCTGATCTATCCGACCGTGGACTTCCACGGGACCTACGCGTCGAAGCAGCTGTTCGCGGAGCGGTTCTTGCTCACGAACGAAGCCATCGCCTGGTATCACGAGCACTACGTCGAGACGACGAACGCCGATCCGCGCGATCCGCGGCTCACGCCGATCTTGCACCCCGAGCTCGCGGGGCAGCCGCCGGCGCTCGTGATCACCGCCGGCTTCGACCCGTTGCGCGACGAGGGCGAGGCCTACGCGACGGCGCTGCGGCGCGCCGGCTCGGTCGCGATCACGCGCAGGTTCGGCGCGCTGATCCACGGCTTCGCGAACTTGACGGGTGTGAGCCGCAGCTCGCACGAGGCGGTGGTCGAGATCGCCGCGATGCTGCGCAGCCTGTTATCGTCGGAGAATGAACGATCGCACCGAGGTGGCGACGGACGACGGCGTCCCCACCCGCTCCGACGGTGACGCCGCGAGCGCGGCCGCCGACCCGCCACCACCGGCCGACGTGGAGCGCTACAAGGTCCTCGGGCGGCTCGGCAAGGGCGGCATGGGCGAGGTCATGGCGGTGCGTGATCAGGCGATCGGCCGCGAGGTCGCCCTCAAGCGGATCCGCAAGGCGAACCCGAGCGACCGGTTACTCGAGCGGTTCATGCGCGAGGCCGGGATCCAGGGGCGCCTCGAGCATCCCGCGATCGTGCCGCTCTACGACCTCGGCTACGACGCGAGCGGGGCGCCGTTCTTCACGATGAAGAAGCTCGCGGGCACCACGCTCGCGAAGCTGATCGAGAGCGACCACTCGCCGTTCGCGCAGCAGCGGCTGCTGCGTGCGTTCTCGGAGGTCTGCCTCGCCATCGAGTTCGCGCACGTGCGCGGCGTCCTCCACCGCGACCTCAAGCCCGACAACATCGTGCTCGGCGACTTCGGCGAGGTCTACGTGCTCGACTGGGGCGTGGCCAAGGTGATCGGCGAGCCCGACGGTGATCTCGCGGACATCACGAGCGGCGCCGAGGACAGCGACCGCGCCACGATCCCCGGCACGGTGATCGGCACGCCCGGGTTCATGTCGCCCGAGCAGGTGCGCGGCCAGGCCGACGTCGACCCGCGCACGGACGTCTACGCGCTCGGCTGCATCCTGTACCAGATCCTCACCCGGCAGATGCTGCATCCGCCGGGGAAGGCGGCGCTCGCGACGACGCTCGTCGGCCTCGACGCGCGCCCGTCGGTGCGCGCGCCGGATCGGTCGATCCCGCCGGAGCTCGATGACCTGTGTGTAGCCGCGACCGCGATCGATCGCGCGGAGCGGATCGCCACGGCGCGCGAGCTCGGCGATCGCGTGCAGCGTTATCTCGACGGCGATCGCGATCTCGCGACCCGCAAGAAGCTCGCGAGCGAGCACCTCGCGAAAGCGCAGGCGGCGTTCGCCGCCGGCGACCTGCCGGAGCACCGCGCGTCGGCGATGCGCGAGGCGGCGGCGGCGCTCGCGCTCGATCCATCGCTGACGCCGGCCGCCGAGCTCGTGGGGCGGTTGATGATCGAGCCTCCGCGCACGATGCCGCCCGAGGTCGAGGCGGCGATCGTCCAGGACGACATCGTCGCGATGCAGAGCAACGCACGCGCCGGCGTGTGGGCCTACCTGGGCTTCCTGTTGTTCGTCCCGGCGATGATCTGGATCGCGCCTCCGCAGCCGCGGTTCGTGGTCTGGGTCGGCGGCCTGATCGTGCTCAACCTCGTCATGTGCTACGTGGGCACGCGCGTGCGTCCGATCGGGCTCGAGAGCTTCCTCGCGCTCGCGAACGCCGCGTTGATCGCAGTGATGGCGCACGCGTACACGCCGTTCTTCATCGCACCGGGGCTCGCCGCGATGTCGGCGATGGCGTTCGGGTTCACGCCCTCGCGCTCGCTGATCACCCGCACGTTCGGCATGACGCTGCTCCTCGCGCTCGCGGTGCTCGGACCGTTTGTCCTCGAGCGCATGGGCTACCTGAGCACGACGACGCGGGTGACCGAGCACGGCCTGCTGCTCCACGCCGACGCGGTCGGCTCCGACGAGACCAGCGTGCTGATCGCCGCATCGCTCTACGTGTTCGGGTTGATCGGCTCCGCGGCGGCGATGGCGTATCGCATGATGGCGCGCGAGCGGCGCGCCAAGCGCCACCTGCAGGTGCAGGCATGGCAGCTGCGCCAGCTCGTGACGCGCTAAGTAGAGAGCCGTCGAGGGCACCGGCGGCCCCGGCGAGCACGCCGCACCGCTCGATGACGAGCCGCTGACACGGCTTGTAAGCGCTGGGGCAGCGCTCTACGCTCCAAGGAGTGACCTCCTGGTTTGCAGTCCCGGCGCAAGGGGCCGCGCTACGCATCAGCGGACTTGGACTGGTCATCGGGCGCGCGCCGACGTGCGACCTCGTCCTGAGCGAGCCAGAGGTGAGCCGCCGGCATGTGCTGCTCCAGTTCGGTCTCCGAGGCCAACTCGATGTCGTGCCGTTTCCCGGCGCCCGTACGACCGTCAACGGCATCGCGATCGAGACGCCGGTCGCGGCGCGCGATGGCGACGTGCTCGCGTTTCCCGGCGGAGCAACCGTGTGCCTCGCGCTACGCGAGGGCGAGCTCGCTGCGACCACCGGTCACGCATGGCTGCTCGGGGTGCATGGTCGACGCATCGGACTGCGGCGGGCGGACCTCAGCCTCGGCGGGGGCGACGACGACGTCGTGATCGAGATGTGGCCATCCGGCGCCGCGGCGCTGACCTGGCGGGGAGAGCAGCCATATCTCGTCCCGCGGCTCGACGGCATCACGCGTGCGGGGAAGCGCCTGACGCCCAACGTCGCCGTCGCGCTCGCCCCCGGCGATCAGCTCGTCCACGGCATGTGCTCGATCGACGTTCTGCTCGAGACCTCCGACCCGGCGCCGACCGCGCGCGGTGCCGTTCGCATCACGGCGATCACGCTCGAGACATTTCCGACCGGAGGCGTTGTCACGATCACGACCACGCACGGCGAACATCGTGCGCTCCTCGCGGAGCGGAGATTTGCGCTCGCATGTGCCCTGCTCGCACCACCGGCCCCCTACTCGCCCGGTCAGTTCGTTCCCGACGAGATCATCATCGAGCGCGTGTGGCCGCGTAACAGCTCGGCGGATCGCGGCGATCTCAATCAACTCGTGTTCCGCCTCCGCGCGGATCTCAAGGCGGCCGGCCTCGCAGGCATCGAGCTGGTCGAGCGGTACTCGAAGGGTGGGGCCGCGCGTGCTGTCGTCGAGGCGACGACGTCGATCCAGGTGCGGTCGTGAGCGAGGGGGTCACGTTCGCCGAGCGGGGAAAGCCGCGTCGCATCGCGCTGGAAGCCGGCGTCCGAATCGGTCCCTATACGCTGACCGGGCGTGAGATCGGCAGCGGTGGCTACGCGCACGTCTACGAGGCGACACATCCCACGCTGGAGCTTCGGGTCGCGATCAAGATCCAGGATGCGTACGGCGACGAGACCATCCGCGCGCGAGGGCTGCGCGAGGCGGCGGCGCTCGCGCGCATCCAGCACCGGAACGTCGTCCAGATCTTCGATGCAGGTGAGCTCGAGGACGGGCGTCAGTACCTCGCGATGGAGCTGCTCACGGGCCAGTCGCTGCGCGACGTGATCGATGGAGGCCCGCTGCCGCATGCGCAGGCGCTCGCGTTCTTGCGCGGGATCGCGAGTGCGCTCGACGCGATCCATGCGAGGGGCCTCGTCCACCGCGATCTGAAACCGTCGAACATTTTTGTCTGCCGGGACGACGATGGCGAGGTCTATCCCAAGCTGATCGACTTCGGAATCGCCAAGGACCTCTCGCTACCCAGCGATCGCGAGCTGACGACCTCCGGCAGCTTCATCGGCACGCCGGCGTACATGTCACCCGAGCAATGTCTCGGGAAGCGCACCATCGACGCGCGCTCGGACGTCTACGCGCTCGGCGTGGTCGCCTTTCAGCTCCTCGCCGGTGATCCGCCGTTCGACGGAGTCGTGCTCGACGTCGCCCATGCTCACGCGCATACACCCGTGCCATCGATCCGCATCAAACAGCCGGAGCTCCCTGTCGCGCTGGACGCGGTCTTCGGCCGGGTCCTCGCCAAGGATCCCGACGCACGCCCCGCGGCAGCGAGTGAGGCGATCGAGCTGATCGCCGACGCGCTCGCATCCCACGACGCGCACGCGATCGCCGTCCCCACGGCTGCCGCGAGCGAGCAGACGGTCGCGAGTGCCTCCTCTCACCGGCGGCGATCGCTCGCCCTCGCGGTCGGGCTGGCGCTCGGGGGCACGGCCATCGGCGTGGGAGTGTGGCGCATTCGGGCGACCGAGAGATCAACGACGGCGGCCCCGGGTGTCGTCACCGAGACGCGGTCGGACGCCGAGCATCTGGTTCCGGCGCTTCCGGACGCCGCGACGTTCGTGGCCGACACCCCGTCCGACGCCGCCGCCCCGGACTCGCTCGTACCTGTCGACGCGCTGATCGATGTGCCCGTGAAGCCGCGTGTGAAGCGGCGCCGTCCGCCAACGCCTCTCAGGAGCATCGATGATGTCGAGAGCCTTCCTTCTCCTTAGTGCGCTGGTGGCTTGCGTGGACCTCCCGGAGGTTCCGGCGGGCACGTGTGGCAACCACGTCATCGAGGCGGGTGAGGACTGCGATGGCTTCCCCGATCCTGGCCACGACACGCCGAATCTCACGTGCGTCCAGTGCAGCTATGTCTGCGACCCGAACGCGGCCGCGCTCGCGTGCCCGGCGGGGTGGGGCTGCGGCATCGATGGACGGTGCAGACATGCCATCGGAGGGTTCGAGCCTGCGAGCTCCGAACCCGCGATGTTTCCGACGGACGTCCTCGTCGCGGGCGACCGTGATGGTGACGTCGCGATGGAGCTGCTCGGCGGTGGCGATGGGCATGTCGGCACGCTTACCGCCGCGAATCGGCAGTTCGAGTACACGGTCGTCAACACCACCGGATCCAGCGTCCTCGCGGCAGCAGACCTCGACGAAGACGGCGTGGTCGAGGTGCTTCGGCCGTCGTTTGGCCGCGGCGTGGCCGGCAGCGCAGGCGTGCGCGGTGCGCCGGCCAAGACGATGCTCGCGCTCGGCACGTTCGACATCGACCGCACGACCGCCGGCGATCAGCCAGCACCGGCGTTCACCACGCTCGTGACCGTTCGCCAGGACGACGGCAGTGCGGTGCCCTATGCGGTCATGCCGCAGGCCGCGGGCCTCGCATGGCTGGATCTGTCGCGGGTCGTGCGCGAGGCGCCCGGTGACACGGGCATCCAAGGCACCCCGTCCGGACTGCTCATCGCCGCCGGCAACATCGATACCGCGCTGCTGAAGCGTGGGGAGGAGATCGCGGTCGGCTTCGTCGGCGAGACCACGCTGTACGTACGGCGTCCGAACTTCGACGCGTTGCTGACGATCACGCTCCCGGCCCCGCTCGCGGCAGCCCCGATCTTCGGTGACGTCGACGCCGACGGGTTCGTCGATCTGGTGGCGCCGGTGGAAGGCCCCGCAGCCGCCGTCGCGAAAGGAGACGGATCCACGCTCGCCGCCAGCGCCGTGCTCGCTGCGACGTTCGCGGCGCCAACGCCCCCTACCTGTGGGCTCGGATCGTCGGCCACCGTCGGCGCGGTGCCTCGGCTGATCGCGGATCTGGGCGGTAACGGTACCGTCGACTATGTCACCCGCGAAGGCATCATCCTTCGTCTCACGAACGGGACGTACTGCCGCGCGTTCGTCGCCAACCTGTCGAGCGCTTCCTCGGCCGTCGCTCTCGACGCGAATGGAGATGGACGTCTCGACGTCGCGATCGCCACCGGAGTCGATACGAAGGTGACCTTGGCGGTCAGTCGACCGGTGGTAGGTCAAGGCGGCGTCTCGTTCGAGGCCCATGCGATCGACGTGGCGGATGTGCCGATCGATCTGCGCGCGGGCGCCTTCGACTGGGATGGCTTCGACGATCTGCTCGTCCTCGGGGCGCCGCGCGACGGCGTATCACATATCCAGATCGCGAAAGGGACGAACCTCGCGGCGAGCCAGATCGTGCTCTCGGCGCCCGATGCGCCGGGGTTGGCCGCACTCGCGAGTGGCCCGTATGGCAGCGGCACCGACGGGATCGACGACCTCGTCATCCTCGGGGCAGAGCCCGGCCGAGATGCGCCGTACCTGGCAGAAGTGCGGCTGATCGGGGATGGAACCGAGTTTCTCTCCGACGTCGTCGGCCCCGCGATCGGGCGGGTCACGCGGATCCTGATCGGCGCGGTCGGCGGCAAACAAGGCCACAACGACATGGTCGGGATCTTCGCGGACGCCGGGTCCGAAGCGACGGTCTGGGTATTTCCCGATCAGGGCTCGTACTTGACCGATCGTGACGCCTACCAGGCGGCGGTGGTAACCGCGGAGGACGGAGCGTCGCCGTCATCACTCGCCGATCTCGATGGCGATGGCCTCGACGAGCTGGTGTTCGCAGACGCGCAGGGGGTCGCGATCTACGATCTGGGGACACCATCGAGTACACCGCTGCGCGTCGCGGCACCGCCGGCGACGATGCTCGCGACGGTGCGACGCGCGGGCGGGGACTGCCTCCTCCTCGGCAGCGAGCTCACGGGCGCGACCCTCGCATGCGATCTCTACGAAGCGCCGACGTCGGTCGTGCTCACGACCTCGCCCGTGTTCGGTGCGGTCACCGTGAATCTCGACGCGGATGCCGAGCTCGAGGCCGTGCTGGTCCTCGAGTCGACCCTCGCGGCGTACGAGCTCGACCCGGTGTCGCAGCGTGAGACCTTCGCGCTCGGCACGGCGCATCTCTCGCCTGCGCGAGTCTGTTCCGGAGATTTCGATGGCGATGGGGTCGGCGACCTCGCGCTGACCTCGGAGGCGACGGTGGAGCTGTGGTGGGGCGTGCCGCATGATCAGGAGCGGCCATGACAGGCTGGCGGCACCTCGCGATCGTCGCCTGCGCCGCGCGTGTGGTCCACGCCCAGCCAGCGCCTACGGCCGACGATTATCATCGCGCAGGGGAAGCCGCGTACAAGAGCGGCGATTTCGCGGCGGCGGTCTCCGCGTTCGAACAGGCGTATCGCTTGAGGCCGCGCCCACAGACGTTGTTCTCGCTCGCGCAGGCCTATCGCCACGTCTACGTCGAACACCACGAGCCCGGCGTCCTGCTGCGGGCTGTCGAGCTGTACCGCACGTACCTGGCCGAGGTTCCACGCGGTGGCCGCAGCGGGGATGCTCGGGAGCTGCTCGCGAATCTAGATCCGCTCGCGCAGCTCGTGGCGCACGAGAACCCGAACGTGCGTGCGACCTCCTTCCCCGCGAAGACGCAGCTCCTCGTGTGGTCGGCCGTGGAAGGTGCACGCGTACGCATGGACGGGGCACCGCCGGTCGCGCTCCCTCACGTGGTCGAGCTCGTTCCGGGTCCGCACGCACTCGCGTTGGCCGCCCCCGGGCATGCCGATGCGTCGGTCCAGGTCACGGCCGTCGAGCATCAGCTCGTGCCCATCGAGGCGCGCTTGACGCCCTTGCCGTCGGTCCTCTCGATCGCGACGGACCCTGGCGCGCGCCTCGTGATCGACGGCACGCCGCGCGCGACCGTCCGCGGACAGTTCCAGCTCGCCCCGGGCACCCACCGCATCTGGCTCGGCGCCCGCGGGCGCACGCCCGAAGAACGCGTGATCACGCTCGAACCGGGCGCGACTCGGCACCTGGACGTCGCGTTGGCGGCGTCCCCCCGACGTGTACGCGCACGCTGGCTGTTCGCCGCGGCCGGCGCGCTCGCAGCATCGGGGCTGGCCTCCTATGGCTATGCGCGGTACCGGGGCTCCGAAGCCCAGGAGCTTCACGCGCAGCTCGATCACCGAGCGTGGACGACGGCCGAGTACGCCACGTACGCCGATGATCGCGCGGCGGTCGATCGCTGGCAGACCGCCTCGGTGGGCCTGCTCGTCACGAGCGCACTTGTCAGTACACTCGCCACCTGGTGGTGGGTCGACGATGTGCCCTCGCCGAGCGCGCGCTGACGCGAGCTCCGGGTCGCGTCATCGCGCTGTCATCGGTTGTAGGCGATAACGCCGATATGCTGCCTCTCATGACGAGAGCACGTCTCTGCGCCGCCCTCCCCGGCTCGACGACCGCCTGCGTGACCGGGATCCTGTACTGCTCGCTCGTGCTCGCGTTCGCCGCATGCAGCGAGTCGGAGACGCTGCCCGCCGACGGAGGGATCCAGGGCGACGCGCAAACCGACGCCGGCCCCGACGCCCTGAGCTGCGCCCAGCTGGAGCAGATGATCTCCGCGAAGCTCGACCAGGCTTCGCTGGATCCGAACATCGTCGGCACCCCCGACTTCACGATCGTGCTCGAGGCCGAGGACGGACGGAGCTACTCCCACTCGCATGGCAATGCGAGCCCGACCACGGTGTACGAGTCGGCCTCGACCTCCAAGCTGGTCACGGCCGTCGTCATCCTCGATCTCGTCGACCAAGGCGTCCTCAGCCTCGACACCAAGGCGCACGATCTGCTGCCGTTCTGGACCGACACGACCGTCACGTTACGTCACCTGCTCGCGTTCACCTCGGGCTACTATCGCGATCCCGCGTGCAGCAACTCGGGGGCCGCCGACTTCGAGACCTGCGTCGAGACCATCTACACGAACAACGCTCCTACCGCACCGGCGGCGGGGACCGTGTATCAGTACGCCAGCTCGCACCTCCAGGTCGCCGGGCTGATGGCGGTCAAGGCCAAAGGCGCCGCGTCCTGGAACGAGCTGTTCGACGCCTGGAAGGCGAAGACCGGACTGTTTCCGACCGCGACGTATGACCTACCGTCCGCCTCGAACCCGCGTCTGGCGGGCGGCATGCACTGGACCGCGGTGGAGTACCTGGGGTTCTTGCGGGCCCTGTCCAAGGCCCAGCTCCTGACGCCGGCGATGCAGACCGAGCTGTTCGCGAACCAACGCGGCAACGCGACCCTCACGAACTCCCCGGCGTGGAACAAGGTGCACGAAGACTGGAGCTATGGCCTGGGCAACTGGCTCGAGTGCCCGACGGCTACGGCGCTCAACACCTTCGACTGCGGGGCCGGCCACCGCAACTCGAGCCCCGGCGCGTACGGCTCGTACCCGTTCCTCGACTTCGACCACCACTACGTCGGCGTCCTTGCCCGCATGGGCGAGCTCGGGAAAGGCTTCGAAGGCGTGCTCCTGTTTCGAAGCGCCGGCGAGGAGATCGCGAAGTGGGCCGACGGTGCGTGCGAAGACTGACGGGCACGTTGGGCACGAGCACGAGTCGCGGTCGGCGACCTGTTCTCGTGACGCGCTGATCAATTACGCAGCAGCGCGCGCGCCGCGTGGACGCGCGGCACGACGTGGGTCTGCGCCCACGCGCGCAGGCCGGTCGGCCGCGGCTTCGGCACGCGCGTGAGCAGCGCGAGCACGGCGGTGGTGAGCAGCGCAGTGTGCGCGCGGCCGGTCACCACCGACTCGACGGGCGCAGCTGCGGGCGCGAGGGCGGCGCGCACGGCGCGCATGATCGAGCTCGCCGCCTGCGGCAGTGCGCCGGGGGCGGGAAGCGCGCGCGGGGCCTCGCGCATCGCCAGCTCGGCCTGCGCCTTCGCGAGCTGCGCCGGCGTGGCGCGCGCGACGGCCCGCGCGAGCTGCTCCGCGGCCTCGACCACGTCGTCGCACGGATCCGCGGGCGCGCCGGTGCGCACGCCGCAGGCAGGGCACGCAGGCGTCGCGGTGACGTTGTAGGCGCACCGGCAGGTCGGGCAGTGGAGATAGCTCATGGCCTAGCTCCGAGCCTCGGGGTCGCGACGGGTGCGGGCAAGTTTTCGGCGCAGCGGGAACTCCACGCGGTGGATGGTCCCGCGCTCGGGACACACGAGGAGCACGCCGTCGGCGCCGTGCGCGAGCGCGAACGCGACGTGATACTCGAGCAGCTGCCGCCGGGTCGCCGCCGTGGAGAGTCGCGGCGCTTCGTCGCCGGTCTTGACCTCGGCGACCAGCAGCGTGCCGTCGGCCTCGACGAGGTAGTCCGCGCGCAGCTCGGTCTCGTGCGGCTCACCATCGACGAGCGGCGCCCACCACGTCCGCACCTGGCGCGCGACGATCGTGAACCCGCCGGCGCGCAGCAGGTCCTCGGCGGCGTCCTCCCCTGCCCCGGCGCGCGCGGCTCTCACCTGCGCCCGCCACGATCCCCGTGCACGGCGCGCGAGCCGTGACAGCACCAGCGCGAGGAGCGCGCCGGCGAGCAGCGCGACGAGGAGGATCGCGATCTCGTGGGTCATCGCGCCGATCCTCGCGGATCGGTCTGACGCCGAACGTCCGGCGACCGGACGCTAACGACGGCGGCGCCGCAGCCCGACGACCGCGACGAGTGCCCAGACCGCCGCGCCGCCCGGGCTCGGTGCGCCGCCGCAGCAGCCCGGGGCGTTTGGATCGTTCGGGTCGTTCGGATCGTTCGGATCGTTCGGGTCGATCGGCCCGTCGAGCGAGACGATGCGCAGTGCATCGACCGCGAGCTGCTGTGATGGCGTGCCGGTGTTGTCCGCGAGCTGGACGTACTCGGTGCCATCACCGGAGAACGCGAAGTCGCCGAGCGAGATGAAGCCGTCGACCATCGTCTGATCGAGGGTCACGCGCTCGGTCGTCCCGCTGTGGACGATCTCGTAGACGGCGTTGGTCGCGGTGCCGCCGCTGACGTAGACGTCGAGCTGCAGCTGCGCGGCGCGACCCGGGCGGATCAACCAGCGCGAGAAGTTCGAGGGCGCGGCGGCGCCGGTCGTGCCGGTCCATTCGTGCGAATCGGCGTAGCCGGTCGCCTCGCGACGCCAGTACCGCGGATCGCCGCCGGCGACGTAGCACGCGGTGCGCTGGTCGATGATGCCGTCGGCGGGGACCGCAGTGCAGCGATCGCTCGTGCGCCAGAAGTCGGCGCCGAATTCGTTATACAGGTCGATCGCGTTGTCGCGATAGCCCGCGGCGCGGGTGGTGCACGTGGAGCTCGTCGTCGAGCAGCAGCCGTTGTAGCGGCACGCGAGGAAGTTGCCCCACGCGACCGCCGCCGGATCGCTCGCGTCCATCGGCACATCGTTCATGTGCTCCACCGCGGACATCCAATCGTCGACGCCCGTGATCTCCTGGCGCAGCCGCTCGACGACGAACGCGACCGCTTGCGCGGTGTTGCCCTCGACGCTCAGGATCGAATCGCCGTACGTCGCCAGGGTCTGCGCGTAGGTGCCGGCGTCGAACTGGAACATGCCGAGGCCGCCCTGCATCTGCGAGCACGGGCCGTCCGCCGCGCCCGCGATCACCGGGCCGCCGTCGCACGACGGCGACGCGGGGCCCTGACACGCCCAGGTCGCCTCCGACCAGCAGTGGGCGAACTGGGTCTCGCTGACGGCGATGCCGCCGAGCAGCGCGGCGTTGTACACGCCCATCTCCGCCGCGGAGTCGCGGATCAGCTCGGCGCGCGCGCGTCGCTGCGCCGCGGTCAGCGCGGTCTGCTCGACGGTGTTGACGTCATCGGGCGTCGAGCACGCGGACGCACACACCAGGACGGAGCAGATCGCGGCCCATCGCATGGCCGCGATTGTACGCCGAAGCTACCGGCGACGGCGCGGTGTCACGCTGTCGTCCTCGGGGAGCTGCGCGAGCTTGACCTTGACCGTGCTCGTGCCGCTCGGCCGGACCACCTGCAGCTCGACGGAGCTCCCGGGCTTCCGCATCGCGATGGTGTTCTTGAGCACGTCGCTCGAGCGGATCTCCGCGCCGTCGATCGCGACGATCACGTCACCATCGAGGAGACCGGCCCTGTGCGCCGGGCTGCCCGGCTGCACACCCGCGACCACCGCGCCGCGCGTCGCGGGCAGCTTCTGGTGCTTCGCCAGCTGGGTGGTCACCGTCGCGATGTTCACGCCCAGGTAGCCGCGCGAGACCTTCCCGTCCTTGATCAGCATCTCCATGATCGGCCGGGCCATGTTGGTCGGGATCGCGAACCCGATGCCCGCATAGCCACGGTTGGGCGAGGCGATCGCCGTGTTGATGCCGACGAGCTCGCCGCGCAGGTTGACCAGCGCGCCGCCCGAGTTGCCGGGGTTGATCGCGGCGTCGGTCTGGATGAAGTCCTCGTAGTCCTCGATGTTCATCCCGGACCGCCCCTTCGCGGAGACGATGCCCATCGTCACGCTCTTGCCGACGCCGAACGGATCGCCGACCGCCAGCACCACCTCGCCCAGGCGCAGCGCATTCGAGTCCCCGAACGCGACGGGCTTCAGCTTGGGCAGCTTGCCCTCGAGCTGCAGCACCGCGAGGTCCGCCTTCGGGTCGCTACCGATGACCTTCGCATCGAAGTCCGTGCCGTCGTGCAGCGTCACCGTGATGTCGGTCGCGCCCTTGACGACGTGGGCGTTCGTCAAGATCCGCCCGGAAGCGCTCACGATGACGCCCGAGCCTTTGCTCATCGACTTCCGGCCGGTCGGCTCGAGGCCGTACCAGGGCGAATCGGGATCGGTGAAGAACGGGTCGTACGAGGCGGGTCCCTTCTCCACCGAGGTCGTCGAGATGTTCACGACGCTGTCGACGACGCGCTCGGCGACATCGGGGATCGAAGCATCGGTCATCGCCGACGGCGCGGCCTCTGCGATCGTGGATCCGGAGCGCAGTGCGGCACCGGTGCCGAGTGCGCCAACGACAATGCCAGCGGCAAGCAGCTTTCGTAGCGAGGTCATGTTCAGCTCCTCATCGGGTCTCTGCAGGGCCCGGTCCAGACGGACATTCGACGTTTGGACCACTCGCGTGGTTGTCCGTATTCCGGCTGCGACATATCCCGCCCACCACCTCCCTCGCGCGGCCTATTCCGCGGAATTCCCCGGGATCATTGGACAGGCCAATCGCCTAAGCTCTGCGCATGAGTGACTGGAACCTCCCGTGGACCGCGGGCTGCCGCTGCGACCAGCTCCGCATGCGAATCAGCCAAGCCCCCATCGTGACGATGGCCTGTCACTGCACCGGCTGCCAGCGCATGTCCGCCAGCGCGTTCTCGCTCAGCATCCTCGTCCCGTCGAGCGGCTTCGAGATCACCGCCGGCGACGCGATCATCGGCGGCCTCCACGGCCCGACCCGCCACTACCACTGCGCGCACTGCAAGACGTGGGCGTTCACCCGCCCTGACGGCATGGACGCCTTCGTCAACCTGCGCGCCACCATGCTCGACGATCACGCGTGGTTCACGCCCTTCGTCGAGACCTGCCGCACCGAAGGCTTCCCCTGGGCCACCACCGGCGCGCCGCACAGCTTCCCCAACATCCCGCCCGCCTCCGCCTTCGGCCCCATCGTGGCCGAGTTCCAGCGCAGCGGCCCGCGCCCGGGTCGCTGAGCCGCAACTCGCGAGCGCTGCGAGTTTCTCGATGCGGTCGGGATGAACCTACGCGCAGTCCTCTGCTGTGTGCCCATGCTCGCGTGCGGCGCCAGTCCGCAGCGCATCGTCGTGCGCGTGGCGGCCGAGGGAGAGGTGCTTGAGGTCCCGCCGAAGCGACCGCCGCTCCCACCGGGGAGGCGCTGGAACTTGATGCGATGCCGGGTGCGAGGGCGTCCCGCAAGTGAGGTCATCGAGCCTGTGGTCCGGTTTGCCCGCCGCAACCTCGTCTCCGACCTCGGCTACCCGGAGCTTCGCGTGCGGCTGCAGGTCATCGGTCCTGGCATCAAGTCACCCAAGCTGCGCCGAGGCATCGAGCTCACCGTCGATCCACGATCGGTCGTCGGCAGCCTGCGTCTGTCCATCAAGCGTGGCCAGTGGGACTCTGGCATCTACTACTGCCTCCACGTCCTTCGCGACCACGACACGACAACGGTCGTGGTGCAAAAAGCATTCAGCTGGATCAAGTGAGCATGCGGCAGCGCGTCGCGTGCGCATCGACCAGACGACGTCGTCCGTGGCGGCGCGTGGTTCAACGGCTGATGTCGCTGGCCGCACTCGCGATGTCGCGAGCCGCGGAGGTTCGCAGCGGCGCGCGAATCTGCCACGCATTGCCAGCGCCACTCGGGTCGAGCGCGGACCGTGTTCGGCGCCAATCGCTGCGCTGCCGGGCGCAGCTCCGAATCTCTGTAAGGCGGTCACAGAGCGGCACGCGTGCACGAGCGTCGCGAGTGCCGTGATGAGGGACGCCTCTGTTCGTTGCGCTCGAACCACTTGTAGCCCTTATGGCGGCCGGTCTTTTTCGTCACCTCTCTATCCGGTCTGTACCGATGCGCCGCGGCGCTTTCGCTGTCGATTTCGCTTGACGACCTGCCGACCACACTCGCAAGCACCGACGAGAAGTGCGTACTGATCGTCGATCTGACGCGACAGCGTGCGTTCTGTGCGCGCGCCTGACAGCGAGGGTCGGTTGTCGACGACGAGTGCGTGTTTCGACGGCGTACGCACTGTGTAGGCTGTGGGCCGGGCGCCCTCGTCGACGCACGTGATCTGCGCGGCGCTTGCGGCGACGGGCCATCGCATCCACGGCGCGGTCACTGCGTGCGCATCGCGCCCTCTCTGTGTCTGGTCGTCTTCCCCGGCGGAGCTCGAGGCGGCGCATGCGAGAAGGCTGCAGCTCGCTCGCTGGTTACGCTGGCGCTCGAACAGGACCGCTGCAGAGCGCCGACGCTGTGACTCGTGACGGAGAGGTGGACGGCGACCAAGCGCTCGAGGCGCTCGAGCTCGCCGCCGCACCTCTCCTTGGAAAACGCTCCGCGTTTCCCACACGACTCACAGCGCCGCTGCTACCAGCGCAGATTTTTTTCCTCGGTTTTCGGAGCGGTCGCTCGATGCGCACGAGCGTGCCGATGGCGTCCGCGGCCGACGGCGCTTCTATGCGACGAGCGCCTTCCCGATGAGGGCGTGTCGCCGTGCTGCGCGAGCGCGCCGCGCTTATCGCTGATCTCGCTGATGATCGATCAGGGCGCGGCGCTGCCGGCCGCAGGCGCGGGCGTCGGAGCGGGCGGAGGTGCCGCCGGCGGAGGCGTCGGCGCCGCGGGCTTCGCTGGCGCGGGAGCCGCGGCCTTCGGTGCGGGCGGAGTCGCCGCTGGTGCACCACCCGCTGGCTTCGCAGCACCACCGGCAGGAGGACCACCACCCGGTGCAGGAGCAGCAGCGCCACCGGGCGCAGCGCCGGGCGCGCCGTGCCCACCATGCGCGCCGTGCGGATCGCCCATGCCGTGCGCGCCGTGCGGATCGCCGCCCGGGCCAGCGGGCGGCGTGGGCGGGATGGCGCCAGGCGGCGGATTGTTGAAGGGGTTGCCCTTCGGATCGACGCTGTCGACGGGCTTGTCCGACAACGCGGTCGGGATGTCCTGCTCCGTGCGCTCGCCGGTGTCCTTGCGCACGATGGCGGCGACGCGCGTGCGCGGCGTGACGATGTAGTACTCGGGCTCGCCCTTGGGCGGGTTGGCCGGATCGAGCTCGGCGCCCTCGGGGAGCTTGGCCGGCTTCTCGTGCTTGTAGAGCGCGAGCGTGCCGAGGATCGCGCCGCGATCATCCTTGTAGGTGAGGGTGACGAGCGGCGGGGTCGCGCTGGGCTTGATGGTGGTCGAGTACTCCATCGGCTTGAGGTTGCCCGCGTTGTCGATGAAGTTGCCGAGGGTCGTGTTGGGCTTCTTGGTCTGCGGGTCGCCCCACGTCTTGACCTGCTTGCCCTCTTCGCCCGCCGTCACCCGCACCGCGGTCTTGGTCTTGCCGCCGGCCTCGATGGTGACGCTGGCGACCTTGTTGACGTCGAAGCCGCGCGCGTCGGTGAGCTGGAGGCTGGACTTGCCGATCTCGAGGCCGGTGATGAGGTCCTTCGCGAGGACGTAGGCCTTGCCGGACTGCTGGTCCATCACGTAGCGGTCGGTGCCGCCGTAGACCGTGCCGCCGATGAGGAACGTGCGCTTGCCGTCCTTGAGCTCGACGGTCAACGTCGTCTTCGCATCGACGAGCTTGTAGTCCTTCTTGGCCTGATCGCTGGGGGTGCCGAGGTCGCGCAGCGCGCGCGCGCCGAGGTAGTTCTTGACGAGCTTCTCGCCGTTGTCGCCGAGCGGGAACTCGCGCGTCTTGCGCTCTTCCTCTTCGATCGGCTTGGGGGGCTCGGCGGCGGAGCCGGAGCCCGCGCCCGAACCAGCCGCGGAGCCCGCGTCGGCGACGGCCGAGCCGGAACCAGCCGCGGAGCCCGCTGCAGAACCGGCGGCCGAGCCCGAGCCCGAGCCTGCAC
>DATLHR010000519.1:0-16791 GCA_035539815.1 Kofleriaceae bacterium
GGTACGTATGGTTCCCCGGGCCGAACGTCGTGATCGCCATCGCCGCATCGACGTCCTGGTCCTTGCCCCCCTTGGCGTCGATCGCGGCGGCGTCACGCGCGGCATCCCGCACGCTCGCGTCGCGTGGCGTGCGGACGCACAGGCCCTGGTCGCACACCAAGGGGCTCGGGCAGGAGCCGGCGCTGGTGCACGGCGCGCCTTCCGGCGGCGAGGGCTCATAGCAGCCAGCGAGGAGCGCCACGAGCAAGATGTGCGCGACTCGCATGGGCGGAGCGCTCGCATACGGCGTGCCGTGAGCTGCACGCGACGAATCGAGACGTTAGTTCGGACAGCCCCTGTCTGCCGGCCCGGCCATGGCGGCGGTCCCAGACACGATGTGGCGCGTTCGGTGCTGTCGGGTGTCCGGTCTCGGCTCAGAACTGCCTGCGCAGGCGCGCGGCGACGAGGGGCGCCGGATCGAAGCCGGTCTCGGCCTCGATCGCGTCGATCATGTCCTGCATGCCCGCGGGCTGGTGCTTGAAGCGCTGGTAGAAACGCGCGAGCACACCGTCGAGGACGTCGGCGCCGACCTGCTCGGCGACCTCCTTGTAGAAGAAGGCGCCTTGCTTGTAGGGCAGGTTGGTGTGGAGGTTGTCCTCGCGCACGCGGTGCACGTTGCAGCCCTCCGGCCATGCAGGCGGATGGTGCTCCGCGTGCGCGGTGGCGATCGCGTCGTCGAGGTCGGTCTGGTAGGTAGCCCACAGCTCGGCCTCGCGAGCGGCGCCGGCGACCTTGCCGAGCACGCGCGCGGTCAGGTACGAGGTCGTGCCTTCGGAGAGGACGAGGTCTTCCCAGCAGCGGAGGCGCACGGCGTTGCCGTACCAGCCGTGGACCGCTTCATGAACGTGCGCATAGTCCTCCGCCATCGCCGCCTCGGTGAGGTGCGCATAGGGCACGTGCTCCATGCCGCCGGCGAAGTCGCCGCCCCAGTCGACCGCGACCGAGCCGAGCTCGTCGCCGAACGCGTAGGGGCCGAGGGTGCGCTCGAGCCAGTCGATCGCGGCGACGAAGTGCGTGGTGCCGCCGCGCGCGGCGCGATCGCCACCGGGCAGCGTGAACGCGACGACGCGCGTGCCCGCCGGGGTCGTGCCGAGCTCGAGGCGCGTGTACTCGCCGACCGCCCACGCGACCACGTACGACGGCGCGTCGCCGATCGCACGCGGATGCACGGCGGTCGTGCCGGCGGGAAGATCGGAGACGGCGAGCTCGAATGTGGTGCTGTCGGCGGAGCGCGAGTGACACGGAAACAGGTTGCCGCAGTGCTCGGGCCAGACGAGCGTCGAGCCGCCGGCGAGCAGCCCGTCGAAGTCATCGTGCTCGGAGAACGTGTACTCGATGACGAGCGGCCCGCGCACCGACGAGACGCGCAGCTCGCCATCGACGATCCGATGCTGGCGAGCACCGCGCTCGTCGGACACGGCGAGGATCTCGAGGCCGCCGGCCTCGAGCGCCACGTTGCCATCGCGCTCGAGCTCGATCGTCGCGATCGCTCGCTTCCCGGTGTGCGAGACATCGAGCGCGGTCGCCCGGATGCCAGCGCTGCTCTGGCCATCCGCCTTGCCGTCGAGCCAGTCCGCGTCATCCTCGACCACGTCGGGCTCGGCGGCGCAGGCAACGAGCGACGGGGCGATCACGGCGGCGACCAGCGAGACCAGGCGCATGCCGCCGCGGGGTTGCAGGTCGAGTGCCGGCGCAACCCAGTGGAATCGCGGTGCTCTCGATGATGGCGGCGACTCGAGTGGCCGCGCGCTGGCGCGTTCGAGCCGCGAGGTGGCGCGTCAGCCGCGCGTGAGCTCGTCGGTCCACGCCTCGAACTGCGCCCGCAGCTTGGCGTTCTCGTCCTTCGCCGCGGGTCCGAACCACCCGCCGTACGTCGTGTGGATGGTGCCATCAGGCTTGATGAACACGGTGATCGGGTAGCCCATCCAGCCCTCGATCTCGGGCGGCATGTCGTCCTTCCAGCGTTCGGGTGTCGTCGGCACCGCGACCACCTCCCACGGGACCTTGTGGCGCTCCTTGAACTTCGCGACCTCGCGCTCGAGAGTCGCTTGGTCGTCGCTGAGGTCCATCGCGATCGACAAGAAGCTCACGCCGCGCGGCGCGAACTTCTGCTCGAGCTCGACGAGGAAAGGCGTCGCGTCGTTACACGAAGGGCACCACGTCGCGAAGAACACGAGCACGACCGGCTTGCCGCGATACTTCTCGAGCTGCGGCAGCGCGAGCTTGGTCGCGCCGCGCTTGAGGGTGACGCGGTTGCCGTACTCGAAGTCCTCGCTGCGCGTCGCGGTGAACGGCTCGTTCCACACGTCGTACATCGACATCGTGCCGGTGAGCTTCTTGCCGTCCGCGGACAGCTCCGCGGTCACGAGGTTCGCGGCGTTGCCGTTGAACTGCGAGAGCAGGAGCTTCTTGCCCTGCACCTCGCCCGCGAGGAAGCGGAGGTCGCCGAGCGCACCGGGACGGATGAAGCCGGTCACCGCGCCGTCGGAGGTCATCACGAGCTTGCCCTTGCCGAGTCGGTGCTCCTTGAAGTCGAACTTCCAGGTGCCGGAGACGTCGGCGGCCGGCGCGGTCTCACCAGCGAAGCGATCGCTCGGCTTCACCTCCGGGACCACCTTCGCCGTGAGTGCGCGCTCGACGCGCGACCACAGCGGGAAGTCGCGCACGAAGGATCCGGTCAGCGTGCCATCGGCGGCGCGCGTCGCGGAGAGCTCGCTGATCCAGCTCACGCGAGGGACGATCTTCACGACGTCGCCGCTCCACGTGACATCGACGGGCGTGGGCTCCTCGCCGTTCTGCAGCACCCCTTCGCCGCTCGCATCGGGGAGCGCGAGGAAGAACGGCAGCGGGCCGCGCTTGCCGAAGTCGAGCTCCGCGCGATACCAGGTCAGCGCTGGTGCCGGCGCCACTTCGCCCTGCTCGGTCTTCGCGGTCGCCGGTGTCTTCGCGGTCGCCGGTGGAGATGAGCTCGGTGCTTCCTTCCCGCTCTTGCACCCGAACGCCGCCAACGCGATCGCGACCATCCCCCACCGGATTCCCATGGATCCGACGCTATCACGTGAACAGGAACGGCGGCGGGCGGCCGCGATCGCCGACGCGGGCCCCGTGTCCGGACCACTGGAAGATCGTCGCCGCTACGCGCCGGCGTTCCGACTGCCTCACATGCACTGAATGGTCACGCGCCCGTCGGCGCCGCCACCGCCCGTCTGCGCTCCATCGCCGCCCGGCCCACCGGCTCCGACGATGAACGTGAACTTCGTGCCCGGATTCACCGGTAGGGTGGCCTCCGCGTAGGCCCCCGCTCCTCCGCCGGCCGCGGGGCTGAACGCTCCCTGCGCTCCGCTGCCGCCTCCTCCGGGTGGATCGCCCGGAGCGCCGTTCGTGTTCGCCGTCGTGATCGACGCCCCACCGGCACCGCCGTTGGGAGAGTCGCCGCCCTTGCCGCTGTTGTCCCCGATCTGTGTGCTGTCGCCGTTGCCGCCCGTCTCGCCGGTGAGGTTCGTCGTGCCTCCGGACGCGGTCCCACCAGCGCCGCCGAGAAACGTGCTGCCGGGGTTGCCGTGCGCTCCGCCCTTGCCGCCTCTCGCGCGCCCGAAGCCAGCGACGATGGTGTCGTCACCCTCGGTTCCGTTGGTGGCGCCGGTGCCATCGCCGCCGCCGCCGCCGCCGCCACCCCATCCCCGGACGTGGATCTGCGTGCACCCCGGCGGCACCATGAAGTCGTACGCCCCGACGTCGAACGTGAGGAGCGGAGACACCGGCGCGTCGATCATCGCATCCACCATCGCGTCGGGCTCGAGGACGGGGGGACCGTCGAGGTCGGCCTGGTCGATCGGGCTCGCATCGCGTGGTGTCCGCACGCAGTACCCGTCGTCGCACACCAGCGGGCTCGGGCACGTGCCGCTCGAGGTGCACGGTGCGCCCTCGGGCGGCGACGGCGAATAGCAGCCGACCATCGCCAGGAGGAGTGCGTGGTGGACGGCTCGCATCGAAGTCATGATCATATCTCCTCGCGGCGGGAAGGTGATCCACGACGCCTACATCGCCGTCGGCACACCCCGTGGAGGTGAGGTCACGATGAAGTCTTGACGTCGTGAACTCCAACGGTCGGTGGGGGGGCAGCGTAGCGTTATTCGACACCTGGGTGAGGCCGCGGACTTGCAGCCCGGGAGGGGAGCCGCACGATGTCGACGCCAACCGCAGAGCTCGAAACGCCGCCCGTCGAGGCCGACCTCCAGGTGGGAGCACGCGTCGGCGAATACGAGGTCGACGGCAAGCTAGGGCAGGGCGCGTTCGGCACCGTGTTCCGCGCCGTGCACCCGGTGATCGGCAAGGTCGTCGCGATCAAGGTCCTCGCGCGCAAGTTCTCCGTCGATCCGGAGATGGTCTCGCGGTTCATGGCCGAGGCGCGCGCGGTCAACCAGATCCGCCACCGCCACATCATCGACATCTTCTCGTACGGCACGCTCGAGGACGGCCGCCTCTACTACGTGATGGAGTACCTCGACGGCGAGCCGCTCGATGCGTTGATCGAGCGCGAGCAGCGCATCCCGATCGCGGATGCGCTCGCGATCCTGCGCGCGATCGGCAAGGCGCTCGATGCGGCTCACGCCAAGGGGATCGCGCATCGCGATCTCAAGGCCGAGAACGTGTTCCTCGGCCGTGACTCCGACGGCGTGGTGTTCCCGAAGCTCCTCGATTTTGGCATCGCGAAGCTGATGGGCACCGAGGACGGCCTCAAGCACAAGACGCGCACGGGCGCGCCGATCGGCACGCCGTACTACATGTCCCCGGAGCAGTGCCGCGGGCGCGATGTCGATCACCGCACCGATCTCTACGCGTTCGGCGTGCTGACTTACTACATGTTGACCGGCGTCTACCCGCACGACGCCGAGGACTTCATGTCGATCCTCATGAAGCAGGTCAGCGACGAGCCCGCGCCTGCGTCGGTCCACTACGGCGAGCTGACGCCGGCGATCGACGAGGTCATCGCGTGGCTCATGAAGAAGGATCCGGCGGCGCGCCCGCCCGATCTGCGCACCGCCGTCGGCGCGCTGGAGCAAGCGGCCGCGCAGGCCGGGCTCGTCGAGACGCCGACCCGTGCGTGGGACGCGCAGACGGGCCCGGTCTCCGCGCAGGTGCCGGCGGTCCGCGCGGCGTCGGCGACGCGGATGGCCAGCCTCGCGGCGAGCGACGCCGTCGGCGAACCGACCCGGCCTCGCTCGCGTGCGCGCGTGCTCGCCGCGCTCGCGGCGCTCGCGGTGATCGGCGCGGCCGTGGTGCTCGTGGTGCTGTCGCAGCGCGGTGACCAGCCGCCGGCCGCCGAGCCCGCGCCCGCGCGCGAGCCCGTCGCCACGCCGCCGCCACCACCGCCGCCCGCACCGATCGAAGAAGTGAAGGTCGCGGATCCACCACCCGAGCCACAGACGGTGATCGTCACGATCACCGGCGTTCCCGACGGGACGGAAGTGCACGCGGGCGGCATGATGGTGGGCGCCGCGCCCGGCCCCGTGCAGCTGCCGCGCGACGCGGCGGTGCTCGTGTTGACGTTCAAGGCGCCTGGCTACCTCGCCGCGTCGAGTCAGGTCGTCCCCGATCGCGACCAGACCATGAACGTGACCCTGAAGAAGCAGAAGTCGAGCGGCGGCGGCCCGCGCCCGCCGCGCAAGGACGACATCCTCGATCCGTTCGCTCCGAAGAAAGGCCGTCCATGATCCGGTTCGCAACGCTCGTCGCGCTCGTCACGAGCGCCTGCACGAGCTTCGACGCCATCGATCGCGACGTGTGTGGCAACGGCCTCATCGAGGCCGGAGAGGACTGCGACTCGAGCGATCCGAATTGCGTCCGCTGCGCGGTCACGTGTGACGAGCCGGCCGATTGCCCGAACGAGGCGTACGCGTGTGGCGTCGACGGCATGTGTCACGCTCCGGGTGGGGCTCTCGGCGCCGCCCAGCCCGCGGGCCCGTTCCAGGTCGACGACATCGCGATCACCGATCTCGACAAGGATGGCATCGGCGATGTGTTCGGCGTGGCGCGCACGTCGCTCAGCGTGCGCTACGGCGATCAAGGCGCGAAGCTGACGCGCAGCGAGTCGCTGGTCACGCCGTCGCACAACGGCGCGCCCGCGTTCGGCGACATCGACGACGACGGTGCGCTCGATCTCGTGGCGCCGACCGAGGACGGCTTCATCGCCTACACGTCGAAGTACGGCCTCGCGCCGCTCGCCGTCGGCAGCCCGGTCGTCGACGGCAGCATGGGCGAGGTCGACATCCGCTACTTGTTCAAGCTCGGGCGGCTCGCCCTCGCCGCCGTGATGTTCGACCAGGCCGGCAACACGTACATCTATACGCTCGACTTCCTGTTGGGGCAGGGCGGCACCTCGGTGTGCTCGGGCTTCTCGAAGGAGGCGTTCTCGCCGGCGATGGTCGATTTCTACAAGGTCGCCGACAACAGCTTCGTCGTATCGATGGTGAGCACCGGCCCGCAGGCGAAGCTGTGTGCGGTCGCGATCCATCGCCCGCTGCTCGCGTGGACGGTCAGCACGATCACGCCCGCGAATGCGGTGGCGCCCTCGCGACGGCCGATCCTCGCCGACCTCGACAACGATGGCGACCGCTGCCCGGACCTCATCAACACCGACGATGGCGCGCCCGCGCTCCGCCACTGGAATGGCTCGATGACCGCGAACGGCTGCGCGCTGCAGGCGGTCGCCTCGCCGATGGGCGCACCGCTGGCGCCCGCGGGGCCCGGCACCGGCAACGTCGCCGTCGGGCACGTGCCCGTCGAGCCCGCGGTCGGCGCCGTCGCGCCGGATCTGCTCGTGATGAGCGATGGCCTCTACGCGTACGATCCTTCGGGCGCGGGCACCTTCGGGCGCCTCTACACCTCACAGCGCCGTCTCGCCGGCGCGGACTCCGCGGACCTCGACGCCGACGGCCAGACCGACGCGGTGCTGATCGCGGCGACCGAGGACGACCTCGACGTGCTCTACCGGCGGCCCAATTCGTTCTTCCCCGTGCTGCCGGGCTATCTGCTCTCGCGCATCGACACCGCGAGCCGCGTGGTCGACACCGAGATCGGCGACTTCGACGGCAACGAGCTTCCGGATATCGCGTACGTCGAGCAGCTCACCGCCTACCAGCGCATGATGGCCGCGTACTCGACGCAGGATGCGCTCTTGCCGCCGGTCGCGGTCGGTGCATTCTCGTCGGTGTCGTCGCTGTCGAGCGCCGCGCTGCCGACGAGCGAGGACGCGGGCGGCTTCACCGAGGACGTGTTCGTGGTGCAGCCGCCGCTGCCCGGCCAACCGATCGCGTCGCTGACGCTGATGTCGGGCAGCGCGCTGCGCACCATGTTCTCGTACTTCGATCCGCGGTTTGCCCCCGAGATGGGCGACCAGCGCCCGTCGCAGCGTGACGCGACGCGCCTGCGCTCGACGGTGATCGGCCGCTTCGCGGGCGACGCCCTCCCCGATACCTTCGCGCTCGCGGTCGACGCCGAACCCGCCGACGCCATGGCCCAGCCGCCGCTCGCATGGCGCATGACGGGGACGCCGTTCGGCCCGGACGCGGCGGAGACGATGGGCCTCCCGACGAGCGGGTTCTCCGCCTGCGGCGAGGGCGAGTCCGGGCTGTGCGTGCGCGACGCGATCTACCTCGCGTGGCCCACGTCCGCCGACCAGGACGTGGTGATCGCGGTCGATCGCAGCGATACCCCGCACGCGGTGACGTTCGATCCGAGCGCGGCGACGATCGAGGCGACCGAGCTCGCGGCCATCGCAGGCAAGCTGCCGGCGATGTCGGTCGTGCGCTCGATGACAGGCGCCGACCTCGACGGCGACGGCACGCGCGAGCTCGTCATTGCCGCTGCCCCGCGCCCGGGCGGTGCGGGGACGAGCGCACTGCTCGTGTGCCAGATGAGCGGCGCGACGCCGTCGGCGTGCGAGGACCTGGTGCCGGCGATCCGCATGGCGGTGAGCAGCACCGACGACCTCGCGGGCTGCGTCGACGCCGCGGCCGCGCGGGTCACGGAGGCGGGCGCGCTCGCGCCACCACCGACGGGCAGCGATCTGATCGCGCTGTGTCGCGTCGGGACCACCTCCGTGCTGTACCGCGTGCGTGGCACCGTGGACGCGCTCGACGTTTCGGTGCTCGCACGCACGTCCAGCAAGCTCGAAGCGATCCGCGCGGGCGATGTCACCGGCGATGGTGTCGACGACGTGCTCGCCATCGAGGGCGAGAGCGGGGCGCAGTCGCTGATCGTGTTCCCGCAGTGCGACTCGCGCGATCGTGCGACGTGTCAGCGATCGGCGTCCGCGCCGGGAGGTGACCAGTGAAGACGCTGCCGCTCCTCGTGCTCGCCGCGCTCACGACCGTCGCGCACGCCGACGACCGCAAGGCGGCCGAGAAGTACTTTCGTGCCGGCGCGAAGGCGTACGCCGCGCAGAGCTTCGCGGCGGCCGCCGCCAACTTCGACGAGGCGTACAAGGCGTCGCCGATGCCAGAGATCGCGTTCTCCGCGGCGCAGGCCTACCGGCGGCTGTACCGCATCGATCCGAATGCGGCGCACGTGCGGCGCGCGATCGAGCTGTACAAGGCGTACCTCGCCGACGTGAAGACCGGCGGCCGCGTCGGTGATGCTGCCGACAACCTCGCCGAGATGGAGACCGTGCTTCGCGGGCTCGGCGCCGCCGCCGGCGCGGGCTCGAGCGCCGTGATCGCGCGCACGCGCATCGGCGTCAGCGTCGCACTCGCCGATCAGACCGCGAGCGAGACCGACGCGCTGCGCGAGGTCGGCGATGCCACCGGCGAGATCACGCGCGGCCTCGCGGTCACGATCGACGGCAAGCCGGCCGAGCCGTTCGCGCTCGTCGAGGTCGAGCCCAAGGAGCACGTCATCGGCGTCTCCGCCGAGGGCTATCTCCCCGTCGAGAAGAAGACGATCGCCGTCGATGGCGCGTCGTCACTCGTCGAGGTCGTGCTGCAGCCAAAGCCCGCCGCGGTGACGGTGAAGACCGAGTCGGGCGCGCGGATCTCCGTCGATGGCCGCGCGGTCGCCACCGCACCGACCGCAGCGCTCCAGCTGCCGGCGGGCAAGCACCTCATCACCGTGCTGCGCTCCGGCCGCCACGCCTTCGGCCGCGAGATCAGCGTCGCGCGTGGCGAATCGCTCGCGTTCTCCGCGCCGCTCGAGAAGACCGCACAGCGCCGGGCGGTGCCGTGGGTGCTCGGAAGTGCAGGCTTACTCGCGGTCGGCGCGGTCGCCACCGGCATCGCCGCCAACACGCACGACGGTCGCGCCGCGGACATCCAGGACGAGCTCGAAACCGGCAATCGCCCCCCGAGCGACGCCGATCGGTACGACGAAGAGGTGAGGCAGCGCGATCGCTACGTGACGTCGACGTGGGTGCTCGGCAGCGCCGCGATCGCCGCCGGCACCGTGGGCGTGCTGCTGCTCGTGTTCGACTCTCCCTCTGCCGAAGGCGCGCGGATCGCTCCGGTCGTCGGCACCGCGAGCGGAGGTGCGGTGGTGTCCGGAACCTTCTGAGGTCTTGCAGAAAGGCGGCCCCTGGCTATGCTCCGCGGCGAACTATGAGCACGTCGGGTAAGAGACTGGCTGCGGTCGCCACCACGCTCAGCTTCGACAAGTTCTGGACCTGGCTCGCAGGTCACGCGAACTGCATCCTGCGCGCCGGTACGCCCGAAGTGGTCCTGCTCGATCACGACGACTTCCACTGGACGCTGATCACGGAGGACGAGCACACGCTCGTCGTCCAGCTCGCGCGAGCCAAGGATCTCGTCGGCGAGCTGCTCGTGTTTCCCGCCGAGATCGCCTACGTCCAGGTCGAGCCTTCCGAGACCGATGGCGAGTGGCTGTTCGAGTGCATCGTGGAGAGCGAAAAGGCGCGCGAGGTCGCGTACCATTTCGTCATGGCGCACGAGTACGAGGACGGCGAACATCGGCGCGAAGAGAAGTGGACGCACTAGACGAGCAGCAGAGAGACGAAGTCGACGCACGCATCGGTAAGGTCGTCGACGGGCGCTACAAGATCCTCGAGGCGATGGCGTCGGGGGCGATGGGGGCTGTCTACAAGGCAGAGCGCGAGCCCGTCGGCAAGCTCGTCGCGATCAAATTTCTGCATAGCTCGTTCGCCAAGGACAAGGAGTTCCTGACCCGGTTCGAGCGCGAGACGCGGGTGATGAGCAAGCTCGCCCATCCCAACTGCGTCTCCGTCGTCGACTTCGGGGTGTGGGAAGGCGCGCCGTACCTGGCGATGGAGTACGTCGCCGGGCGCACGCTTCGCGAGATCATCGATGACGGCCGGCTGCCGCCGCAGCGCGCGCTGCTCCTCGCGAAGCAGATCGCCGCGGGGCTCGCGCACGCGCACGCACAGGGCGTCACCCACCGCGACGTGAAGCCCGCGAACATCATGATCACCGACGAGATCGGGCAGGGCGATCACGTCCGCATCCTCGATTTCGGGCTCGCGCGCCTGCGCGGCAACGTCGGCCGTGACGCGACGCAGACCAACGTCGTCGTCGGCACGCCGAATTACATGGCGCCCGAGCAGACGATCGGCGGCGCCGCGATCGACGCGCGCACCGACGTCTATGCCGTCGGCGTCGTGCTGTTCGAGATGATCGCCGGCGTGCGGCCGTTCGCGGCCGAGGACACGCTGCAGCTGCTCGGCATGCACCGCGGCGCGCCGGTGCCCAAGCTGCTCGATCGGATCGGCGAGAGCATCGCGCTGCCCGCAGGGCTGCAGGAGCTGATCGAGAAGGCGATGGCCAAGCTGCCCGACGACCGGTTCCAGTCGGCCATCGAGCTGTCGGCTTCGATCGACAAGGTGCTCGGTCCGCGCACGAGCGGGTCGCACGAAGCGGTGGTCATCGCGTCGACGCGCGCCTCGACGTCGCCGACGGAGCAGACGACGGCCGTGGCCCCCACGGCCATCGACACGGCGGGCAGGGCAGAGCGCACGGCGCCCGTGAAGCGCAAGACGTCGTCGTTCCCGACGCTGTTCATGCTGCTCGTGCTCGCGGGCGGCGCGGGGGCCGCGGTCTGGTACACGAAGCGCGGTGACAAGCAGGCCGCGCCGTCGAGCACCGCCAGCGCGGCCGCCGGCAGCGCGACGACGGATGCGCCGAAGGTCGCGGTCGCGCACGGCAGCGCCGCCGAACAAGGCAGCGCCGCGTCGCCCGTCGTGATCGACGCCGCGATCGCCGAGACGCCGCCGCCGATCGATGCCTCCGTCGTGATCGACGCCCCCTTCGTCTTCGAAGGCCCGGGCGAGGGCGAGATCGAGATGGATCCGATGTCGGCGACCAACCCGGATCCGAACGCCGATCACGACGAGGGCTCCGACGAGGCTGCCGACGCACCCGAGACCGACGAGGACGTCGAGAAGCGCGTCCCCGCGGCGCCGGTGCTTGCGACGACGGTCGCGCAGGCCGTGCAGATGATCAAGGACGGCAAGCGCGACCTCGCGCTATCGAGCCTGCGCGCGCTGTGGAAGAAGTCGCCCAACAGCGCCTACATCCCGTTCCTCCTCGGCAACCTCTATAACGATCGCCTGTGGTGGTCGGTCGCGATGGACCACTACAAGATCGCGATCAAGAAGAACGGGGCGTATCGGGGCAACGCCGTGCTCAACAAGAACGTGATCAAGATGCTCGGCAGCCCCAAGACCGCGCGCAAGGCCGAGCTGTTCCTGCGCGGCAACATCAGCCGCCGCTACGCGCTGCCGTACCTCAAGTGGGCCGCGAAGAACGCCAAGCAGGCTGCCGTACGCAAGCAGGCCGCGCGCCTCGCCAAGACGATCCGCTAATCGCGGACGAACACGAACTCGACGCGGCGGTTCGCGTGATGCTCCGCCTCGTCGTCGGCTTCGACGCGGGGGATCGAGGCGCCCAGGCCGACCGCCTCGATCCGATCCGGCGCGTAGCCGTGGCGCAGGAGGATGCGGCGCGCGAAGTGGGCGCGCCGCTCGCTGAGGCGCTGGTTGAACTCGGTCGAGCCGCGGTCATCGGTGTGGCCTTCGATGCGCATCCGCTTCCACTCGGGGTGAACGAGCCACATCGTCGCGATCGTCTCGATCAGCTCCCGGCCGGCGCTGCGGATTCTCGCGCGGTTGGTGTCGAACAAGAGGCCCTCGTCGACCACGATGCGATCGTTGAGGACGTGGACGCGGTCCTTGGAAACCGTCGGTTTCGCACGGGGTTGGGCGGCCGCCGGCGCTGAGAGCGCGACGGCACACGCGATCAGGGCTTTCTGCAGCGTGGTCATCTCCCGGTGCTTCGACCGACCTCGTCGGATTTGCAGGGGCGCTAAGCGCTTGACAGCCGGGGATGAATCCGTAAAGTCTCGCGCCTCCGCTACGTACGCCCAGGATCCATCTAGATGCCCACGATTAACCAGCTCGTCCGCAAAGGCCGTGAGAAACTGCGCACCAAGAGCGCGTCTCCGGCCCTGAAGCAGTGCCCGCAAAAGCGCGGTGTCTGCACTCGCGTCTACACCACGACCCCGAAGAAGCCGAACTCGGCGCTTCGCAAGGTCGCCCGCGTTCGCCTCACGAACGCGATGGAAGTGACGTCGTACATCCCGGGCGAGGGCCACAACCTGCAGGAGCACTCGGTCGTGCTCATCCGCGGCGGTCGTGTGAAGGACCTCCCGGGCGTTCGCTACCACATCATCCGCGGCACGCTGGACACCACGGGCGTCCAGAACCGCAAGCAGAGCCGGTCCAAGTACGGCGCGAAGCGTCCCAAGTAAGGAAGAACGACGATGCCGCGTAAAGGTGAAGTTCCCAAGCGCAAGGTCCTGCCGGATCCGAAGTACACGGATGCGCCGCCCGACGTTCGTCGTCGCCTGACCAAGTTCGTCAACGTCGTCATGCGCGACGGCAAGAAGGCGGTTGCCGAGGGCATCGTCTACAAGGCGTTCGACATGGTCGCCGAGCGCGCCAAGGACGATCCGCTGAAGGTGTGGGACCGCGCGCTCTCGAACGTGCGTCCCCGCGTCGAGGTCAAGAGCCGCCGCGTCGGTGGCTCCACGTACCAGGTGCCGGTCGATGTTCGCCCGGACCGCTCGCTGGCGCTCGGTATGCGCTGGCTGGTCGAGTACGCCCGCGAGCGCAACGAGAAGACGATGATGGATCGCCTCGCGAACGAGATCGTCGACGCCGCGCAGAACCGTGGCAACGCGGTCAAGAAGCGCGAGGACGTCCACAAGATGGCCGACGCCAACAAGGCGTTCGCGCACTACCGTTGGTAACCCGGTGCTGGTAAGCACCGCGAAGTAACGACCTTCAAGTCCGGAAGGTGGGGCACCGCCCCAAACCACCAGGCTCCTCATGACGACCCGCCTCTCGTCACATACGGCGCGCAAGACGCCGATCGCCATGACCCGGAACATCGGGATCATGGCGCACGTCGACGCCGGCAAGACGACGACGACGGAGCGCATCCTCTACTACAGCGGTGCGACGTCGCGGATCGGCGAGGTCGACGACGGCTCCACCGTCACCGACTGGATGGCGCAGGAGCAGGAGCGCGGGATCTCGATCACCGCCGCCGCCACGACGCTCGGCTGGCGTGGTTACACGATCAACCTGATCGACACGCCGGGACACGTCGACTTCACGATGGAAGTCGAGCGCTCGCTGCGCGTGCTCGACGGCGCGATCGCCGTGTTCGATGCCGTCGCCGGTGTCGAGCCGCAGAGCGAGACCGTGTGGCGCCAGGCGGATCGCTACAAGGTCCCGCGCCTCGCCTTCATCAACAAGTGCGACCGCGAGGGCGCGGATCCCGAGCGCGTCGTCGAAGAGATGAAGCGCCGGCTCGGCGCGCACCCGATCGTGGTGCAGCTCGCGCTCGGGCTCGGCCCAGCCGGAGGCTTCGAGGGCGTCGTCGACCTGATCTCGATGCGCGCGCGCCGCTGGGACGAGGCGACGTTCGGCGCGAAGTTCGAAGACGGTCCGATCCCGCACGCGCTGGTCCCCGAGGCGAGCCGGGCACGCGAGACGATGATCGAGGCGATCGCCGAGCTCGACGACGAGCTGATGGCCGCGTGGGTCGCGGGGCGCGAGCTCACCGCCGAGGCGATCAAGGCCGCGCTTCGCCGCGTCACGCTCGGGCATGCGGACGCTCGGCGCGGCGTGCCCACGCTCGTCGGCTCGGCGTTCAAGAACCAGGGCATCCACAACCTCCTCGACGCGGTGTGCGACTACCTGCCGGCGCCCGACGACTTCGTCGAGGTGCGCGGCCGCGACGTCCATGATCCGGACGGCGCGCCGACGATCGTGCGCGCGATCGGGGACGCGCAGCCGCTCGCGGCGCTCGCATTCAAGGTCCAGTACGACGAGCAGGGCGGCCAGCTCACGTTCGTCCGCGTCTACGCGGGCAGCCTCAAGGTCGGCGACGCCGTGCTCAACGCCACCAAGGGAAACCTCGAGCAGATCGGCCGCCTCGTGCGGATGTTCGCGAACCACCGCGAAGACATCCGTCAGGTCGAAGCCGGGATGATCGGCGCCGTCGTGTCCTCGGCGCCCGGCGGCAAGCTCGCGACCGGCGACACGCTGTGCGATCCGCGCGCGCCGCTCCTCCTCGATGCGATGGCCGTCCCGAGCCCGGTGATGGGCGTCGCGCTCGAGCCCGCGACCGACGAGGACTCCGCGAAGCTCGCGCACGCGCTCGAGCGGCTCGCGATCGAGGATCCCTCGTTCCGCGTCCGCACGGATGCGGACACCGGGCAGATCGTGATCTCGGGGATGGGCGAGCTCCACCTCGAGATCGTCGTCGATCGTCTGAAGCGCGAGTTCGGCGTCAACGCCCGCGTCGGGCAGCCGCAGGTCGCCTACCGCGAGACCGTCACGCGGCGGGCCGAGGGCGAGAACAAGTTCGTGCGCGTCGCCGGCGGCCCCGGTGGCCCGCGCGGCGAGTACGGCCACGTCAAGCTGGTCGTCGAGCCGACCGATCGCGGCGGGGGCTACGTCTACGAAAATCGCGCCCCGGCCACGGACATCCCGCAGGAGCACGCCCCGGCGGTCGAGGCGGGAGTGACCGAGGCCGTCGAGCGTGGCGTCTTGGCTGGCCACCCGATGACAGATGTCCGCGTTCAGGTGGTCGGCGGCAGCTATCACCCCGTGGATTCGAACAATTACGCCTTCAAGGTTGCCGGCTCGAAGGCGTTCGTGGCGGCTGCGAACAAGGCCTCCCCCACGGTCCTCGAGCCAGTGATGTCTCTAGAGGTCACCACCCCAGACGATCACGTCGGGGACGTCCTCGGCGATTTGCATGCCAGACGGGGAAAAGTCGCTGGAATTACCGCACGACCTGGTGTACAGACCGTCGCCTGTTTTGTCCCGATGGCCTCGATGTTCGGTTACGCGACCGACCTCCGGTCGAGAACTAAAGGCCGCGCGACCTACGCAATGGAATTTGATCACTACACCGAGCTTCCCCAACAAATCCGCGACGACTTGATGTCGCGAGCTCGCCTCATCTGAACGCGCTGCACCCCGAGGAGAACGTCCGTGTCCAAAGAGAAATTCGTCCGCAACAAGCCTCACGTGAACATCGGCACGATCGGTCACGTCGACCACGGCAAGACCACGCTGACCGCTGCGATCACGAAGGTCCAGTCGACGAAGGGCTTCGCGAAGTTCACGGCGTTCGATCAGATCGACAAGGCGCCGGAAGAGAAGGCGCGCGGCATCACGATCTCGACGGCGCACGTCGAGTACGAGAGCGACAAGCGCCACTACGCGCACGTCGACTGCCCGGGCCACGCCGACTACATCAAGAACATGATCACGGGCGCGGCGCAGATGGACGGCGCGATCCTCGTGGTGTCGGCGCCGGACGGCCCGATGCCGCAGACGCGCGAGCACGTGCTGCTCGGCCGCCAGGTGAACATCCCGTCGATCGTCGTCTACCTGAACAAGTGCGACATGATCGGCAAGGGCGACGAGGAGCTCCTCGACCTGGTCGAGATGGAGCTGCGCGAGCTGCTCACGAAGAACGGCTACAAGGGTGATGACACCCCGATCATCCGCGGCTCGGCGCTCAAGGCGCTCGAGGGCGACGCGTCGGACTACGGCGTGCCGTCGATCGCTCGGCTGATGGAGGCGTGCGACACGTTCATCCCCGAGCCGGTGCGCGAGCTCGACAAGCCGTTCCTGATGCCGGTCGAGGACGTGTTCACGATCACCGGTCGTGGCACGGTCGTCACGGGCCGCGTCGAGCGAGGCGTCGTGAAGGTCGGCGACGAGCTCGACATCGTGGGTCTCGGTCCGACGCAGCAGACGACGTGCACGGGCGTCGAGATGTTCCGCAAGCTGCTCGATCAGGGCCAGGCAGGCGACAACGTCGGCGTGCTGCTCCGCGGCACGAAGCGCGAGGAGATCGAGCGCGGCATGGTGCTCTGCAAGAAGGGCTCGGTCATGCCGCACAACCACTTCACGTGCGAGGTGTACGTCCTCAAGAAGGAAGAGGGCGGTCGCCACACGCCGTTCTTCAACAACTACCGCCCGCAGTTCTACTTCCGCACGACGGACGTCACGGGCACCTGCACGCTGCCGGCCGGCACCGAGATGGTGATGCCTGGCGACAACATCAAGATCGACGTCGAGCTCGTGTCGCCGATCGCCTGCGAGGAAGGTCTGCGCTTCGCGATCCGCGAGGGTGGCAAGACCGTCGGCGCCGGCGTCGTGACCAAGATCCTCGCCGAAGCTGTTCCGGCCAAGAAGTAACG
>DATLHR010000520.1:0-3429 GCA_035539815.1 Kofleriaceae bacterium
GTGACCCGCGTCGCGGATCGGGAGAACGTGGCGAAGCTCCCGGTCGTCCGCGCGTTCTACGACGTCTTCTATCAGCTCGAGGGCTCGTTCTATCAGCGCGTCGTGCGGGCGCTCGACGTCCCGCGCCCGCAGCGCGCACTCGGGGTCAACGCGCTCGACGAGATCACGCTCGACAACACGCGTGTCGGCTTTGGCTTCGGCCTCCAGGCGCACACCGCCCACGTACTGCTCACGCGCGCGCAGGTCGCCTCGTCGATCGACGGCGGCGTGTTCTTGAACCTCTCCTTCGAGCCCGCCTTCGAACCGCCACCGCGCGTCACGAGGAGGAACCGATGAAGTCCTGTACTCGCTCTTTGCTGCTCGCCGCCGTGCCCGCGCTGGTGTGCGCGTGCGCCTCGGAGTCGCCCAAGGCGACCAGCGTACGGTTCGCGAACCAGCCGGTCGTGACCCGCGTCGCGGATCGGGAGAACGTGGCGAAGCTCCCGGTCGTCCGCGCGTTCTACGACGTCTTCTATCAGCTCGAGGGCTCGTTCTATCAGCGCGTCGTGCGCGCGTTCGACATACCGCGCCCGCAGCGCGCGCTCGGCGTCAACGCGATCGACGAGGTCCCGAACTCGACGTGGTTCACGAACCGCAACACCGTACGCAAGCTCGCGCCGGAGGAGATCGTGGCGGGTCCGGCGCGCTCCGGCAACCCCGAGGACTTCACGCCGTGGACGATCATCTCGACGAAGACCGGCGGTGTCTCGCCCGGCTTCCTCGTACGCGACACGCGCGGCATGAAGTACATCGTCAAGTTCGACAAGAAGGGCGAGGGCGAGGCGGAGAGCGCGACCTCGGTGATCGTCAATCGCCTGCTGTGGGCCGCCGGGCTCAACGTGCCCGAGGACTACGTGGTGGAGATCAACATGCACGATCTCATCGTCGCCAGGGACTCGAAGGTCCGCGACGCAATCGGGGAGCAGCCGATGCAGCGCCGGGATTTCGAGGCGGTCGCCGCGCAGCTCGAGGTCGCGCCCGACGGTCACATGCGGGGGCTCGCCTCGAAGCTCGTCGAGGGCCGGCCGCTCGGCGGTCACCCGGGCAGCGGCGTGCGGACCGACGATCCGAACGACGTGATCCCGCACGAGCTGCGCCGTGACCTGCGCGGCCTGTACGCGCTGTTCGCGTGGCTCGATCACACGGACCTCAAGGAGTCGAACACGCTCGACGTGTACGCGCGGGACCCGCAGGACCCGTCGCGTCACTACGTGGTGCACTACCACATCGACTTCGGCCGCGCGCTCGGCACGATGGCGTCGTCGACGCGCGACCCGCGCCGCGGCTACCAGTACGCGTTCGACCCGCAGGCATCGGTCTCCGCGCTGCTGAGCGCGGGCACGGTCCAGCGCCCCTGGGAGGGGCGCGTGCGCACGCCGCTCCCCGGCCTCGGCCTCTACGAGGCGTACGCCTTCGATCCCGGATCGTGGCATCCGTACACGGCGTCGTACGTGCCGATGCTCACGGCCGATCGCATCGACAACTACTGGGGCACGAAGCTCGTGATGAGCTTCACCCCCGACCAGCTGCGCGCCGCGATCTCGGCCGGCCGGCTGAGCGATCCGGTGGCCGCGGAGTACTTGCTCCAGCAGATGATCGCGCGCCAGCGCATGACCGGCGCGTACTGGTTCGCTCGCGTGAACCCGCTGGACCGGTTCACCGTGCGGTCGTACGGCAACGCGGTGGGCCTGTGCTTCGAGGACCTGATGCTGACCAACCACCTCGTCGAGTCCGCCGCGAACACGCGCTATGCGATGGTGACGGCGAACCGCGCGGACAGCGAGATCAGCACGCCGTTCAGCATCCGCGCGCGGTCCGACGGACGCAGCTGCACGGGACCGCTCACGACCGCGAACGACGGCGACGGCTACACGATCGTCAAGCTCACGACGCGCGGGCGCGGCGAGCCACTGTCGACGCACGTGCACCTCGCGCGCGATCCGGCGGACGGCCAGTATCGCGTGATCGGTGTCTACCGGAGGTAGCCGTGGGTGCCGCACCGACGATCGCGAGGCTCGAACCGAGGCTGCGCGAGCACCTCGCGCGCCTCTTTCCGGGCCGCCGCGTCCTCTCGATCGAGCCGCTCGCGCCCGACACCGGGGCCACCGCGGGCGCGACGCAGAAGGCGGCGGGTTACGGGCTCCCGCTACGCGTCGTGCTCGCGGGCGATCGCGGCACGCGGATCGAGCTCGTGTGGCGCGTCGCGTCGGCGAACGAGTTCGGCCACGACCGGCGCGCGGACCGCGCGGCGAGCGCCATCCAGGCGTTCGAGGACTTCCAGGCGACGCCCGGCCATGTCGCGCCGATCGATCTCGGCGTGGTCGCGCGCGATGGCTCGCTGCGCTCGATCCGCGACGCCGACGAGCTCTACCTGATCACCGGGTTCGCGCCCGGCACGATCTACGCCGATGACCTGCGGCGCGTCGCCCACACCGGCGTCGCGACCGCGACCGACGTGGCGCGCCTCGATGCCCTCGTCGACAACCTCGTGGCGCTGCACACGCCGATCGCACCGCCGGGCACGCGCTACCGGCGCGCGATCCGCGATCTCGTCGGCACCGGTGAGGGCGTGTTCGGGATCATCGACGGCTATCCGCCTGCGGTGCCCGGCGCGACGGCGCTGCGCCTGCACGAGCTCGAGCAGCTGTGCACGACGTGGCGCTGGCGCCTGCGCGACCGCGACGCCCGGCTCACGCGCACGCACGGCGACTTCCATCCGTTCAACATCGTGTTCGGCCCCGGTGATGTGCCGACGCTCCTCGACGCGAGCCGCGGCGGATGCGGTGATCCGGCCGACGACCTGACCGCGATGGCGATCAACTTCGTGTTGTTCGCGATCGATCGCCCCGTCACGTGGACGGCCGGGTTCGCGCCGCTGTGGCACCGCTGGTGGCGCCGCTACCTCGATCGTCGTGACGACCCGGAGGTGCTCGACGTCGCACCGCCGTTCTTCGCCTGGCGCGCGCTCGTCGTCGCGAACCCGGTGTTCTACCCGAACCTCAGCGCACACGGTCGCGATCTGCTGCTCGGGTTCGCCGAGGATGTGCTGCGCGCTGGCACGCTGGACCCGGACTGGGCCGAGGATCTGTTCGCGTGACCGATGGCGCGGTGGTGTGGTTCACCGGCTTGCCCGCGTCGGGAAAGACCACGCTCGCCACGCGCGTCCGCGCCGCGATCGTCGATCCCTGCGTGCTGCTCGACAGCGACGAGGTGCGCGACGCCCTGGGCGCGACCGGCTACTCGGGGACCGAGCGCGACGCCTTCTATCACGCGCTCGGCGGCCTCGCGGCGCTGCTCGCCCGCCAAGGTCTGCTCGTGCTCGTCGCGGCCACGGCGCCGCGGCGCGCGCATCGCGATCACGCCCGCGCGCGCGCGCCACGCTTCGTCGAG
>DATLHR010000521.1:0-5730 GCA_035539815.1 Kofleriaceae bacterium
GCACCGGCGAGCGCCGACTTGATCGAGGCGTACCTCGTGCGGGACGCGGCCGCGTCCCGCACGAGGTACGCCTCGATCAAGTCGGCGCTCGTGTAGCTGACCGTGCGATGCCGGCGCGCGGCGGCGTAGCGAAGCTGGTACCGCATGATGCGGCGTCCGGTCCACGCCGGTGCCGCCAGCAGCCCCACGCCGGCGATCCGCGGGTCGTCCGCGGCGACGATGCCGGCGATCGCGCCGCCCTCGCTGTGGCCGATCAGCGTGATGCGCTCCGGGTCGACCTCCCGGGCCCCGCGGATCGCCGTGACGATCGCCGCGACATGCGCGGCGTGCGACGCGGTGGTGGCATGCACCCGGTAGTCGCCCGTCGAACTCCCCGTCCCGACCTTGTCGAAGCGCACGACCGCATACCCGAGTCGCACCAGCCGCGCGGAGAGCGTTCGGAACGCGTCGTTGTGGCCGCGCGCGGTCACGAGCGTGTAACCGTTGCGATCGTGCGCGCCGGCGCCCGAGATCAGCACCACGGTCGGCCGCGCACCGACCTCGTTCGCCGACTCGATCACGGCGGCGATCACCTGCCCGTCCGGCGTCGCGACGCGGATCTCCCGCGAGTGCAGCGAGTCGCTCGGCGTGAGGGCCAAGCCCAGGAGAAGCGGAACCACCAGCATCACTGCCCCTCCCGATGGTGTGTCCATATCTGCCGACGGCCCGCACAATGATGCGGGCGCTCGCTCATTCTGCGCAATCGCGCGCCTGCGGGTCCTCGCCCGGGGTAACATTCCTTCACCGTCACACCCCCCGCTTCCAGCCTCGAGCTCACGTGCCCCAAGAACATCGACTCCTCGTCACTGATTCAATAGACCCCGAGGGCCTCGCGCTGTTGCGCGCCGTGCCCTCGTTCGAGGTCGACGAGGTGCCGACGCTCCCGGCCGACGAACTCCTGCGGCGCATCGGCGACTACGACGCGATCATCGGGCGCAGCGCGACGCGCATCACCGAGCCGCTGCTGCGCGCAGCCAAGCGCTTGCGCGTGGTCGGCCGCGCCGGCGTCGGCGTGGACAACATCGCGCTCGAGACGGCCACCGAGCTCGGCATCGCGGTCATCAACGCACCGGCCGGCAATACGGTCGCCGTCACCGAACTCTTCTTCGGCACAGTGATCTCGTTGCTGCGGCACATCCCGCGCGCGACGGACTCGATGCACGCCGGCGCCTGGGAGCGCGCCGCCCTCAATGGCACCGAACTCAAGGGCAAGACGCTGGGCATCGTCGGGCTCGGACGCATCGGCTCCGCGGTAGCATTGCGCGCGCGCGCGTTCGGCATGGACGTGATCGCCTACGACCCGTACATCACCGAAGAGCGCTTCGTGGTGCATCAGGTGCGGCGCGTGGGATCGCTCGACGCGCTGCTCCGTGAGTCACGATTCCTCTCCGTGCACACGCCGCTCACCGACGAGACGAGCGGGATGATCGGCACGGAAGAACTCGCGCGGCTGCCGCGCGGCGCCGTGGTCGTGAACCTCGCGCGCGGAGGCATCGTCGACGAGCCGGCGCTCGCCGCCGCCTGCCGCAGCGGACACCTCTCGGGCGCGGTGCTCGACGCATTCACGCGCGAGCCGCTCACCGGCGACCACCCGTTCCGCGACCTGCCGATGGTGCTGCTCACGCCGCACCTGGGCGCGTCGACCGCCGAGGCGCAGCGCAACGTGGCCATCGCCGCCTGCGAGGCGGTGCGCGACGCACTGCTCGACGGTGAGCTCTCGCGCTCCATCAACGTCACCGGCGGACTCGACGACTGGGCGAGCTGGCAGCCGGCGCTGCTGCTCACGCGGCGGCTCGCCGCCGTGGCCAGCGCGCGCCTGGCCGATCACGGCCACCGCGCCGTCGAGTCGGTGACGCTCCGTGTCGGACCCGACTTCCAGGCGGCTCGCGGCGCGCTCCTTGCCTCGGCCGCCGTCGGCGCACTCGAGGGGGCCGTCGGGCACCATCGGCTCAACCTCATCAACGCGCGCGCCGTGGCAGCCACGCGCGGCGTCGAGCTCTCGCTCGCCGAGGGCGGAGACGCGCCGCACTCGCGCGCCATCGAGGTGCGCGTGCGAGCCGAGGGCGAGGAGCTTCGCGTTGGCGGCATCGCGGCGGCGGACGCACCGCCGCGGATCACGCGCGTCGGCCCCTACCCCGTGGACGTCGCGGCGCGGGGCACGTTGATCGTGCTCACCAACCACGACGTGCCCGGCGTCATCGGACGCGTCGGCACCGCGCTCGGCGACGCGCAGGTGAACATCGCCGAGTACCACCAGGCGCGGCTCGCGCAGGGTGGCGAGGCGCTCGCGGTGATCTCGGTCGACGGCCAGGTCACCGCCGAGGCGCGCACGATCCTCAATGCGCTGCCGGACGTGCTCAGCGCCACCATCGTGCGGTTCGGGGACTGATGATCGAGATCGTACGCGACGCCGCGATCCTCGAGGGATACTCGCGTGACGCCTCGGGACTTCGCAGCGTGCCCGAGGGACTCGTGCGCGCCACGTCCGCGCGCGAGGTGGTGGAGCTCATGCTTGAGACGGCGGCCGACGGCACGGCCGTGACCCCGGCCGGAGCGCAGACGAGCACCACCGGCGCGTCGATCGCCGCGCGCGGCATCCTCCTCTCGCTGCGGCCGATGGACCGCATCCTCGACATCGACAGCGCCGCGCGGCGCGTCGTCGTCGAACCCGGCGTGCTCCTCGGCGACCTCAATCGCGCACTTGCGGCCGAGGGTGTGTTCTTCGCCCCGGACCCCACGGGCGACGAGACGTCGACGGTGGGCGGCGCCATCGCCTGCAACGCGTCCGGCCCGCGCACGCTCGTCTACGGCGCCACGCGCTCGCACGTCGAGGCCATCACCGTTGTGCTCGCGGACGGGAGCACGCGCGAGTTCCGGCGGCCGCTCGTCGAGAAGAACACCGCCGGCTACGCGCCTGCGCACGACCTCGTCGATTGGTTCGTGGGGAGCGAGGGCACGCTGGGGGTGGTCGTCTCGGCCGAACTCCGCGTTCTGGCCAAGCCGGCGCGCGAGACCGGACTCGGCATACCGCTCCCGAGCTTCGCCGCCGCGGTGGCGTTCGCGCGGGCTGCACGAGCGACCTCGCTGATCACGCCACGTTGCCTGGAATACTTCGACGCCGAGGCGTTCCGGATCGCACGCGCCGGCACCGGTGGCGGCGCATGGGGCCAGGATGGCCAGGTGATGATCTACGCGGAGGACTGTTCAGCCGGCGACCTGCCGCTCGATGACTGGCTCGCGCTTGCCGAGGCGCACGGCGCCGTGGACGCAGACCTGCGAGTGTTCGAGGGAGACGCGGCAATTCGCGAGGCGCGACGGCTGCGCCACGCCGTGCCCGCCGCGATGCACGAGCGCGCGGCGCCCATGCTGGCGCGCGGCGGCCGGCGCATCTCCACCGACTGGGCGGTGCCGCTCGCGCGTGTCGAGGAGGCCGTCACTCTTGCGAACTCGCTCGCGGCAGCGGCCGGGACCCAGCCCGCGGTGACTTATGGTCACCTCGGCAACGGTCACCCGCACCAGAACTTCATCGCCGCGGACGCGGAGGACGTGGTCCGGCACGAGGCGGTGGTGGAGCGCACGCTGAAGGCGGTGATAGCGATGGGCGGCACCGTGGCCGCCGAGCATGGCATCGGCAAGCTCAAGGCGCGCTGGCTGGGGCTCCAGGCGACGCCGTCGCAGGTCGCGCTGATGCGCGCGGCGAAGCATGAGTTCGACCCGTCGGGCCGACTGGCGCCAGGCAACGTGCTCGGATGACATCTCATGACCGGCTCATGACCGAATCACTCGCGGGCGCACGCAGCATCGTGCTCGACGCCGACTCGACGCTCTGCGGCATCGAGGGCATCGACTGGCTGGCGACGCTGCGTCCAGCGGCGGTCGCGGACGAGATCGCGCGCCTCACGCGAGAGGCCATGGATGGCGCGCTCGCGCTCGAGGATGTCTACGGCGCACGGCTCGAGGCGGTGGCCCCGACGCGCGCGGAAGTCGAGTCGCTCGCGGCCGCGTACCTCGCGACGATCGCGCCCGGCGCCGCGGAGTTCGTGCGCGCGATGCAAGCGGCGAGCGCGAGGGTGCTGATCGTGAGCGGCGGACTTCGCGATGCGCTGCTGCCGCTCGCAAGGAGCATCGGCATCCATGACGGTGATGTACATGCCGTCGATATCAGCTTCGATGCGGCGGGCCGCTACGCGGACTTCGACCGAGCGAGCCCGCTCACCCGGAGCCGCGGCAAGGCGACCTGCGTGCGCGCCGCCGAGCTCGCGCGGCCGGTCGTCGCCGTCGGTGACGGGAGCACGGACGTCGAGATCCGCTCGGAGGGCGCGTGCGACTCGTTCATCGCCTTCACGGGCTTCGTGCGCCGCGCGGAGGTGGTCGCGGCGGCGGATGCGGAGTGCGCGTCGTTCGGCGAACTCCACGAGCTTCTGCGCGCGCCGCGCTGATCGGCTACTTCCCGCCGCTCACCCCGGCCAACGCACAGATCGTCTCCCACTCACTCTCCGACACCGGCTGCACGCTCAGCCGGCTGCCGCGCTGCAGGAGCGTCATGTTCGCCAGTGACTTCACGCCCTTCAGCTCCGCGAGCGTGACGAGCTGCGGAAAAGCGCGCACGGCCTTGAGGTCGACCATGAACCAGGTGGGCGCGTCCTTCTTGGACTTCTCGTCGTAGTGCGAGTCCTTGGGGTCGAACGCCGTGTGGTCGGGGTACCCTTCCTTCACCACCTCGCAGATGCCGGCGATGCCGGTCGGGTCGGCGCTCGAATGGTAGAAGAAGACGAGGTCGCCCTTCTTCATGTCGTCGCGCATGGTGTTGCGCGCCTGGTAGTTCCGCACGCCGTCCCAATGCGTCGTCCGCTTCGGCGCCTTCTCGAGGTCGTCGAACGAGAAGACGTCGGGCTCCGACTTCACGAGCCAGTACCTCACGGCAGCACCTCCATGCTCCATGAACGCCGCATCATGCGATCCCCTTCCTGATCGCCAGCTTCACCGCGTCCGTGAACACGTCGATCTCGTCCACGGTGGTATAGATGTTCGGCGTGATGCGGATGCCCGTGAACTCCGGGTGCACGATCGGCGTGTTGACGATCCGGTAGTTGTTCATGAGCCAGCCGCCGAGCTTCACCGGGTCAATGCCGTCGACGCCGAAGAGGCAGATGGCGCCGGCCTTCTCCGGCCCGAGCTCGGTCAGGACCTTCACCCGCGGGCTGTCCGCCAGCAGCGCCTTGGCCCAGCGGTCGCGCAGGAAGCGGAGCCGCGCGACCTTGCGCTCCACGCCGATGCCACGGTGGAAGGTGAGCGCCACCGACACCGCGTTGAAGTTCGCCTGCGGGTGCGTGCCGATCTCCTCGAACTTGCGGATGTTGCCTTCGCGGCCGGCGGCGGAGGCGAAGAGCGGCCAGACGCGCGGGATCTTCTCCTGGCGCACATAGAGGAACCCCGCGCCGATCGGCGCATGTAGCCACTTATGGAGCGAGGTGCCGTAGTAGTCGCACTCGAGGTCATCGCGCTTGAACGGGAAGTGCGCGAAGGCATGCGCGCCGTCCACGATCACCTCGATGCCCCGTGGCCGCGCGAGCCGCACGATGTCGCGCACGGGCATGATCTGCCCGGAGAGGTTGGTGATGTGCGTCAGCTCGATGGCCTTGGTGCGCGGCGTGATCGCCGCCTCGACCGTGCGCACGAACACCGACGGAT
>DATLHR010000522.1:0-25333 GCA_035539815.1 Kofleriaceae bacterium
GGAGGCGAGGAAGCCGGGCGCGCCGAAGGGGGAGGCGAGGAAGCCGGGAGCTGCGGACACGGCGGGGAAGGCGGCTGCTGCGAAGGCGGACGGGGCGAAGGCGCAGGAGCTCGGCACGACGAAGCGCTCGGTCGCGGCGCCGGTCGCCGAGGTCGACCCGATTCCCGGCGAGGACGATGAAGGCGGGCGGTCCGGCAGCAAGCTCGCGGCGCTCCTGGCCGTGCTCGTGCTCGGCGGCGGTGGGGCGTTCCTCGCGTACCGTTACCTCGTCGCCCCGGCGAACCAGGCGGAGCCGCCGGAGAAGACGACGCTGACGGCACCGCCCGCAGTGATCGACGCGGCGACGCCGGACGCACACGTGGTGTCGGCCGAGGAGGCGGTCGCGAAAGCGCGCGAGGTCCTGAAGCAGGGATTGACCGCCGGGACGCCGCGCGTGCAGCGCGTGGCGGCGGGCGCGCTCGCCCGCACCGGCGATGCCGACGCGATCGCGCTGCTCGTCGCGGCGCTCCCGAAGGAGACGACGGACGCCGCGCGGCTCGAGATCGCGTACTGGCTCGCGCGCGGCGGTGACAAGCGCGGCAGCGAGGCGCTCGTCGCGGGGCTGAGCTCCGGCCGCCGCGACACCAAGCTCGAGGCCGGGCGCCTGCTCGCCCAGCTCCGGGACAAGCGCGCGATCCACACGCTCGAGAACTACCTCGCGGTCAGCCAGCTGCGGCTCGGAACGGCGGAGGTGCTCGCTAACTTCGCGGAGCCTCGTGCGCTGGAGGTCCTCGACAAGGTCCGCGCCGATGCGAAAGCTTCGCCCGACGACCGCGCTCGTGCGACGATCGCGCTTGGTATCGCCGGGCGAACGGACGTGGCACCCGATCTACATCAGCTGCTCGCGGTGGATGGCTTCAATGCGTTCGCCGCCTCGACGCTCGCGCGCATGCACGACGCCGCGGCGCGGCCCGTGCTGGTCGGCATGCTCGGCATCGCCTCGCTGCGCGTCGAAGCGGCGCGCTCGCTGCGCGTGCTCGATCCCCACGCCGACACCGCGGCCGAGCGCACGATGCTGTTCGCGGCGCTGACCAGCGAGAAGGACACCGTCCAGCTCCAGGCCGCGGAAGCGCTCCTCCTGCTCGCGGGCGACCCCGCGTGGTCGGAGCGTCCTTGATCGCGGAGACCGAGCGCTCCATCACACGCGGCTTGCGCACGTTCTACGTGTTCCGCCTGCTCGCGACATCGTACCTGTACGGCGCGATCTTCATGATGTTCCAGGCCTCGCGCGGCCTGACGTTCTTCGAGCAGCTGGCGCTCGGGGGCGTGTTCTCGGCGGTCGTCGTCGTCGTCGAGGTGCCGACCGGCGTGTTCGCCGATCGCGTGGGTCGCCGCCGCTCGATGCTCGCGGGTGCGCTGGCGATGGTCGTGTCCTGCCTGGTCGCAGTGAACGCCCAGGGCTTTGCGATGTTCGCGATCGCCGAGGCACTCGCCGCGATCTCGATCGCGCTGTGCTCGGGCGCCGACTCGGCGTACCTCTACGACTTCCTTCGCGCCCACGATCGCGCGCACGAGTACGGGCAGCGCGAGGCGGCCGCGAGCGCCGCGCACCTCCTCGGCAGCGCGCTCGCGTTCGCCGGCGGCGGCGTGCTCGCGCGCGTCGACCTCACGCTGCCGTACTACGTCACCGCCGTCGTCGCCGCGGCCACCGCGGTCGTCGCGTGCTTCCTCGACGATGATCGCGCGCACGCCACCCCGCGTCGCTCGCTGCGGACGTGGGGCGGGCAGGTCACCAGTGCGCTCGCCGACGTCGGCAAGAGCCCGCGCCTGCTCTGGCTCATCGGCTACTCGGCCGTGGTGTTCGTGCTCTTGCGCGCGACCATCTACCTGTACCAGCCGTACCTCGACGAGCGCGGCCTCGGCACCGTCGGCAAGGGCGTGCTGTTCGCCGGCGTCTACGTCGTCGCCGCCGTCGCCGCGTATCGCACGCACGTGCTACGCCGCCGCGTGGGCGAGGAGGTCCTCCTGTGGGCGCTGCTCGCGGCGCTCGCGATCAGCTTCATCGGCCTCTCCGGCGCGGGCAACGGGCCGTGGATGCTGTCGCTGCTCGTCGTGCAGGCGATCGCCAACGGCATCTACTCCCCGCTGACCAAGCCGCTGCTCAACCGCGAGATCGTCGACTCGCAGCGCCGCGCCGCGATCCTCTCGGTCGAGTCGATGGTGCGCCGCGCGGCGATGGGCGTGTTCGCGCTGCTCGCCGGCCTCTACGGCCACGCCGACGTGATGCTGCTGTGCGGCGTCGTCGGCCTCGCGGGGCTCGTGGTGCTCGCCCTCGCGCGCGTGCGCGAGCCGGCCGAGGATCCCGTCGCCGTCTCGATCCCCTCGGACACCTCCGGCGGCACGTGATCGTCCTACGGACCGATCGCGAGCGCGGTGTCGAGCGCGCGTAGGTTCGCACAGCTCGCCGGGAAGTCATTCGCGAGGGAAGTGAACGTGCCGTAGTCGCTGCACGTGGCGGCGCCGAGATCCGCGATGCACGCCCGGAAGTCGGCCGGGAACGAATCGACCGGGTCCGATTCCAGGTCCTCCTCGCAGTCCGAGACCAGGGCGCTCACACAGCTCGCCTTCGGCGACCACGCCGCAGGCTTCGCGGCGAGCTGCGCGGGCGTCAGGCAGGCGTAGACCTGATCGCACACGATGTTCGCCATGCAGCTGCAGAGGTCCTGGTCGGGGGCGCTCGCCGGCGTGCACATCAGCATCGGCTGGTCGGTCCGGGCATCCGGCGAGGCGTCCGGCGTCAACCCATCGGGGAGCGTACGTCCCTCGTCCTCACAGCCGGCGAGGACGAGCAGTGCGAGCAAGCCTGCGTTCTTCATCATGACGGGGTTAGTCGTCGGCCCCCCTGCGAACCGAAACCGCTTTTTTCGCGACTACCCCCCTCGCGATCGCGTCCGACCCGACAACCCCCCCGACAGGAGCCGCCACATGTTTGTCCGTCCCGCACTGTTTCTCGCCCTTGCCTCGGCCGCCGGCTGCGCCGCGATGATGAAGTCCATGGAGGTGAAGCCGCACACCGCCGACAACCCGATCGTCAGCGGTCAGCCGCTCGAAGCGCGCGAGAAAGGCGACGTCGGTGGGGTGTACGAGCAGGACTGCAACGTGTGGCCCTTCGAGGACACGATGTCCGTCCGCATCACCGAGGGGCAGATCTGCATCTCGGCGCGCAAGCACAAGGCGGCGTCGCCCGGCTGGAGCGGCGAGCCCACGGCCAATCGCAGCGAGTTCTTCCGCGTCAGCAACGACGCCGGAGAGGGTGGCTCGATCTCCGTGGATAAGCAGCGCTCGAGCAAGGTCGCTCAGTGCTTCAACAAGGGCTTCAACGCCGAGACCCCGATCTGGCTGTTCGAGTACGAGGGCTGCGCGCCCAACAACGGCACGGTCACGGCGGCGACCACGCGGCTCACCGTCGGTGACGAGACCTGGGAGTTCCCCGGCGCCGCCCCGCCGGCCGCCGCCAGCGCCGGGGCCCCTGCCACTGCCGGATCGTGATTGACAGGGCGGGGGGGCCGGATCAGACTGCCCCGCCCCTCGTGTCGCAGCGCATCTACTTCGTCTCCCTCGGCTGTCCTAAGAATCAGGTCGACACCGAGCTCATGCTCGGGCAGGTCCAGGCTGCGGGGCACGAGCTGGTCGACGCACCCGACGGGGCGGACGTGATCGTGGTGAACACGTGCGCGTTCATCGACGCCGCCAAGGAAGAGAGCGTCGACACCATCCTCGAGATGGCGCAGCACAAGGGCAAGACCGGCAAGCTCGTGGTCACCGGCTGCCTCGCGCAGCGCTACGCGGACAACCTCGCCAAGGACATCCCGGAGATCGATCACATCCTCGGGTCCGCCGACTTCCAGTCGATCTCATCGATCGTCGCCCCTGGGATCGCGCCCGGTGAGCGGATCGAGCTGCCGAACGGGAAGGCGAAGAAGCGCAAGGCGCTGCCGGTGATCCAGGTCTCGGAGACGCCGAGCTACATCTACGATCACGAGGCGCCACGCGTGCGGATCGGCGCGACCCACTCCGCGTACGTGAAGATCGCCGAGGGCTGCGATCGCCCGTGCTCGTTCTGCATCATCCCCAAGCTGCGCGGTCCGCAGCGCAGCCGCCGCATCGACGACATCGTCGCGGAGGCGCACGCGCTCGCGAAGGGCGGTGCGCTCGAGCTCAACCTGATCGCGCAGGACCTCACGCGTTACGGCTGGGATCAGGGCAGCTCTCCGGAGGCGCGGCAGACGCTCGCCCAGCTGCTGCGCGCGCTTGGCGAGGTCGACGTCGAGTGGATCCGCCTCCACTACACGTTCCCGAGCGCGTTCGACGACGAGCTGATCGACGTGATCGCGAGCTCGCCCAAGGTCGTGAAGTACGTCGACGTGCCGCTGCAGCACATCGCCGACCCGATGCTCAAGCGCATGCGGCGCGGTCACTCGAGCCGCGTCACGCGCGAGCTGGTGAAGACGCTGCGCGCCCGCATCGACAACCTCGTCCTGCGCACGACCTTCATCGTCGGCCACCCCGGCGAGACCCAGGCCGAGTTCGACGAGCTGTGCGCGTTCGTCGAGGAGTCGCAGTTCGATCGTGCCGGCGCGTTCACGTACTCCGTCGAGCCCGGCACCACGTCGGCGATGCTCCCCCATCGCGTCCCCGCGGAGGTGATGGCCGAGCGCCAGCAGACGTTGATGGAGATCCAGCGCAAGATCAGCCGGGCGCGCCACGAGGCGATGGTCGGCAAGGAGATCGCCGTCCTCGTCGAGGGCGAGTCGAGCGAGTCCGAGTACCTGATGGAGGGGCGCTGGTACGGCCAGGCCCCTGGCATCGACGGAGTCACGTATCTCACTGACGGCCGCGCTCCGGCGGGGAGCCTGGTCCGAGCGCGCGTGACCCAGGCGAGTGACTACGACCTCGCCGCGACGCTCGAAGTCTGAGCGCGCGGGCGCACGGGCGAGCCGCAACGCACACGTGCGGGCTCCATGCTCCGGGGTACAGAGTCGATGTGTCTGCGAAGGTCCTGCTCGTCGACGATAGCCCCGATTTTGTCGAGGTGATGAGCATCCTGCTCTCGCGCGTCGGCGTCCCTTCCGTGTCCGCGAGGTCGTTCGCCGAGGTCGAAGCTCAGCGTGACCTCCTCGACGACGTCACGCTGGCGATCCTCGACGTCAACCTCGGCCCCGGCGAGCCCAGCGGCGTCGACGTCGGCGCGTGGTTGCGCGCACACGGTATCCGTTGCCGCATCGTCTTTCTCACCGGCCATGCCGCGGATCACCCGCTCGTGCGCGCGGCCTCGCAGCTCGAGGACGGCAACATCATGGTCAAGCCGGTCGAGAGCCGCCGGCTCGTCGATCTTGCGCAGGGCACCGCATGAGCATTCACGAGCGCGCCGCCGCCTATCGCAACACGCGCCTCGTCGCCGGCCTGGTGTTCGCGATCGCCGTGGCCGCGGTGCCGCTCGGCGTGATGACCTACGGTTGGTGGCCGCAGGGCTGCGGTGACGCTCTTCACGCGCTGCTCGCGCTCGCGGTCGGCCTCGTGGTGCATCGCTCGCACGCGCGGTGGTCCGCCCACGCGTACGACGCGCTGTACGTGCTGCTCACGCTGCCATACCTCGCGACGACCTGGTGGCCGCAGCTCGTCGAGGCGCGCGCGGGCACACTGTCCGAGCCGTTGCTGACGAGTCACTTCATCATGCTCGGGCTCGCGATCCTCCCGCCCCGCAGCCTGCGCGTCGCGCTGTCGCTGATCGGGCTGTTCACGCTGCACGCACTGGTCATGTGGGACGCGATGGCGCGCATCGCGGGTGCTGCGGCGTTGCCACGCGAGCCGTGGTTGACGCTGTTCTTCGCCGGCATCACGGGAGGCGTGTGCTGGTCGCGGTGGAAGCGCCAGGAGCTCGAGCTGCGCTTCGCGTTGATCGCGACGCGCGCCGACGCGCTCGCACGATTCAACCGCATCCTCCTCGGCTTGCGCGACCGCGCGAACACGCCCCTGCAGACGCTCGAGATCGGGATGACGCTGCTCGCCGAACGCGGCGCGGATCCAGCACGGCAGGCGCGCGTGATCGCGCTGATGCGCGGCGCGGTCTCGCAGCTCTCCGCATTCCGGCTACCCGGGACGCAAGCGGTTCTCGCACCCGACGCGAACGGCCTTGCGAGCCTCAGCATCGACCTCGAGCGCGAGCTCGCGGAGGTCCAGGCCCTCGGCGCGCCGTCGATCCCAGTAGGCAGGGCGCGCTCACCTCGCCGGTCCCCCTAGATCGTCTTGTCCCGGTCGAGCCCGCGGCCAGACTCGGGCATGGACGCCGTGATCTGGAGCCGCTTTCAGTTCGCGTTCACGGTGACCTATCACTACCTGTTTCCGCAGCTGACGATCGGGCTCGCGCTCCTGATCACGATCAGCAAGATCATCGCGCTGCGGCGTCGCGATCCGCACTGGAATGCGGTCGCCCGGTTCTGGGCGCGCATCTTCGCGATCAACTTCGCCGTCGGCGTGGTCACCGGGATCCCTCTCGAGTTCCAGTTCGGCACGAACTGGGCGCGGTTCTCCGACTACAGCGGCGGAGTCATCGGCATGACGCTCGCGATGGAAGGCATGTTCGCGTTCTTCGCGGAGTCGGCGTTCCTGGGCCTGTTCCTGTTCGGTGAGAAGAAGCTCGGGCCACGCGGCCACCTGGTCGCGGCGATCATGCTGTTCCTCGGGTCGTGGCTCTCCGGCTACTTCATCATCACGACGAACGCGTTCATGCAGTACCCGCAGGGGTACGCGGTCGGCGCCGACGGCAACCTCCACCTCGCGGACGTCTCCGCGTTCATGTTCAACCGCTGGGTGTTCTGGCAGTACGCGCACACCATGTGCGCCGCCGTGATCACGGGCGCGTTCGTGATGGCAGCGGTCGGCGCGCTGTGGTCGCTTCAGGGCAAGCACGAGGAGGCCGCACGCCGGAGCCTCAAGCTCGGCGTGATCGCCGGTGTCATCGCCACGCTGCTGCAGCTGTTCCCCACCGGTGATCAGCACGGCAAGCTCGTGGCCGAGTTTCAGCCGGCGGCGCTCGCCGCGATGGAAGGCAAGTTCGAGACGAGCACCCACGCCGAGCTCGCGATCATCGGTCAGCCGAGCGTCGAGCGGCGTCGCCTCGAGAACCCGATCGTCGTGCCGCGCGTGTTGAGCTTCCTCGCCTATGGCTCGTTCGGCGCCGAGGTCGTGGGCCTCAACGACATCCCCGAGGATCACTGGCCCGACAACGTCGAGCTCCTTTACTACGCGTATCACATCATGGTCGGGCTCGGGACGCTGCTCATCCTCGTGATGCTGGTGTCCGCGATCGCGCTGTGGCGGGGCACGCTGTATCGCTCGCGGCCGATTCGGTGGGTGCTGATGCTCTCGTTCCCGTTCCCGTACATCGCGACGACGTTCGGCTGGATGACCGCCGAGCTCGGACGCCAGCCGTGGCTCGTCTACGGTCTAATGCGAACGCACGACGGCGTCTCTCCCCAGGTCCCAGCCGGCAACGTCGCGTTCACGACGCTCGGGTTCCTCGGGCTCTATCTCGTGGTTGGCCTCGTGTTCCTGTATCTCGTCGCCCGCGAGATCTCGCGCGGGCCCGCGACCCCGACGGAGACCTAGTGGAGACGACCTGGTTCCTCCTGCTCGGCTTCATGCTGACGGTGTACGTCGTGCTCGATGGCTTCGATCTCGGCGCGGGCATCCTCCACCTGTCCGTCGCGCGCTCCGACGACGATCGGCGCCGTGTGTTCGCCTCGATCGGGCCGGTGTGGGATGGCAACGAGGTCTGGCTGATCGCTGCCGGAGGGCTGCTCGTGTTCGCGTTCCCTCGCGTCTATGCGGTCGCGTTCAGCGGCTTCTACCTGCCTCTGATCATCGTGCTGTGGTTGCTCGTGTTGCGAGGTCTCGCGATCGAGCTGCGGTCGCATCAGCCCAATCCCCTGTGGCACCAGTTCTTCGACGTGGCGTTCTGCGTGGCGTCGCTCCTGCTGGCGCTCGTGCTCGGCGTCGCGCTCGGCAACGTGCTGCGCGGTGTGCCGATCGGTGACTCGGGCTACTTCAGTGCGCCGCTGTTCACCGACTTCGATCACGAGGGTGAGCTCGGTGCGCTCGACTGGTACACGATCTCCGTCGGGCTGTTCGCGGTGGCGGCGCTGGCTGCGCACGGCGCGATGTATCTGCGCTGGAAGACCGATGGCGACCTGCACGCGCGGGCGACGCGGATCGCGTACCGCGCGTGGATCGCGGTCGCCGTGCTGGCGATCGTGGTCACCATCGAGACCGCGATCGTGCGCCCGGCGCTGCTGGAGCACCTCGGGGCGCGGCCCGGGCTGTGGATCCTGCCCGTCGTGATCGTCGCGTCCCTCGTGGTCGCGTTCCTCTCGCTCCGGCGCGGCTGGGAGCTGCGCGGCTTCCTCGCGTCCGCGCTCGTGATCGCGGGCCTGCTCGGGATGAGCGCCGGTGCGCTGTATCCCCTGATCCTGCCCTCGACGATCAGCGCGACGTTCGATCTGACGGTCGCGAACGCGGCCAACGAGCGGCGCGGCCTGGCCATCGGACTCGCCTGGTGGATCCCGGCGATCGTGCTCGCGATCGGCTACTTCGCGTATCTGTTCCGCTCGTTCCGGGGAAAGGTGACGCCCGGCGGCTATCACTAACTTGTCCAGGGTTCGGCTGAGTTGATCCTACGCCTACGAGGTCAACCAAGGTGATCGTTGGGGTCAGTAGTAGGAGAACAGCACCAGCGCGTCGTGCGCGCGGCGCTTGTCGAGCAGGCGCACGGTCGAGAACAGGATCGCGCGCTCGTTGCGCGTCAGGTCCTGCCAGCGCGCCTTGAGCACGCGCGAGACCCGCGCGCACTCGCTGGCGCTGAACACCTCGATCGTCGGTGCACCGGCGGTGGGGCCGAGCCCGGGCAGGAACGGGTGATCGTCGAACTCCATCGGTGACAGCTCCGGGACGCCCAGCCGGTGCAGCACCTCGTTGACCGAGTCGATGATGTCGTCGGTGTGGATCTCGACGTCCTCGTGATCGCAGGTCCCGCTCGCGGTCGCGCCGAGCGTCGCGCACACCTGCTCGAGCACGAGTGTGTAGAGCACGCGGCGCTCCGCCTGCAGCTCGCCGCCGCTGATGATCGTGTCGAGCGCGTTGTCGGCCGCAGCCTCCGACAGCGCTTCGCGGCGCGGCGGCCAGTCGCCCGCGAACACCGCACGCTCGAGCTCGAGGTCACCGCTGCCGTAGACCTGGCCTAGCCGCAGCGGGTCGACCAGGTAGGGGTAGATACAGGTTCCCATCGCCGCCATGCTCCGTTCTAGCGCCGGGCGGAGCCGCGCCCAGGGAGCCGCACGGGCAGCTAACGCTGGGGCGACTACGCCTCGAGCCTACGAATGCGCCACGCGGCGAGCGCACCCCAGGCCACCCCGATCAGCAGCATCGCCACGATCGCGCCGGCGAGGTCGTGTTGCGACGGGAAGAACCCGGACAGCGTGCGCATTTGATACGTCACGCTGATCTTCGCCACGGTCGCGGGCAACACCCCGACCGGGATGTCGAAGAACAGCATGAACACGATCGAGAACGCCATGCCGTGGCGCGGGGAGACCGCGGCCAGGCCGGTCGCGACCGCCGACACGGCGACCGTCCCGAGGGCGAGCGCGACATAGGACTGCGCGGGGGGCGGCGCGTTGACCGAGACCACGACGGCGGTCGTCCAGCTGACGAAGACGATCGCGAGCACGAGTGGTGCAAGGGCGCACAGCTTGCCGGCGAGCACGCTCCACCGCGGCACCGGGCGCGACCACAGATACGTGAGAGTACGGTCCTCGATCTCCTCGCCGATCGACGACGCCACGAACATCGGCGCGAGCACCGAGAGCACGAGCTCCTCGAACGTGAACAGGTCCTCGCCCACGCTCACGCCGAGCTTCCCGCGCGTGCCCGCGGCGAACAGCACCGGGATCGCGGAGATCGCGAGCCCCACCCAGAGTGCGCGGCCCCGGAGGAGGCGACGCAGCGTGACCTCGGCGACCGCGAACGTCGCACCGAGCGCCGATGGCACGCCCTTGTCGGTCATCGCCGACCTCCATCGCCGGTGAGATACTCGAACACCGCGCCGAGGTTGTTGTCGGGCGACGACAGCGAGGTGACGCGCACACCGCGCTCGATCACGACACTCGCCAGCTCGTCGTAGCAGCGGTCCGGATCGCGCGTCTCGATGAGCAAGCCGGCGCGCTCGAACACGAGCCGCGCGACGTGCTCCGACGTCGCGAGCGATCCGGCGACCACGCGCGGCTGATCGCACTCGACGCGGATGCGATGCGGGTAGCGATCGATCAGCTTGCGGATCTCGTAGACGTTACCTTCGGCGAGCACCTGGCCGCGGTGAATGACGACGATCTCCGACGTCAGCGCCTCGATCTCGTACAGCACGTGGCTCGACACCACGATCGTCTTCCCCGCCTCGGCGAGCGTGCGGATCCGCGCCACGATGTCGACGCGCGCGATCGGGTCGACGCCGGTCAGCGGCTCGTCGAGCAGCAGGAAGTCGGGGTCATGGGCGATCGCGGTGGCAAGCTTCGTGCGCTGCCGCATGCCCTTGGAGAACCCCTTCACGCGCCGGTGCTGCGCATCGGTCATCCCCATCTGGCCGAGGGCGACCTCGGCCGCGAGCCGCGCCCGCGTGCCGGGGACGCCGGCGAGCTTCGCCATCGCGGTCACCAGCTCGAGCGCGGTCAGCTCGTCCCACGTCTTCTCGTGCTCGGGCGCGTAGCCGATACGCCGGCGCACCGCGATGTCCTCGAACGGGCTCGCGCCGAACACGGTGAGGGCGCCGCGCGACGGCCGGAGCAGCCCGGCCATCATCTTCATCAGCGTCGACTTGCCGGCGCCGTTCGGGCCGAGCAGGCCGACGACGCCGCCGCCGAGCCGCCACGAGACGTCCGAGATGCCGAGCACGTGCCCGTACCACTTGCTCACGTTGTCGGCGATGACGACGTCACTCACGTCGCACCTCCCACGCCGCTGCCCTGCGCGCGCCGCACCTGAACGCTGACGATCACGAGCGCGACCGCGATGTGGACGAGCAGCGAGGCGAGGGCGGGGCCCGCCGCGACGTTCACCGCGCGTCCGGGGAACGACTCGAGGCCGAACAGGTGAAAGGCGACGGAGTCGAGCGAGGTCGCGATGTCGAGCGCGCCGATCCACCCCTGCGAGCCGCGACCGATGCCGCTCACGATCTGGCCGAACACCAGATAGTACGCCGTCCACAGCGCGACGGCATAGCGGCCGTTCGCCAGCAACGACGAGAACGCCATCGGCACCGCCGCGAACACCAGCGCGCCGAGCAGCCCGATCGCGATCGCCTTGGGGACGAGCGCGAGCGCATGCACCAGCGCGTCCGTGTCACTCGACAGGCCGAGTCGCGCGATCGAGAGGAGCACGGGGCCCGCGAGGCACACGCCCGCGGTCAGCACGCACATCCCGGCGAGCTTGCCGATGATGTAATCGCGCGGCCGCACCGAGCGCGCGAAGTAGAACGTGAACGCGCCGGCCTGGATGTCGCTCGCGACGATGCGGGCGCCGACGGTCAGCGAGACCAAGAACCCTGCGCGCGTGTACCACTGGATCGACAGCGGCAGCGCCGCGTCGGCGAACGTCGTCGCCTTGTCACCGATCAGGCTGCGCGCGATCCGCTCGGAGAAGATGTACATGACCGCGCCGGCGATCAGGGTCGTGCCCACCGCGTACGCGAGGTGCGAGCGATAGCGCCACCACGTCTTCCACGCCGTCGCGACCTGGTTGCGCATGAGCACGCGCCACCGCGTCGCCGAGCTGCGGCGCGCGCCGGCGTAGCGCTTGTAACCGAGGTCGTAGATCGTGCCGGCGGGGCGCGGTGTCGCTTCGGTGCTCATGCGGCCTTGTCCTCGCCCTCGACGCCGATCACGCGCAGGAACGCCGCCTCGACGGATTCGCGCCGTTCGGCGATCCCGCGGACCTGCAGTCCCGCCTCGCGCGCACCGCGGAACACGAGCTCGGTCGTCGTCGCGTCCGGCAGCGTCACCGCGAGCGAGAGCGGCGACAGCACCTCGCAGCGCGCGCCGGCCGCACCGAGCGTCTCGGCGAGCCGCGCCGCATCCGCCTTGACCTCGACGACGAGCTCGAGCTCGGGGCCGCGCGCACCGCGCAGCTCGTCGATCGTGCCCGCGAACTTCATCCGCCCGCGGTGCATGATCACGGCCTGGTCGCACACGCGCTCGACGTCTGGCAACAGGTGCGTCGACAGCACGATCGCGCAGCCGCGCCGCGTGGGTAGGTCGACGATCAGCTCGAGCATCTCCTCGCGCGATCGCGGATCGAGCCCGTTGGTCGGCTCGTCGAGGAACAGGATCTCCGGGTCGTGGACCAGCGCCTGCGCGAGCTTCACGCGCTGCTTCATGCCCGTCGAGTAGCCCTCGATCGGCTGGTAACGCTTCTCCTCGAGCCCCGCGTAGTACAGCGCCGCGTGCGCGCGCTGCATCGCCTCGGTGCGCGGCAGCCCCGACAGCTCGCCGGCATACGTGCACAGCTCGACCGCGCTCATGCCCGCGAGGAACGCCTCCTGCTCGGGCATGTAGCCGACGCGATCGCGGATCTCCGTGCCGTGCGTCGAGGCTTCGAGCCCGAGCACGCGGGCGCTGCCTTCGTACGGGATGATGCCGAGCAGGCTCTTGAGCAGCGTCGACTTCCCGGCGCCATTGGGGCCGAGCAATCCGATGATCCTGCCGTCGATGGTGGCGTCGAGCCCCGCGATCGCGGTGATCGCGCCGTAGCGCTTGGTCAGCTTCGCGAGCTGGATCAGCGCCGGACGCTCGCTCACGGGGCGACCACCTCGACGTGCACCGGCACGACGCCCGCGTCGATCATGTCGAGCCGGCGCGCGGCGGCCTCCGAGACGTCGATGATGCGGCCCTTGCCGTACGGCCCGCGGTCGTTGATCCGCAGGACGACCGACTTGCCGTTGCGCTTGTTGGTCACGCGCACGCGCGTGCCCATCGGCAGCGTGCGGTGCGCGCACGTCATCGCGTTCTTGTCGAATCGCTCACCCGAGGCCGTCGGCCCGCCGTGATGCTTGCCGCCGTACCACGTGCCGAGCCCCTCCTGGACGGTCCCGATCGCCGCGGCGGTGCGCTTCACCTTGGTCGGGCGCGGCTTGGGCTTCGTCGTCGGCGGCTTGCTCGGCGTGCACGCCGCGACGAGGAGCACGAGGATCAGCGCACGCACGTCGTGCCCCTCGTCGTCAGCGCACGCACCCGGACCCCAGATCACGCCCCGCCTTGTCGAGCGCGGCCTTGCGCAGCTCGTGCCCCGTGGGGCCGTCCGCGAGCGCCCGCCGCAGCGCTTCACCGTGACCCTTGCCGACGATGTCGCGCAGGTACGGCTGCAGATCGAACGTGTCGCTGTGCTCCTTGGTGTGGCACTGCGTCGCGCACAGCTTCTCGTCGGGCATGCGCGTCACCGCGGGCGGCTGCTCCTCGCCGCCCTTGGCGACGTGGATCGAGCCGGGCCCATGGCAGGTCTCGCACTGCACGTCGCGCAGCGTCTCGTTGTGTGCGAGCGTCGAGCCACCCGGCCGCTCCCACCCGGTGACGTGACAGCCGACGCAGTCGAAGTCGAACTGCTGGCCGCGCTCCTCCAGCGTCTCCCACGCCTGCGCGTGGCGCGTGGTCTTCCAGAACGTCACCGCGTCGGAGTGGCAGTCGTCGCAGGCTTCGCCGCCGACGAACGTCGCGGTGCCGGCGGGCACGGGCGCGACGGGCACTGCAGCGGCGGCCTTGACGTTGGCGTCGCCCGCGGCGCGGTTGAACGCGGTCACGGAGTCTTGCACCTGCACCGCGCACGCGAGCTGCTTGTTGACGCGGATCTGATCGAGCGTGAAGTACGGCCCACTCGCGGGAACGACGAGCGGGCTCTGCGCGAGCTGCGCCTTCTGCTTCGCGAGCTCCTCGCGCTCGGCCTGCTTGCGCGCGACGAACGCCGGATCGGCGTCCTTGTCGGCGGCGAACTTCGCGAGGTCCGCGTCGAGCCCCGCGAGCTGCTTGTCGATCGACTGCGTCTTGGCGGCGGCGCCGCCGGGGCCGATCGCGTCGGCGAGCGGGCCAGTCCCGCGGAGCGTGATGTCGAGCTTCGACACGACCTGGCCGCGATTGCCGGGGACCACGAGCCAGCCATCGCCGACCTTGGTCGCCGCGGTGTCGATGACCTCGGGCTCCGGCGCGGCGAGCCCCAGACCCGCGACCGCGACGTCGATGCCGCCGATGTCGCGCACGAGCTTGACCGCATCCCGCTTCGAGTCCGCCTGCACGAGCGCGACGATCACCTGCGCGCCTTGCTGCTCGAGCTGCGCGATCGCCGCCTTGCTGGGCGCGATCGGATCGCCGGCCGGCAAATCTCCGACACGAGCGAGGCCGACCACGCCGAACACACCCACCTTGAGGCCGCCGAGCTCGATCACCTTCGGCGCTTCGACCGGCAGCTTCGGATCTTGCACGTTGACCACCTGGCGCGGCAGGCGGACCTTCTCGGGGCCCTTCGCGAGGTCCGCCGGGCCGAGCCCGACCGCGGCGACCCCGAGCGCGTCCTTGTAGGTCGCGGTCAACAGGTCCGCCTTGAGCTCCTCCTGCGCGTCGAGGTGCGGAGGGACCGGCGACTTGGAGTAGAGAAGGCCGCCGGCGTCGACGACCAGCGTGGGGCCCGCGGCGCGCGCTGCCTCGATCAACTTGGCGGTGCGCGAGATATCGCCGAGGGGGTCGCTGGTGCACCCGCAGGGGCCGATCTGCCCCCGCATCTCCGCGAGCGCGATCAGCGTGAAGCTGGGGCCGCCCCGTCCGGCGGAGCCCTGGGCGCCGCCTTTCACTTCTGATTTCGAGGAACAAGCCACGGCTACCAGCGCGGCGAGGACCCCAGTCCGGAGCGACATGGCCCGACCATATAGCACGTTGACAGGGTGGGGACGCCTGGGTAGATTGCCGCGCTTTCGCAAGGAAACTCCATGGCCGTCGCGATTCGTTTCTCACGTCAGGGCAAGAAGAAGTCTCCGTTCTACCGCATCGTCGCCGCCGACAAGCGGAACGCGCGTGACGGACGATTCATCGAGCTGCTCGGCACGTATCATCCCATCACCAAGGTCCTGAAGCTCGACAAGGAGCGCTACGAGAAGTGGGTGAAGGTTGGTGCCCAGCCCAGCGGCACGCTCGCCGCAGTCATCCGTCGCACCGAGCGCAGTGCGGCCGGTACGAAGTCGGCGTAACGATGGACGACGACGACGACCGCGACGATCGCGACGATCGCAACGGCCGCCGGGGACCTGGCGGTCCTCCGCGTAACCGTGCCGTGTCGCCCGATGTCGCCGAGCTGATCCGCTACATGGCGGTGAACCTCGTCGACAAGCCCGATGAGGTCCGCGTGGAGCTCGTCGAGGAGCGGCAGGCGAACGTGTACGAGCTCGAGGTCGCGGAGAGCGATCTCGGCAAGGTCATCGGCCGGGGCGGCAAGACCGCCCGCGCGCTGCGCACCGTGGTGCAGTCCTGCGCCCCGCACTCGCGCAAGCGCACGCTGGTCGAGATCCTCGAATAACCGTCCGCCGTGGGCGGCGCAGATCGAATCGAGATCGGCGGCATCGCGCGGGCGCATGGCATCCGCGGCGAGGTCGTCGTGCACACGCACGACCCCGACTCGGAGATCCTCGGCGGCGTCGAGACGATCTTCGTCGACGGCGTCGCGCGCAAGGTGGTCGGGGCACGTGGCACGCAGAAGGGCTGGCTCGTCGCCCTCGAGGGCGTGGTCACCCGAAACGACGCCGAGGCGCTGCGCGGCCAGGTCGTCGAGGTCGCGCGCGCGGACCTCGATCTGCAGGAGGGCGACATCCTCCTCGATGACCTGATCGGCTGCCAGGTCGTGCTACCCGACGGCCGCCCGTGGGGCACGATCGCGAGCATCGAGATCGGTCACCAGGACCTGCTCGTCATCCACGATGGCGACATCGAACGCCTGCTTCCGCTCGTCGACGAGCTGGTCCCGAACATCGACATCGCGAATCGCATCGTCACCGTCGACCCGCCCGAGGGGCTGCCGGAGTCGAAGCGGCGAGAATAGAGCGCGATGAAGTTCACGGTCGTCACCATCCTGCCCGAGCTCGTCGAGCCGGCGCTCGCCGCCGGCGTGGTCGGGCGTGCGCGCGAAGCCGGCGTGATCAGCCTCGACACGGTCAACCCGCGCGACTTCACCACCGATCGCCACCGCACCGTCGACGACACGCCGTACGGCGGTGGGCCCGGCATGGTGATGAAGCCCGAGCCGTTGCTCGCCGCGATCGCCAAGGCCGCGACGCCCTCGTCGCGGCGCATCTTGCTCACGCCCGCGGGCGCACCGCTCACGCAGGCGCGCGTGAAGGAGCTCGCGAAGCTCGAGCACCTCGTCCTCGTCTGCGGCCGGTACGAAGGCATCGACGAGCGCGTGATCGAGCTCGCGATCGACGAGGAGATCTCGATCGGCGACTATGTCCTCTCGGGCGGCGAGCTCGGTGCGCTCGTCATCATCGACGCGGTCGCCCGCCTCGTCCCGGGCGTGCTCGGCGAGCCGACCTCCGCCGACGACGAATCGCACTCCGCGGGCCTGCTCGAATACCCGCAGTACACGCGTCCCCTCAAGCTGGTCGCGCCGCCGACGAGCGGGGCGGTAGCCGCGAGCGAGGCTGCGACGTCGACGAACGAAGCTGCGGCGTCGACGAGCGACGGAGCGCGCATGCTCGAGGTACCGGCGATTCTCACGTCGGGCAACCACGCTGCGATCGCCTCGTGGCGCCGGCAGCAGGCGCTCCTCCGCACCGCACGTCGTCGGCCGGAGTTGTTCGTCCAGCACGCGCTGACCCCAGCCGACCGCAAGCTCCTGCCGCCGCCGCTCGCGTCGCGCACGCACCTCGCGCTCGTGCATCACCCGTGCGTCGATCGCACCGGCAAGATCGTGACGACGTCGCTGACCAACTTCGACATCCACGACCTCGCGCGCTCGACGGCGACCTACGGGCTCGCCGCGTATCACATCGTCACGCCGATCACCTCGCAACGCGAGAAGGCCGATCACATCGCGAGCCTGTGGCTCGAGGAGAACGCCACGCGCAAGCCGCCCTCGACCGGCAGCCGGGCAGGAGCGCTCTCTCGCGTGCGCACGGCGGACTCGGTCGAGACCGTGATCGCGGAGCTGACCGCCGACTACAAGCAAGCCCCGATCGTCGTGGGCACCTCGGCGCGGGCCGAGTCATTCCCCGGCGTCCCCCGGCGATCGCCGACGGAGTTGGTCGCAGAGGCGGTCACCGAGCCGGCGCCGCTGCTGATCCTCCTCGGGACCGGTTGGGGGCTCGCTGACCACCTGATTCCGTCGGTGTCTCGCGTGCTTGCGCCGATCGAAGGCGGTTCGGACTGGAACCACCTCTCGGTCCGCAGCGCCGGCGCGATCCTCCTGGACCGGATGTTCGATCGCTCCGCCGTCACTCGGCGCGTCGGGCCGGCTTGACGCGAAGGGGTGATCTCTGGCAGAACCCTGCGTCCCATCAGCCTTTTGTTGGCGGATGGATGCACGGAAAAAAGTCATGAGCGCCCAGCGGATCCTCGACACCATCGAAAAGTCTCAACGTCGCCAGGCGAGCCTCCCGGAGTTCCGCCCCGGTGACTCGATCAAGGTGTGGGCGAAGATTCGCGAAGGCGAAAAGACCCGCCTCCAGGCCTTCGAGGGCGTGTGCATTCGCCGCGTCTCGAAGGGGTCGCGGTCGACGTTCACCGTCCGCAAGATCTCGTACGGCGTCGGCGTCGAGCGCGTGTTCCCCGACAACTCGCCGAACATCGACAAGATCGAGGTCCTCGCCCGCGGCAAGGTCCACCAGTCGAAGCTCTACTACCTGCGCGACCTGTCCGGTAAGGCGGCGCGCATCAAGGAGCGCGAGGGCAGCAACGAGGTTGTCGCTGCCGCTGCCGACGAGACCGCGGCTCCCGCCGAGGGCGCCGAGGGTGCAGCGTCGTCCGCCTCGGCCTCCGAGAAGAAGGCCAAGGGCAGGGGCAAGCGCAAGAAGGCGTAAGCCGCTTCCGCTCGGGCGCAGCCATGCGCCCCCACGGCGCACGCTGCGCCGCTTGATTCGCGAGGGAGGAGAAAGCTCGTGAATCGTGCAGGACACAGACAAGCGTGAGTGGGCCGAGCAAGGACAGCTCGGCCCTTCCGTCGATCCAACACACCGTCGAGCCTCTGCTCCGGCGAAGCGGCCCGCGCCGAGCGCGAGACCGGCGCCGAGCGCGAGATCAGCGCCGAGCGCGAGATCGGCGCCGAGCGCGAGATCGGCGCCGAGCGCGAGACCGGCGCCGAGCGCGTCGGTGCCGAGTAGGCCGTTGACGATCACGCTGCGGCCAAGCACGCCGGAGCCGATCACGCTGCGACCGAGCGCGTCGGTGCCGAGCACGCCCGTGCCGGCCGCGCGAACGCCGGCGAACGACACGGATGCGTGGGCCCACGTGGACGCCGCGGGGGCTGCCCCCAACGCACGACGTCGCGTCCGTGCGAAGGCAGCCGCGTCCGGCGAACACGCGATGGCGCGCGTCCACATCGACGCCGGCATCGCGGGTGGAGACGCAGCGGCCATCGATCGCAGCGACCGCGCATCCTCGGACGCGCGCGTGTCATCACGCGCCCACGTGGGCGCCGAAGCGTCCGACTCGACCCATACGTCAGCCGCCAGCATTCGTGCGTCACGCAAGCCCACGCGGCCTCCGGCCCGCGTCGATCCTCACAGCTCCCCTCACAGGTCCGCCCCGCCGGACACAACGTGTCCTCGAGGTCCTGCGACGGCCGACATCGGCGCATCGGCGGAAAACGCCGCCATCGAAGCGTTGATCGTGAACGGCTACTACATCGTCGAGCGCAACTGGCGCTGCGACATCGGCGAGCTCGACGTCATCGCTCGCGACGGCGAGATCCTCGTCTTCATCGAGGTGCGCTACCGCGCTGATGCCGAGCACGGGCACGCGGCCCTGATGATCACGCCCGAAAAGCGCCGCCGCGTCACGCGCGTCGCGATCGCGTACCTCGAGCTCTGCAAGCCTGCCTTCGAGGAGTGCCGGTTCGACGTCGTCGCGATCACCGGCTCCGAGATCGACATCATCCAGGACGCGTGGCGGCTCGGCCCCGGATCCTGGCGTTAACGTAACCCCAGGGTTCGCTTCTGTTGATCCGAGCCCGAGCCAAGCGCGCGTAGCGCGTGGAGCCCGAGCCCGAAAAGCGCGCTCCGAGGGCGCGACCAGCGCACCGCTGGCACTGGAATCGACGAACTTCCGTCGAGAACGATGGCTGCCAAGTCGGACACATCGCTTCTGGATCGTGTGATCGGCTGGAGGCGACCACGGAAGTTCAGGTCGGGCTCGGGCTCGGGCTCGGGCTCGGGTCGACACAGCCGATCTCTGGGGTCAAGGCAGTCACTCGCTTGCGGCTGCCGATGCCCAAGCGGCTGCGGCAGCTACCGGTGGCCCGAAAACGCGAACGGGCTCGAGGATGCCCCTCGAGCCCGTGGTCAGTAGCGCCGGTTCGTGGCTAGCGGCAGAGCGGGTAGGCGCTGTTGCCGACGCGGCCGCTCAGGTTGCAGCACGCGTTGTCCGCGTTGCTCGCGTCGCACGCCTTCGGGGTGGAGAGCTGGCCCGACTCGGGGACGACGACGTAGTCCTTGCAGATGCAAAACTTCTTGCAGCAGAAGGGACCGACGGTCACGGCGACACCGCACGTGAAGCCGGTGACGCAGGGCGACTCGGGGACGCGATCGCAATCGTCGTCGCTGCTGCACTCGGCGGTGCAGAGGCCGTTGTTGCCGGCGGGGAACGCGCTGCCGTCGGGCAGCTCGCGCCCGAGCGGTACGCGCAAGCAGGTGCGCGACACGCAGTCGAGCGACGGCGATGCGACGACGACTTCCGTCGCCGCCGGCATCTGCGAGCCGAGGTCGCAGATGCGACCGACCGGGTTGTCGACACACCCTGCGACGAGCAGTGCAGTGAAGATCGACACCAACAACGCGACGTGGCGGCGCGGACTCATCGTGAGCGATAATATGAGCAGGGATATCCAAGTCAAGGGAACGACGGCCAACAACGTCGCGCATCGGTTGCGAAAATCTAGGGTACCGATCGCGTTGAACATGTCCCCTTGGTGCGCATGGGCGGGCGAATCCATCACGTAGCTTGCGCTTCTCGTGCAGGGTGCAACCGCGCCGTGGAGCAGGTGTCGTCAGGGCCGGCGATCTTCGGCGCGCAGGCCGGCGCTCGCCTTGACACTGCTACCCGCCATTGTCGATGATTCCGCCGGGTCGTTACCCCCGGTCGAGTCGTCGGCCGGACCTGGACCTCGGAGGAACGTTGATGCGCTTGCTCACCAAGATGTCGCTGGTCGCTCTTTCCGCGCTGACCTTCCACGCGGGAACGTCTGACGCGCAGCCGAAGAAGCCGGCGTCAGGCGACATGGAGTTCGAGCCGGAGAGCGCGACGTCGACGCCTCCGAGCAAGACGCTCGAGCGCGCGATCAAGCTCTACGACAAGAAGGACTTCTTCTCCGCGTCGATCGAGCTGAAGAAGGTGCTCGACGGCGAGAGCGGCGACGATGCGAAGAACAAGCAGCGCGCCGAGTTCTTCTTGGGCAAGACGATCTACCAGATGGGCTTCTACGCCGGCTCGCTCGCGTACTTCGACAAGATCGTCCAGACCGGCGACGCGCACACGTATCACGGCGCCGCGCTCAAGTGGCTCGCCGCGCTCTCGCGCGTGCTGCCCGAGACGTCGGGCATCCTCGAGAAGATCGGCACGTACGACCCCAAGGCGCTCGAGGACTCGAGCCTCGCGTCGGTGAAGGACGAGCTGCTGTTCCTCCTCGGCCGGCACTACTACGCGAAGGGCGGCGACGGTGACTTCGACAAGGCGATCGGCCTGTTCCAGCAGGTGTCCCGCCAGAGCGAGTTCTTCATCAAGGCGAAGTTCTTCGAGGGCGTGACGTACGTCCGCAAGTACGAAGGCAAGCCGGCGGTCAATGCGTTCAAGGAGATCCTGATCATCGGTCAGGAGAAGCCGGCGCAGTACAAGCCCGACGACATCGCCAACTACAACGAGCTCGCGCAGCTGCAGATGGCGCGCGTGTTCTACTCGACGCAGCAGTTCGACACGTCGATCAAGTACTTCGAGAAGCTCGACCAGAACTCGGCCGACTGGGCGGAGTCGCTGTTCGAGGCGTCGTGGGCGTACTACATGAAGTCGCTCAACTCGAAGGCGCTCGGCAACATCCACACGCTCAACGCGCCGTACTTCGAGGACCAGTTCTTCCCGGAGTCGGAGCTGCTCAAGGGCGTCATCTACTTCAAGTACTGCCTCTACGATCAGGCCAAAGAGGCGATCACGGACTTCAACGACAAGTACAATCCCCTCAAGAAGAACCTCGAGGAGATGGTCAAGAAGTTCGACGACAACGCCGAGTTCTACGACTACGTGAAGAAGGTCAAGGCGGGCAAGGCCGGCCTCGACGACAAGACCCAGCGCCTCGTCATGAGCGTGCTCAACGACAAGACGCTGATGAAGACGTTCGCGTGGGTCGACGAGCTCAACAACGAGCTCGCGATGCACAGCAAGTCCGACAAGGCGTGGCAGACCACGCAGGTCGCCGCCGAGGTGCTCCAGGAGCTCACGGTGCAGCAGTCGGTCGCCGCGGCCGAGGCCGGCAAGGTCGCCCGCGATCGCATCGAGCGCCTCGCGCGCGAGCTGCGCGCGCTGTCCAACGACGGCCTCAAGATCAAGTACGAGATCCTGAGCGGCCAGGCCGACAAGCTGTCGACCGACGCGCTCGCCGGCAAGGGCGTCCAGCAGGTCTCCAAGTCCCACAAGGAAGAGCCGATCGTCGTCGATGACGAGCACTTCCAGTGGAAGTTCAACGGCGAGTACTGGAAGGACGAGCTCGGGTACTACCGGTTCAAGATCCGCTCGCGTTGCACCAAGTGATCTCGGTCCGTTGAACCCCGTACGGCGAGCCCGGACTTAGCTTTTAGGCGGCCGGGCTCGTGGTGCTTTTCGGGGCAATGACAATTCCGTGACGACTGCCGCACAGGCACCCGTTACCGTTTCAGCCAGCTAGCTCGGAGAGAAGGGAACCCATGTCGAGAATGAAGCTCGCGATCGTTACTGCACTGCTGCTCGGTGCAAACGTCGCTTCGGCGCAGAACAAGCCGAAGTACACGCGGCAGCAGGACGTCAAGATCGACGTCAAGCTGTCGGATCGGGTCAAGCCCATCCAGGTCAAGACCACGGACAAGAAGGAGCTCGTGCCGACGCTCAACGCGGACGACGTGCTCTCGATCGAGGGCCTCGTCGGCAACATCCGCAGCGAGCAGGAAGCGATCCTCGGTGAGATCATCGAGAACACGCCGGACTCCGACGTCGACGAGAAGAGCGACGCGTACTTCCGTCTCGGCGAGCTCTACGCCAAGCAGCAGCGCTTCTGGCGCCTGAAGAGCACCGAGTACTTGATCAAGGCCGACGGTGCGAAGGGCGGCGACAAGTCGAAGTGGCAGAAGGAACAGAAGGCCGCCGCGGAGAAGGCCAAGACGTACATGCTGAAGGCGGTGAAGACGTACAACGCCCTCACCAAGAACGACGCCTTCCGCAACTATCCCAAGATGGATATGGCGCTGTTCTATTACGGGTACACGCTGCAGGGCGCGAAGTACCTCCCCGAAGCACGCAAGGTGTTCGACCAGCTGCTGAAGAACTATCCGCAGAGCAAGTTCGTCCCCGAGGCGCACCTCGCGTTCGCGGACTACCACTTCGAGCAGGGCCAGCTCGCCGAGGCCGAGTCTCGCTACAAGATGGTCCTCAAGTTCCCGCGGTCGTCGGCGTACTGGTACGCGATGTACAAGATGGGCTGGATCCATCTGAACCTGACGCGGTTCCTCGAGGCGCTCGACACGTTCTCGCAGGTCGCGAACGCGACCAAGAACGACAAGAAGCAGGAGACGCTCCACCGCGCGGCGAAGAAGGACTTCGTCCGCGCGTACTCGGAGATCGGCAAGGCCGACAAGGCCTACGTCTCGTTCCAGCGCATCGACAGCAAGGGTGCGTTCTCGATGCTCGAGATCCTCGCCGACCTCTACCTGGGGCAGGGCAAGAGCGACAAGGCCATCTACACGTTCCAGGAGCTGATGAAGCTCCAGCCCAAGAGCAAGAACGTGTGCCTATGGCAGTACAACGTCGCGCACGCGATGATGTCGATGCCCGGCGCGAATAACGCCGACAAGGTCAAGGAGATCGAGAACCTCAACAAGCTCTACGGCGCGCTCAAGGGCACCAAGACGCTGCCCGCCGCCGAGGCGCAGGAGTGCCACGACAACGCGGCGGCGATGTCCGGTGAGCTCGCCCGCGCGTACCACTCCGAGTCGGCGAAGACCAAGAACGCGGAGACCCTCGCGTACGCCGAGAAGCTCTACAAGGTCTACCTCGACGTCTTCACCGACGCGCCCGACTACGCGGAGACCCAGTACTTCTACGCCGAGCTGATCTGGAGCCGGGCGGAGAACGAGAAGAACGCGCGCCTGCAGACCGAGCTGTGGGAGAACGCGGCCGTCGCGTTCGCCGACGTCGTGAAGGGCGGCAAGCTCGACGCGAAGCGGACCAAGGAGGCGGCCTACGCCTCGGTGCTCGGCTGGAAGAACGCGCTCAACGTCGACCCCCGCGTGAAGAACCAGGCCGACAAGGTCGACGACGTGGACAAGGAGTACGACAAGGTCCCGCAGCCGAAGCCGATCCCGCCGCGCGAGGAGAAGATGCTCGCGGCATTCGACATCTACATCAACTACATCAAGGACCCGAAGGACGACGAGCTCGTCGGGATGAAGTTCCTGAAGGCGAACATCTACCGGCGCTACAACCAGTTCGACAAGGCGACGCCGCTCTTCGAGGACATCCTCGACAAGCACCGCGAGCACGAGACCGCCGAGTACTCGGCGAACCTCCTCCTCGACACGTACAACCGCACGCAGCAGTACGACAAGATGCTCGCGCTGGCGGAGAAGCTCGGCAAGGACGCCAAGTTCCTCGACGGCAAGGATGACCTCAAGGGCGTGCTCGCCGACATCAAGGCGAAGTCGATGCGCAAGAAGGCCGAGCTGATCGAGAAGCAGGCCAAGGACACGAAGGACTTCTCCAAGTACATCCAGTGCGGCCAGGCGTATCTCGACATCTACAACGCCGACCCCGAGAACAAGCAGAACAACGAGGTGCTGTTCAACGCGGGTTACTGCTTCATGCAGGGCCGCTCGATCGGCGCCGCCATCCAGGCGTACACGCTGCTGCAGAAGTACTACCCGAACAGCCCCCAGTCGAAGATGGCGCTGATGGCGATCGGCAAGGCGTATGGCGACATCGCGTTCTACGACCGCTCGGCGGAGAAGCTCGAGGAGTACGCGAAGAAGTACGCGGGCGAGAAGGACGCGTACAACGCGATGAGCGACGCGGTGTTCTATCGCAAGGGCATCGGCGACGACGCCAAGGCGATCGAGAACACCAAGTACTTCATCAAGACGTTCGGAAAGAAGAATCAGAAGGAGGCCGCGAACGCCGCGTTCTCGCTCACCTCGGTCTACGAGAAGCAGGGTGACAAGGACCAGGTGATCAAGCACCTCCGCGACTACATCCGCACGTACGGCAGCAAGGGCGGGGATGACCGCCTGGTGATCGCGCACGCGAAGATCGGCCAGATCCTGTGGGAGCAGAGCTGCCCGGTGAAGCAGGTCGACGGCTCGTGCGTGAAGATCGTCCGCGAGCGCGCCATCAACCTCAAGAAGCGCAAGCGCGCCAAGGGCTCGGACCAGCCGACCCAGTGCGGTCCGGACTCCAAGATCAAGCTGACCGTCGTCAAGCGCGACGAGCGCAAGATGAAGGAGGCGCTGCAGGCGTTCTCCGCGGCCGCGAAGGCATTCGAGAAGGCCGGCGGCAAGACCGGCGGTGACGAGGGTGGCGCGCGCTACTACTACGGCCTCGCGAAGGTCGCCGAGGCCGACAAGGACTTCGAGGCGTATCTGGCGCTGAACTTCCCGTCGAACCTCAACTTCGACCCGCAGAACAAGGCGATCGCGGCCAAGAGCCTGAAGCGCTTCAACGACTGGGTCGCGGAGAAGACCAAGGTCGGTGGTTCCGCGACCAAGAAGTACGAGGGCGTGCTCGGCGTGAAGGATGCGGCCAACTCGATCACCGCGGCCGCTCGCATGGGCCAGATC
>DATLHR010000523.1:0-7538 GCA_035539815.1 Kofleriaceae bacterium
ACGATGGCCCGCTCGTAGAAGTTCCGATCCTGCTGGCGGTGACTGTCGCACGTCTGCCTGCCCTCGATTTTTCGATCGGCTTCGACGATTTCGTCCTGATGCCGATCGTCCCGGCCGAGCTCTACGGCCGGATGCGCCAGCTCGACTGGAAGACGGCGACGTTCGGCTCGGACGAGGTGCTCAAGATCGACGAGCTGGTCATCGACATCGCCGGCTACGAGGTCCGGATCGCGGGCCGCCGGGTCGATCTCACCCACCAGGAGTTCGAGCTGCTGCGCTACCTCGCCCAGCACCGCGGGCGCGTGTTCACGCGCGAGGCCCTGCTCGAGCGGGCCTGGGGCTACCGGTTCGCGGGGGGCACCCGGACCGTGGACATCCACGTCCGCCGGGTCCGGGCCAAGCTGGGGGAGATGGGGTCCATGATCGAGACCGTCCGCAACGTCGGCTACAAGATGCGCGGTTAGGTTAGAGTGATCGAAGTGGCAGGGCGAGCCTCGATCGTCGGCGCGGCACTCACGCACGTCGGCAACGTGCGGGAGCATAACGAGGACGCGTTCTTTTTCGACGAGGAGCGCGGGTTGTTCCTCGTTTGTGACGGCATGGGCGGTCACGCGGCCGGGGAGGTCGCGAGCGCGATCGCGGTCAAGACGATCCGCGAGCGGTGGTCCGACCCCGAGACCCAGGAGGTCGCCGACGTCTGGCTGGCGCGCGGGACGGCGATCGCCAAGAAGCAGCTGCTGTCCTGGCTGCGCGACGGCGTCCTCGCGGCACATCACGCCATCGTCGCCGAGGCCGAGCGCGACAAGTCCAAGTCGGGCATGGGCACCACGTTGGTCGGCGCGATGGTCGTCGGCAGCGAGCTGTTGTTCGCGCACGCCGGCGACTCGCGCGCGTACATCGTGCGCGACGGCATCGCGATGCAGCTCACCGAGGACCACACGCTGCTCCAGCGCCTGCTCGCGGCCGGCATCGACGTCGACGTCACCGGCGACGGCGCGCGGTTCCGCAGCATGCTGACCAACGCGCTCGGCATCGGGGACGAGTGCAAGGTGTCGACGTTCGTCGTGCCGCTCGCCGACGGCGATCGCTTCATGCTGTGCAGCGACGGCATCAGCGAGTACGTGCAGGAGGCCGAGGTCGGCGACGTGCTCACCAAGCAGCCGAGCCCGGCGCGCGCGGCGCAGAAGCTCGTCGATCTCGCTCTCGAGCGGGGCGGCGGCGATAACGCGACCACGATCGTCGTACGTGTGCTCGAGGCCGGCGAGAACCCGGTACCCGCCGAGCAGCGCCGCCGCGATGACCTGTCGATCAGCCTGTGCGAGCTGTGGACCGAGAAGGTCTCGCCTCAGCAGCGCTTGCGCGCCCTGCGCATCGCGATCCCGCGCGACTACCAGCTGGGCGAGAAGCTGCCCGCGCACACGCTCGGCGATCGCGTCGCCTGGATCGTCGTCGAGGGCGAGCTCGATCAGGACGGCGAGGAGCTCGGGCCCGGCGCGTTGATCTACCCCGAGTCGCTGGTCGCGGGCTCCGCGCACCCCGACAAGGACGCGCTCGCCGTCGCGCGCACCGAGGTCCGCGCGGTCGCGATCCGCAACGACGACTGGCGCGAGCTGTGCGAGGAGGACGCGGAGCTCGGCGAGGCGTTGCTCGAGGGCCTCGCGTCCGCGATCGCCTCGCGCCAGGCGGCGACCGCGGTGGTGCGCCCCCGGCCCGCCGTCGAGACCGGCGAGACCGCGATCGATCGCGCGATCGAGACCGCGAAGACGGATCCGACCCCCAAGGTGCTCGCGCGCTCGGGCTCGCCCGAGGCGGAGGCGCTGGGGCGCGCGTCCACGCCGATCCCGGTCGCGCCGGGCGGTGACTCCGAGCCCGAGATCCAGATCGTCGCGCTCGACGCCGAGGCCGCCGCGAACGCGCCGCGCAAGCGCGCGACGACGGACCCCGAGATCGAGATCTCGTACGGCGAAGGCGCCGACGAGACCTAACGGCTGTACTCGGTCAGGTCCATGACGATGTCGCCCAGCTCGGTCGTCGCGACGACCTTGATCGGGACGCGGTCGGCATCGTCGGAGAGCCACACCTTGAACGAGCGCGCCGGCTTGCCGGACTCGACGGACTTGTTGGGGCGCGCCCGATACGACTTGCCGTCGTAGACGATCGCGCGCCGATTGCCGAGCGCGGAGCCGATGGTCTCCTCGCCGGCGTAGCTGACGTCGATCCTCCACAGCCGGCGGCCGCCGATCACGTAAACCGTGCGCGACTGACCCTTGGTGCCCTTCCAGCCGCGCAGCTGCGCCATCGCGGTGTGTGCGTCGTGGACCGGGACGTCGCCGAAGTCGAGCTTGGTCGCGCGCGGCTCCTTGTCCGTCGGGCGCTTGTAGAGGACCTCGGCGACGCTGCCCTTGAACGTGGCGGAGGCGGTGGTCGTCTTGTCGCCGTTGATGATCGTCGACGAGAGCGTGAGCGGGCGGCCGGTCACCACGTCGATCACCGTGGTCGCCTCGTCGCTGATGTTCTTGATCAGCGCCGCGGCGCCGGCGGTCGCGGCGCGCGAGCGCACGACGATCGCGTCCTTGCCGTCGACGAGGCCGACGTCACCGACGGCGAGCTGCGCCTGACCCGCGAGCACGCCGGCGAGGTGGACGTCGAACGTCATGCTCTCGCCGGGGACGAGCCCGAGCTCCGACGACTCCGCTTGCGGCGGCGCCGCCACGGGCGGCTCCACGGTCATCGCCTCGGCGCCCGCGCAACCGACGACGAAGGCCAGGAGCCATGCTCGCCTCATCACTCATCATGGATGAACGAATCCGCCCGCCGAGGCAAGCGGTGCTAGCGTGCGGGCGTGGAGGCGGTCACGCGGATTGGCATCACGCTGGGCGATCCGGCCGGCATCGGCCCCGAGATCGTGGCCGCGGCGCTCGCGACGGAGCCGGCTGAATCCCGCGAGCGCATCATCGTCTATGGCGATCGCGAGCCCCTCGAGCGCGGTGCGCGTGCGCTCGGGATTTCTCTGCCGCCGGGCCTCGTCGTCATCGGTGACGGCGCCGGCGCCGGGGCCGTGCCCGGCCGACCCGACGAGCGCTCCGGCGCAGCCCAGGTCGGCTACCTCGAAGCCGCCGTCGCCGCGGCGGCGCGCGGGGAGCTCGCGGCCATCGCGACCGCGCCGATCTCGAAGACGTGGGCCAAGCGCGCCGGGTTCGCGTTCCCCGGCCACACCGAGATGCTCGCCGCGCGGCTCGGCGCACCGCACGTGGTGATGATGTTCGCGGGGCCGCGCCTCAAGGTCGCGCTCGCCACCGTGCACGTGCCGCTCGCCGACGTCGCACGCACGCTCACGACGGCGAGCCTTCGCCGCACGATCGAGCTCGTGGCGACCTCCCTCGTGCGCGACTTTCACATCGCGGCGCCCCGGCTCGGCGTCGTCGGCCTCAACCCGCACGCAGGGGAGGGCGGCCTCCTCGGTGGCGACGAGGCGCGCGTGATCACGCCCGCGCTCGCGCCGATCGACGGCGTGACCCTCCACGGCCCGCTCGTCCCCGACGCCGCGTTCCGCGATGCCCTGCACGGCCGCTACGACGCGCTCGTCGCGATGTACCACGACCAGGGCCTCATCCCGGTCAAGCTCGTCGACTTCGACGAGGCCGTGAACGTCACGCTCGGCCTTCCGATCGTGCGGACCTCACCCGATCACGGCACCGCCTACGACATCGCGGGCAAGGGCCTGGCGCGCGCCGTCTCGATGCAGCGCGCCCTCGAGCTCGCGTTCACGATGACGAGCCGCTCATGAGCAAGGCGTTCACCAAAGAGGATGACGAGGCCGCGCCGGAGCCGATGCGCAAGCGCGGCGTGCCCGTGCCCGAGCTCAACCTCGTCACCGCCGCCGGGCTCGAGGCGGCGCGCGCCGAGCTCGATCGCCTCGGCCGTGAACAGGGCGATCCGGATCGCATCGCCGAGCTGACCGCGCACCTCGCGACCGCGCAGGTCGTCGAGCCGACCGACCGGCACGAGGTCGGCATCGGTGCCACCGTCACGCTCGAGGCCGAGTCGGGCAAGCGGACGATCTATCGCATCGTCGGCGCGATCGAAGCGGACGCGAAGCGCGGCTGGGTCAGCTGGCAGTCACCGCTCGCCGAGGCGCTCCATGGCGCCCGCGTCGGTGACTCCGTCGTGCTGCCCAACGGCGACGAGGTCGAGGTCGTCGCGATCGCGTACCCACGCGATTGAGCGCCCGGCCGCTACGTCCGATATCGTGGCCCCACATGCACCTCTATCCCTGACCGACGTCGTGAGTGTCGACGGGTAGGGCGTACGGTCAGTGCGCGGCGGCGGCCTGCAGGCTCGCGACCCACGCCTGCAGCTTCTCCAGCTCGACGCCGGGGAAGCTGTCCTGATCGAAGCGCAGGGTCAGGGTCGTCCCGGTGACGGTCTGCAGCAGCTTCGAGATCGCGGCGCCGAGGGCTGGCTCGAGCGGGATCGCGAACGCGTTCTTGGCGACGGTCTCGGCGGCGCGCGCGGCATCGGCGGCCGTCGCGTAGGAGAGCTCGAGGCGCCCGGTGAACGGGCGTGGCGGGCGCGGCGGCGGTGCGGGCTCCTCGGGCGGCAGGCCCTGCTTCTTGCGCTCGGCCTTCAGCGCCTCCTGTCTGCCGAACTCCTCGAGCTCTTGGCCCTCCTCGAGCAGCCTACGCTCGGGCCAGGGCTGGGGCGCCGTCTCCATCACGAGCTTCCACCGCTGCGTGGGGACGCCGACGACGTTCGCGAACGCCGCGTCCGTGCTGATGCCGACGAACGCGGTGTTCGGGCTCGCCGAGGCGGTCGACAGCTCGTCAGCGCGCAACCAGGCGGGCGCACCGGCGTGCGAGCCGAGCGCACGTTCGACGTCGGCGCGGCGACCAGCGAGGATGCGGTTGTCGCGCCAGGCGGCGTAGACCACGCCCGTCGTCGTCGGTGCGAACGTGAGCGCGCCATCGCGCGGCAGCCTCTCCTCGTCCCAGTCCGGGGGCCCCTGCGAAGGGTCGTACAGGTTGTTGTAGAGCAGCATCTGCATCGCGCAGCGCTCGACCTCGGCGCGCGGCAGATCGCCGACGAGGATCACGTACGAGCCGCCGTTCGGGACGAACACCTGATAGGTGGCCTCGAGCTTGGTCTCGAGCGTGCGCCAGCACCGGTACATGTCGGGCAGGCCGTCGAGCATCGTGATCAGCGGGAAGTCCGTCGGCCGCGCCACGACGAGCGCCGTTGCATCGGGCACGATCAGCGACGCGATCGGGGCCGGCGCCGATGAGCCGCGCGAGCACCCCGCGATCGCGATGGCGAGCAGGCAGGCGCGCACGTGATCGACCATGCGCGCGTCCGGACGGAAGCTCGCGGCCGACCGTCGCACGCTTAGAACAGCGCCTTGAGCGCCTCGGAGTCCGAGATGATGACCTTGCGGCCCTCGGTGAGGATGAGGCGCTTGCGCTTGAACTGCGAGAGCGTGAGCGACACGGTCTCGCGCGTGGAGCCGATCAGGTTCGCGAGCTCCTGATGCGTGATCTTGAGCGCGACGAGCGTGCCGCGCGCATCGTCGACGCCGTACTCGCCGGCGAGCTTGACGAGCAGCTCGGCGAGCTTGCTCGACACGTCGCGGAACACGAGCGCCTCGACCTTGTTCTCGAGCTCGCGGCGGCGAACGATCATGAGCCGCGTCATCGCCAGGCCGAGCGAGGGGTGGCTGTGCATCAGCTCCTCGAAGTGGGCGCGCTCGATCTCGGAGAGCAGCGCGTTCTCCACGGCCTCCGCCATCTCGGTGCGCGGGCCGCCGTCGAGGAGACAGCCGTCGCCGAACAGCTCGGCGGGCCCGTGGTAGGCCAGGGTCAGCGACTTGCCGTCGCGGGTGACCTTGCTGACCTTGATGCGGCCGCCGTGTACGAAAAACAAGGAGCGCCCCGGATCCCCCGGGAGGTAGACCACGTCGCGCCGGCGCGCTTCGCGGAGCTCGACGCGCTCGGCCATCCGCGCGATGGCGTCGGGGCCGAGGTCCGCGAGGAGCGGAACCTTCCGGAGGTACCAGAGCACACGCTTCGGGTCGGGCACGTAACGACGGTAGCAGAGCTTGCAATCGACAGGGTGGATGTCGGGCGGACTACATGTGTCACGCGATCGTAAGGTCCGCCGCACCCGGCTCGGAAGCCGCCTGAATTCTTACGGTTGCGTCTCTCCACGAGGGTGTACGAGACATGCGCTCGGCGAGCGGCGCGACGATCAAGTCCTCGACGGTCCGGCGCAGCGGACGCGCGCCGAGCTTCGGATCATGGCCGAGCGTGTCGGCCGCGTCTCCGTCGGCAGCTCCGACAGCGCGAGCGCGAGCTCGACCGATGTCCTCCCCTCCGCGCCGTACGCGACGATCGCGGGCGCGGTCACGGGCGCCAGCTCGGTATGGTCGGACGGCAGCTCGCGGCGCAGCGCGAGCGTGTGGAACGCCAACGTGGACTCGCTCACGCCGCCGTCCTCGGTTTCGGCGATCGCGCGGCGAGCACCACGCCCGCCGTGGTCGTCGCCGCCGCGATCGCGAGCGTGGCGCCCGTGTGCTGGTCGATCCACCCTGCGCCCGGAAGCTCGCGGCGCGCGACGAGGATCGCGGCGGCGTTGTTGAGGAGGTGCGCCAGCATCGCCGGGATCACCGACTCGCCGCGCAGCGCCAGGACACCGAGCGCGAGCCCGAGCGTGAACGTCGGTAACAGCTGCACGACCGACAGGTGATACAGCGAGAACAGCGCGGCCGTCATCGTGATCGCGCCGATCGGGATGTAGTGGCTCGCGAGCCCGCGCAGCACCAGCCCGCGGAACAGCAGCTCCTCGCACACCGCCGGCACGAGCGCGATGACGACCAGCGCCGCCGCGAGCTGCGGTCCTTCGACCGCCTTCTCGAGCTCCAGCACCTGACCCTTCGGCAGCGGCAGCAGCGAGGACAGCCGCAGGTTGATGAACCACATGCTCGCGCCGATCAGCACCGCGGCGACCAGCAAGCGCCCACGTGGGCGCGCAAGGCCGATCGCAGCGAGCGGGCGCCGCGTCCGCGTGCACGCGATCAGCGGCGCCGCCAGTAGCACCAGCTGCCCCAACACCACCGCGACCAGGGGCGGCGCACCGACCCCGACGGCGACGGTGAACGCGACGAGGAACGTCGCGAACGAGATCGACAGCACCGCGATCGCCCCGAGCGGCGTGAACGCCGGTCCGCGCTGGCTCATGCCGCCCTCGGGCACGCGTGATACAAGCGAACAGTGCGGGGTGCGATCGGCATCGTTATCGGCCTGGCCCTCGGTGCCGGCGCAATGTATCTCGCGCTTCGCCCACCGTGGGGCGGCGAGCCCACCACCACGCCTCCCGACGCGCAAACGATCGCCTCCGCGCCCCACGATGCGGGCAAGCCTGGCAAGAAGAAGCGCCGCAAGCGCCCGCCCGGCACCGTCTCAGCCACACCGGGCGACGATGGCGAGTACGAGGAGACCGACCCGCTCCCCGTCCTCACCGATGCCGATCGCCGCCTCGAGTGGCGC
>DATLHR010000524.1:0-6462 GCA_035539815.1 Kofleriaceae bacterium
GCTTGCGACCACGCTCAACGCGGCGATCGGGCAGGGCACGCAGCAGCCGGGCCGCCAGGGCCAGCCCGGGCAGGGCCGCGGCCAGGCGCAGCCCGCGCAGCCCGCGCCCTCATCCGGCGGTGGCGACCTCGGCTCGTCGCTCGAGGGGCAGGTCCGCGTGATCGGGGACAAGCCGACCAACTCGCTCATCGTGATGTCGAGCGGCCGCGACTACCTCGCGATCAAGGACGTGATCCGCCGCCTCGATCAGCCGCGCCGCCAGATCTACATCGAGGCGATGATCCTCGAGGTCCAGCTCAGCAAGGGCCTCAACCTCGGCACCAGCTCGCACGGCGGCCTGACCGTGGGCGACAACGACTCCACCCTGCTGATCGGCGGCGTGCAGCATCCGTCGCTGCGCTCGCTCGACGTGACGACGCTGGCGACCGCGACCGGTCTGATCGGCGGCGCGCTCGGGCCGCTCGTCAACTTCCCCCAGCTCGGCCAGAGCATTCCTTCCTACGGGGTTCTCTTTCAGGCGCTTGCCACGCAGGACAACTCGAACATCCTGTCTGCTCCGCACGTGATCGCGATCGACAACGAGAAGGCCGAGCTCTCCGTCGGCAACAACATCCCGTACCAGGCGGGCCTGTCGTTCCCCGGGTTCGGCATCCCCGGCCAGAACGGGCAGCAGGGCATCCCCGGCTCGATCGGCCAGAACATCCAGCGCGAGAAGCTGAACCTGACGCTCAACGTGACCCCACACATCTCGAGCAACGACGCGGTCCGCCTCGAGATCGAGCAGGAGATCAAGGACATCGGCGGCCGTGACCCGCAGCTCGGCCCGACGTGGACGGAGCGCAAGCTGAAGACCCAGGTCGTGGTGCGCGATCAGCAGAGCGTCGTCATCGGCGGTCTGATCCAGGAGAAGGACATCTACTCGACCAGCAAGATCCCGCTGCTCGGCGATATCCCGATCCTCGGCTACCTGTTCAAGTACTCGACGAAGACGAAGAACAAGACAAACCTGCTGATCCTGCTCACGCCGTACATCATCAAGGACCAGCTCGATCTGCAGGCGATCAAGGAGCGCAAGCAGCGCGAGCGCGAAGAGTTCATGAGGTCGTTCGTGTCGCTCAACGAGCACAAGTACGACCCCAAGGTGGACTACAGCCGCAAGCGCGGCCTGCTCGAGGAGATCAACCGCTCGGTGCTCTCGGTCGAGGCCGACGCCGCGATCCTCGAGCAGATGGGGCAGCGCGAGATGGTCAAGCCCGGCCAGCTCGACTACGCACCGTCGAACATCGACGATCCGGGCGAGCCGGCTCCGCTGACGCCGCCCGAGACGCAACCGCAGCCCAAGACGCAACCGCAGCCCAAGGATGCGGCGCCACCCGCCAAGGCTCCTGCCAAGGCGCCCGCGAAGCCCGCGAGCGGTGCACCTGGAGCGCAGTGATGGTGATGCACGGCTACGCACCGCCGGGCGTGAGCCCGCTGTCGCCCGTCCCGGCGCGGCTCGGCGAGATCCTCGTCGCGCGCTGCGGCGTCGCGCCCGAAGTGATCGAGCGCGCGCTCGACAAGCAGGGCGAGGAGGGCGGGCTGCTCGGCGAGGTGCTGCTGCGGCTGCGCGCGATCGACGAGGATCAGCTCGCGCTCGCGCTGTCGTTGCAGTCCGAGATCCCGTACCTGCGCGACCTGCCGCGCGCCGAGGACATCCCGGTCGAGCTGATCGAGAAGCTACCGATCAACTTCGCGCGCCAGCGCCTCGTGCTGCCGCTCGGCCGCGACGGCGCGGGCCGCGTGATGATCGCGGTCGCGGATCCGACAGCGGTGGACGTGATCGACGCGGTCGGTGTGCTGCTCGCCGAGCCGGTCGAGCCTGTGGTGGTCTCGAGCGTCAAGATCACCGACCACATCAACAAGACGTACACGCGGATCAAGGGCAGCCACGAGCTCGAGGAGAGCGGCAAGAAGGACGACGAGGGCGAGAGCGAGGAGTTCCAGTCCGAGGAGCTCGTCGACATGCTCGACGCCAACGACGAGGCGCCGATCATCCGCTGGGTGAACTCGCTGATGTTCCAGGCCGCCAAGGAAGGCGCGTCGGATATCCACATCCGGCCCGGCGAGAGGGACATCGTCGTGCGCTACCGCGTCGACGGCGTGCTGCGCGAAGCCAAGCGCGCGCCGAAGAAGTTCCAGCAGTCGATCCTCGCGCGCGTGAAGATCATGGCCGGCCTCAACATCGCCGAGAAGCGCCTGCCGCAGGACGGCCGCATCCGGCGCAAGATGGCCGGCAAGGACGTCGACATGCGTGTCGCGACCGCACCGACCGCGGCCGGCGAGAGCGTCACGATCCGTCTGCTCGATCGCTCGAGCGTGCTCCTCGGCCTCGCCGACATCGGGTTCGCCGAGGATCACCTCGCGCTGATCCGCAGCATCATCGCGCGGCCGCACGGGATCCTCCTCGTCACCGGTCCCACCGGCTCCGGTAAGACGACGACGCTCTACGCGTGTCTCTCCGAGATCAACTCGCCCGACATCAACATCCTCACCGTCGAAGATCCGGTCGAATATCAGCTCGAGGGCATCTCGCAGACGCAGGTGAACTCGAAGATCGACCTGACGTTCGCGTCGGGGCTGCGGTCGTTCCTCCGCCAGGATCCCGACGTCATCATGGTCGGCGAGATCCGCGATCGCGAGACCGCCGAGGTCGCGATCACCGCCTCGCTCACCGGCCACCTCGTGCTGTCGACGGTCCACACCAACGACGCCGCCGGCGGCATCACGCGTCTCGTCGACATGGGCATCGAGCCGTTCCTCGTCGCGTCGTCGCTCGTCGGCCTGCTCGCGCAGCGCCTCGTGCGCCGGCCCTGCTACGAGTGCGCGCAGCCGATCAAGCCGTCGGAGGAGACGCTCGAGCAGCTCGGCATCGATCCGCACAAGTTCTTCCGCGGCGGCTACCAGCTCCCGCCGGTCAAGGGCCAGCGCCCGCCGCCGCAGGGCACCGTGTTCAAGCCGGTCGGCTGTCCGGCGTGCGGACAGCTCGGCTATCGCGGACGAACCGGCATCTACGAGCTCCTGATGATCGGCGAGCAGGTGCGCCGCATGACGCTCGCCAAGTCCGACGCCGGCTCGATCCGCAACGCGGCGGTCGCCGACGGCATGGTGACGCTGCGGTTCGACGGCGCGCGCAAGTGCATGCAGGGGCTCACCACGCCGGAAGAGGTCATGCTGATGACGGCGGAGAGCGGGGACTAATGCGCCGGAGCGATCTACCCGCGGAGGCGCATTAAGATGCCGATGTACGCGTTCAAGGGCGTGTCGCCCAGCGGCAAGAACGTCAACGGCGTGCGCGACGCGGAGTCGCCCAAGGCGCTGCGGCAGATCCTGCGCAAGGACGGCGTCCTGGTCACGAGCTTCGAGCTGTCGAAGGGCGGCAAGGCGGCCAAGGATCAGAACGCGAAGAAGGGCGGGCTGTCGCGCGACGTCGATCTCGGCGGCCTGTTGGCCGGCGTCAAGAAGGCCGAGGTCGCGACGTTCACGCGGCAGATGGCCACGCTGCTCAAGTCCGGCATCCCGTTGCCCGAGGCGCTCGGGGCGCTCGTCGAGCAGGTCACCAACGTCCGCTTCAAGTCGCCGCTGTCCGAGGTCCGGACGAACGTCAACGAGGGTATGTCGCTCGCCGACTCGATGGCGAAGCACCCCAAGATCTTCGACGACCTGTTCGTCTCGATGGTCCGCGCGGGCGAGGTCGCCGGCAACCTCGACGAGGTGCTCGGGCGGCTCGCCGACTTCCTCGAGGCGTCGCAGAAGCTGAAGTCGAAGGTCCAGAGCGCGATGATCTATCCGGTGGTGATGCTCGTCGTCGGCGGCATCATCATGGCGGTCCTCATGATCAAGGTGATTCCGGAGATCACCAGCATGATCGCGCAGCAGGGCAAGGCGCTGCCGTGGAACACGAAGCTGCTGATCAACAGCTCGAAGTTCTTCGGTAGCTACATCCTGTGGATCCTGATCGCGCTCGGGGTCGGCGGCTTCGGGTTCTACAAGTGGATCAATTCGAAGGAAGGCAAGCAGACCTGGCACCGCTTCGTGCTGGGCTTGCCCGTGCTGGGGCAGCTGGTGCGCACGATCAACGTCGGCCGGTTCGCGCGCACGCTCGGCACGATGCTGCAGTCCGGCGTGCCGATGCTGCGTGCGCTCGACACCGCGAAGCAGATCATGGGCAACGTGATCCTGCAGCAGGCGATCGAGGATGCGAAGAAGGCGGTCACCGAGGGTGAATCGCTCGCCCAGACGCTGAAGAAGTCGGGGCAGTTCCCCGCGACGATGATCCACATGACGGCGGTCGGTGAGCGGTCCGGTCAGCTCGAGCAGATGCTCGGGCGCATCGCGGACGCGTACGACGCCGAGGTCGACACCAAGCTCGGCCGGTTCACCGCGCTCCTCGAGCCGCTGATGCTCGTCTTCATGGGCGGCGCCGTCGCCTTCATCGTGTTCTCGGTCCTGCAACCCATCATGGATCTCGGTCAGCTATCCGGCCCCAAGTGAGCTCGAAGGCATCTGAAAGGAAACTCGTATGAAGCGCACTCTGTCTGCCCGTCTCCTTCGTCGCACCCGTAACGCTCAGCGCGGCATGACTCTCCTCGAGATCATGATCGTGCTCGCGATCCTCGCGCTCGTCATGGGCCTCGTCGTCGGTCCGCGCGTGATGAAGATGTTCGGCGAGTCGAAGGAGAAGATCGCCAAGCTCGCCGTCGACGACTACGCGTTCAACGCGTACGGCTCGTGGTCGCAGGCCAACCCGAGCAAGTCGTGCCCGGAGAAGCTCTCGGACCTCAACGAGTACGTGAACAAGAAGGAGACCAAGGACCCGTGGGGCACCGAGTACAAGATGCTGTGCGGTCCGAACCTGCCGGCCGGCGTCAAGGGTGGCCTCGCCGTCGAGTCCGCGGGCCCCGACCAGAAGTTCGGTACGGAGGACGACGTCAAGTCGTACTGACGCGAGGTGGCTCGGCGCGCACCACATAGCTCCTCGCGGGGGATGACGATGCTCGAGATCATGATCGTGCTCGCGATCATCGGTCTCGGGGCGTTCCTCGCGCGCCGGGCGTATCGTGCGGTGTCGAAGGCGGATCTCGTCGAGGACGTCACCGAGCTCGCGACGCTGATGCGCCGCACGAGCCAGCGCGCGATGGAGCTCGGCGAGATGCACCGCGTGGTGTTCGACTTCGAGAAGCACGGCTACGTCGTCGAGGCCTGCCAGGGCGCCGCGACGATCATGCGCAACGAGGAGCTCAACAAGGACTCCGAGAAGGTCAAGGAGCAGATCGAGCGCGCGAAGGGCCGGCTCAACCAGGTCCCCGACGACGCGTTCGCGGCGGACCCCGAGGAAGCGGCGAAGAAGATCACCGCACTCTCGGGGCACCACGTCGCGGATCGCCAGTGCGTGCCCGTGAGCGACGGCGTCACCGGCGACGGCAAGGGCTGGATCCGTCAGCTGCGCTCGGGACGCGGCGTCAAGCTCAAGGAGATCTGGGTCCAGCACGTCGAGAAGAGCACGACCAAGGGCCAGGCCGCGATCTACTTCTTCCCGCGCGGGATGGCCGAGAAAGCGGTCGTCGAGGTCTCCGACGGGGAGACCACGTTCAGCATCCTCGTCCATGGCCTGTCGGGCCGGGTCGAGCTCCGCGAGGGCAAGCTCGAGGACGTCGAGGACCACATGCTGCGCAACGTGAAGGGCGAGCGCGAGGCCGCGCGCGACGGAGGCGAGGCGCGATGAGGAGCCAGCGCGGCTTTACCTTGCTCGAGGTCATGATCGGCCTCGCGGTGCTCGGGTTCGGGCTCGTCGTGCTGCTCAAGAGCACGGCGAACAGCATGTTCAGCGCGCAGCAGGCCCAGATGATGGGCGTCGCGACGGATCTCGCGCGCGCGAAGATGAACGACATCGAGGAGACGCTGATCAAGGACGGGTTCAACGAGACCGGCCTCTCCGATCCCGACGACAAGTGCGACAAGTTCGAGCCCTTCGAGGACGAAGGCTGGCCGACCGTCGAGTGGTGCGCGAAGGTCGTCCAGGTCGAGCTGCCGAGCTGGCAGAACATCCAAGATCTCTCCAAGGCGCGCGCGGGCTCGGGCGCTGGCTCCGGCTCCGGCTCCGACGAGGAAGTAGGCGGCTTCGAGAACAGCGCGCTCGGCGGCCTGCTCGGCATGCTCGGCGGCGGCATCGGCGCCGGCGGTGACGCGACCACCATCGAGTCGCTGACCGGTGGTGGGCTCGTGCAGACCATGTACTCGACGTTCCAGGAGGTCCTGAAGGTCTCCGTCCGCAAGGTCACGCTCACCGTGCGCTGGAAGGTGATGGGCACGCAGAGCGAGATGGATGTCGTCGCGTTCTTCACCGACCCCGCGGCGATGGACAAGGTGCTGCAGGGCCTCGGCTCGCAGGACCTCGATGACGTGGGCGGAGGCACGGGCACAGGC
>DATLHR010000525.1:0-9083 GCA_035539815.1 Kofleriaceae bacterium
CCTCGCGCGCGCGCCCGAGGACGTGGTCGCCGAGCAGCGCGCGCGCCTCACCGAGGAGAAGGCGCGCTTGCAACGCCTGAGCGATGCGCTCGCGACCCTCGCGCAGGTGACCCGATGAGCGAAGTGAATCGAAGCGGGGTGGGGGCCCTGCCGGCTCTGCCGGCGGGGAAACAATGAGCTTCGTCGAGGTCGAGTACGTCCGGCGCCGCGAGAATCTGCTTCGCGCGCGGGCGGCGCTCCTCGTCGTCGATCTCCAGGAGCGCCTGGTCCCGGCGATGCCGCCGCAGGTGGCCGCGAACGTCGTCAAGAACACGCAGCTCTTGATCGCGACGGCGACGCGGCTGCACCTCCCGATCGTCGTCAGCCAGCAGTACCCGAAAGGCCTCGGTCAGACCGTGCCCGAGCTGCAGGCCGCGCTCGCGGACGCCGCGGCCGCCGGTGTGCCCGTGCACACCTTCGACAAGGTCGCGTTCTCGTGCGCCAAGGCCGACGAGTTCTGGCAGTGCGATGCCACCGTGCGCTCGGGGGCGCTGATGGCACGGGAGCAATGGCTCGTGTGCGGGATGGAAGCTCACGTCTGCGTGTTCCAGACGGTGCGCGATCTCATCCCGGCCGCGACGGCGGTGCACGTGGTCTCCGACGCGGTCGCGAGCCGCACGAAGGCGAACTGGCGCATCGGACTCGAGATGGCGCGCGATGCGGGCGCCGTGATCACCTCGACCGAGGTCACCGTGTTCGACCTGCTCGGTCAGGCCGGCACGGACGACTTCAAGGCGCTCTCCAAGCTTCTGAAGTAACGAGGCGATGTCATGGCAGGCAATGGCGAAGGCACCGGCTATATCTTGCGCGCGCTCGGCGCCAACTTCGCGATCGCATGCGCGAAGGGTGTCGGCGCATTCGTCACCGGCTCGGGCGCGATGCTCGCGGAGACGCTGCACTCGCTCTCCGACTGCGTGAACCAGCTCCTGCTCCTCCTCGGGTTGCGCCAGGCGCGCCGCCCGCCGAGCGAGCAGTACCCGCTCGGCCAGGGCCGCAACCTCTACTTCTGGTCGTTCATGGTCGCGATGCTGCTGTTCCTCGGGGGCGGCACGTACTCGATCTACGAAGGCATCCACAAGCTGCAGCACCCCTCGCCGCTCGAGAGCCCGCACATCGCCATCGGGATCCTCGCCTTCGCGCTCGTCGTCGAGGGCTGGGCGATGGCCGGGGCCTACAAGGCGGTGAACGCACGCAAGGGCGATCGCTCGCTCATCCAATACCTGCGCGAGACCAAGGACTCCGACCTCGTCGTCATCTTCGGCGAGGACGGCGCCGCGGTGCTCGGGCTCGCGCTCGCGTTGATCGCGATCGTGGTCGCGTGGGTCACCGGCAATCCAATGTTCGACGCGATCGGCACCTTGTGCATCGGCACCGTCTTGATCGCGGTCGCGATCTTCCTCGCGGCCGAGGTCAAGTCCCTGCTGCTCGGCGAGGCCGCGGATCCGAGGCTGGTCGCGGAGATCACGGCGGCCGCTGGTGAGGACCAGCGCATCATCAAGGTGCTGCGGGCGCTCACCGTGCAGCAAGGCCCGGGCGAGGTGATGGTGGCGTGCAAGCTGCAGTTCGTCGACAAGCTCGGCACTCAGGAGCTCGTCGCGTCGATCAACGCATTCGAGCAACGGCTGCAGGCCAAGGTGCCGGAAGTGAAATGGTGTTTCATCGAGCCGGATATCTCGGACTGATCTTGCGAGTTCGTGGAAATGTTGTCTTGCGTGACGAGGTAGTTGCCGTATAAGGAATGCCGCCGTGCGTTTGCGTGGGAACACACAGAGCTGGATTGGCCTGCTCCTGACGCTGTTCTTGGTGTTGGTGCTGCCGTCGTGCTGGTACGGGACGCTCTCTCGCGCGGTCGTTGCTTCCGATATCCCCGCGAACAGCGGGGAAGAAGAGCGCGACGAGCACGAGCAGGAGCACGCGACCGAGGTCGCGCGCCGCTCGTCACCGCCGCCCGCGCGCCCCGCCACCGCTGCGGTCAAGGCGCTCTCCGCCGTCGGTACGCCCGCGCCCATGCTGGTGCGCGTCGCGTCGGTGGCGCCGCCCGTTCATCCGTCGTTGTACTCGGTCCGGCGACAGCAATGAGCTAGCGCCCGCGGCGTCTCGCGCCGCGTGGTCGCTGTCCTCCTTGCTCGCTCGTCCTCGCGGCGCACACGTGCGTCCCGCGACGGCGTGCGCCCACCCCGCCATTCCGAGGTGTTCATGTCTTCGTCTACCGTCACGCCGGCGGTACGCCGGCGCGATCCGTCCGATCCAGGCTCGATCAAACGCACCGCTGCGCGCGAATCTGCGCGCGCTCGTACCCGTCACGCAAAGCTCAAGACCAACCGCGCCGGCCAGGGCCCGCGGCGTCCGTTCACGTCCGGTGTCGCCGAGATCCGCAGCACGCTGCGCGATCGCTGGGGTGAGATCGTCTCGCACGGCCTGTCCTTCCACGACGTGCTCGCGGGCCTCACCGACGCCACGGTCGCGATCCCGCTCAACGTCGCCCTCGCTCTCGCCGCCGGACTCCCCGCGAGCGCGGGCCTGATCGCCGGCGCGATCGGCGGTTTTTTCGCCGCCGCGTTCGGCGGCTCGAACTTCCAGGTCAGCGGTCCGGCCGCCGCACTCAACGTGATGGTGTTCGGCATCGTCACGGAGTTCGGCCCCGGGGGAGCCATGGCCGCCGCGCTCGTGTGCGGCGTGGTCACCGTGCTGCTCGGCATGCTCGGCTGGGGCAAGTTCGCCAACCTCCTACCCAAGGTCGTGCTCGCCGGCTTCACCACCGGTGTCGGCCTCAAGCTGCTCGACCAGCAGGTGCCGATCCTGCTCGGCTCGGACCTCGCGCTGTGGCACGTCATCACCGACTTCTGGTCGATGCAGTGGCTGCGCGAGGTCGAGTGGCTCGCCGTGGTGTGCGGCATGCTCGTCGCCTGGATCACCGTCGGGCTCGCGCACCTCAAGAGCTTTCCGTCGTCGCTGCTCGGCATCATCATCGCGACGTTCGTCGCGTACGAGCTCGACTGGAGCATCGCCAAGGTCGGCGAGGTCGATCTGCAGAACCTGTCGCTCGCGATTCCTTCACTCGCCGAGGGGAAGAGCTGGTTCGCCCTGATCGTCGCCGCGCTGCCGCTCGCGCTGCTGTCGGGCGCCGAGTCGCTGATCTCGGCGAAGGCGGTCGACGACATGGCGAACGGCAAGTCCGGCTACGCGCCCAACGCGGAGCTGTTCGGCCAGGGCGTCGGCAGCTTCATCTCCGGCCTGTTCGGCGGGATGTCGCTCGCCGGCGTGATCGTGCGGACCTCGGTCAACCAGGGCGCCGGCGCCCGCACGCGCATGGCGGCGATGTTCCACGGCGTGTTCATCGCGATCGCGGCGTACGTGTTCGGTCACTCGCTCGGCGTCATCCCCATCTCGGCGCTGGCCGGCCTCCTCGTCGTGATCGCGTGGCGCCTGATCAAGGTCAAGTACTTCGTCGAGGCGCTGCGCTCGAACCGGTTCCACGCGCTCGCGTTCGCGGTCGCGGCGGTCGGCACGCTGCTCGGCAGCTTGCTCACCGGTCTGCTCATCGGCTGCGCGCTGGTCTACGTCGATGCGTGGCTCGCCAAGCACAAGCGCGGTCGTGCGAAGGACGCGCCGATCCTGCGTCCGAGCCCGATGATCCGCGCGGTGGTGTCGCCGCACGGCACCCCCGAGGAGCCGAAGGAGGGCGATGTCCACGTCCCGCTGCACGAGCAAGCCGTGTGGTCGCGCCACGTGCGTACGCGCCCGAAGATCCATCCGACGGCGTTCGTCCATCCGACGGCCTCGGTCATAGGCTGGGTCGAGCTCGGTCGCGAGGTCAACGTCGCCGCGGATACCTCGGTGCGCGCGGACGAGGGCGCGCCGTTCTACATCGGCGATCGCTCGAACGTGCAGGACGGCGTCGTGATCCACGCGCTCAAGGAGAAGTGGGTGATGGTCGGCGGGCGGCGGTGGGCGGTGTGGATCGGGCCCGACTGCTCGCTCGCTCATCAGGCGCTCGTGCATGGCCCGAGCATGATCGGCGCGCGCACGTTCATCGGGTTCAAGGCCATCGTGCACGACTCGATCATCGGCGAGGGCTGCTTCATCGGGCACGGCGCTCTCGTGGTCGGCGTCGAGGTCCCGCCCGGCAAGCGGGTGCCGAGCGGGTGGGTCGTCGACTGTGCGGCGAAGGTCGCCGAGCTCCCCGACGTCGAGGACGCGCACGCGCACTTCAACGAAGACGTCGTCCAGGTCAATCGCGGCCTCGTGGTCGCGTACTCGCGTCAGGTCGAGCCCGAAACGGTGGCCGCGCGCATCCCTCACCGCATCGCATCCATCAAGCCTCTCTAGGAGACCGTCATGAGCTCGTTTGTTCTAGGTCTGATCATCGGTACCGCGATCGTCGCGGTCTATCTGTTCGTGCGTTCCGGGTTCCGCGTCGATAACGGGAACATCGGCGCGCTCACCGTGTTCGGCAAGTTCGTGCGCGGAGCCAACGGGGCCGTGCGGACGTACGGCCCCGGCCTGTCGTGGAAAGCGCCGTGGGCGCAGGCGATCGAGGTCTCGCTCGCCGAGCGCAGCCTGTCGGTCGCCGAGACCGGCTCCTCGATCGAGGCGCTCGCCGCCGACGGCACGCGGGTGCGCGTCAATGCGCGGCTGCGTTACCGGGTCTCGCCGCTGCACCTCGCCAGGTTCCTCGCCGAGGCGAAGGACGCGCCGGAACACCTTCGTACGCTGTTTCGCCTGACCGTGCGCGAGCAGATCCCGCGGTTCGAGCAACAGCCCAGCGAGCTGTCCGCGTACACCGCGCTCCGCCTGCACATGAACGAGCTGCAACAGCGAACGCTCGATGCGATGCGAGAGGCCGCCGCCGAGGAGTACGGCGTCGAGGTGATCGCGGTCGACTACCTGCAGCTCGATCCGCCCGAGGAGCTCGTCGACGCACTCAACGCGGTGATCACCGCGGAGTCGGAGGCCGACGCGCTCGTCGCACGCACCGAGCTCACCGCACAGCAGCGCGTGCTCGCGGCCGAGCAGGCGGTCGCGATCGCCAACGCGCACGCTCTCGCGACGGAGTCCGAGATCCTCACCGTCGGCGCGGAGCTCGCCACGCTCGCCGAGCAGGGCGTGCTCTGCGACTACGTCGATCGCCGGCGCCTCGAGGTGCTCGGCGGCTCGCGACGCATCTACCTCAACCACACGACCACCCTCCGGAGCTAACCCATGCAATTCGATCTTCACACGCTGATCGGTGCCGTCGCGGTGCCCGGAACGCTGCTCCTCGCGGTGTTGCTGTTCCGCCGCTACTTCGTCTTCAACCCCGAAGCGCACGAGGTGGTGCAGCTGCGGTTCGGCAAGCTGCACGAACGCTACCAGGAGCCGGGGCTCGTCGGTGCGACGCGCCTGGCGCCCTACGATCGCTGGCTCACCGCGAGCCGCCAGTGGGACGAGCGGATCTTCCGCCGCATCGAGACCAACGACAGCCAGGGCACGATGGTGCAAGTCGTGCTGCGCGTGACCTTCCGCATCTCCGACGCCGAGCGCGCGCTGTTCGCGGTCGACGACTGGGAAGAGGCGCTCGAGAGTGCGACCGTGCACGAGGCCGGCGCCCGTCTCGCCGGCAAGGATCGCGCGCTGTTCCTGCGCTCGGATCGCCAGCTGTCGGCGGATCTCACCACCTCGATCCGCGCGACGATGGCGACGTACGGCATCGAGATCCACGACGTGCGCATCCTCGACGTCGAGTTCCGTCCGGAGGTCGCCCGCCAGATGTTCGAGGCTGTCGCCGCCAAGCTCGAGGTCGCGAAGGCGGAGTACGAGGAGCGCGGCCGCACCGACGCAGCGCTGCTCGTCGCGCGCACCGAGCAACGCGTCGCCGAGCTCGAAGCACGCGCGAAGACCGAGAGCCTCAAGGCGGTCGGCCGCGCGTATCAGGCGCTGCGCACGCGCCCCGGCGTGTTCGAGGCCTACACCGATCTCTATCGACTCTCGCAGCTCGATCCAGAGAAGGTGGTCTCGTTCGATGGCTTCGAGCCGGGCTCGCTCGCCACGCAATCGCTCGTCGAGTCGGAGCTGTCACGCGACGACGGCGCACCGGTGAACGGGCGCTCGGCGCGCCCGCGCAGCTGAGGCGGCTTCGCCCGGCGAGATCGCCGTGAGAGCCTGCCCTCGTCGAGGAGATCGCGTAGGCTCAACGCATCGTGTCGACCATCGCTGCCCCGGTGTCCCGCGATCTCTACGAGCTCGGTGACGTCCCCGACCTCGGCGTCGTTCCCTCGCGCATGCTCGCGCAGCTGATCCGCAGCGAGCGGTTCGGCGAGCCGCGCGATGCCTTCAAGCTCGAGCCGGTCACGATCCCGGAGCTCGGGCCGCGCGACGTGCTCGTCTACGTGATGGCCGCGGGCGTGAACTACAACAACGTGTGGGCGGCGATGGGCATCCCGATCGACGTCATCAAGGCGCGGCAGAAGAAGGGGGAGAAGGAGGCGTTCCACATCGGCGGCTCCGACGCGAGCGGCGTGGTGTGGGCCACCGGCAAGGACGTCACCAACGTCAAGGTCGGCGACGAGGTCGTCGTCCACTGCGGCATGTGGGACCCCGACGATCCGTGGGTCCTCGCGGGCAAGGATCCCATGTTCGCGCCGTCGCAGCGCATCTGGGGCTACGAGTCCAACTGGGGCAGCTTCGCCCAGTACACGAAGGTCCAGGACCACCAGTGTCTGCCCAAGCCGCCGCACCTGACGTGGGAAGAGGCTGCCGCGTACATGCTCGTCGGCGCCACCGCCTACCGGATGCTCCACGGCTGGGCTCCGAACACGGTGAAGCCGGGCGAGCCCGTGCTCGTGTGGGGCGGGGCAGGTGGCCTCGGCTCGATGGCGCTGCAGATCGCGCGTGCGGCCGGGGCGCGTCCCGTGGCCGTGGTCTCGGGCGACTCGAAGAACGAGTTCTGCAAGCGGCTCGGTGCCGTCGGCGTGATCGATCGGCGCAAGTTCGATCACTGGGGCAAGCTGCCGCGCTGGTCCGACGAGGTCGAGTACAACGTGTGGCTCAAGGGGGCGCGCGCGTTCGGCGCCGCGTTCTGGGAAGCGCTCGGCGAGAAGAAGAATCCGACGATCGTGTTCGAGCACCCGGGAGAGACCACGCTGCCGACGTCCTGCTTCGTGTGCGAGACCGGCGGCATGGTCGTCATCTGCGCCGGCACGACCGGCTACAACGCGACCCTCGACCTCCGCTATCACTGGATGCGGCAGAAGCGGCTCCAGGGCTCGCACTTCGCGAACGACGAGCAGGCGAAGGGCATCAACGACCTCGTCATCGCGGGCAAGGTCGATCCGTGCCTGTCGCGTACGTTCACGTTCGCCGAGACCGGCGAGTGTCACCAGCTGATGCGCGACAACCAGCACCCGTCGGGCAACATGTCGATCCTCGTGAACGCGCCGCGGATGGGGCTCAAGACGCTCGCTGACGTTCGAGCCTCCGGGAGGGCCGCGAAGTGACCCGGCCCTTCCGCGTGCTCGGCATCCAGCAGATCGCGATCGGCGGTCCGAGCAAGGCCGCGCTCGGCGGACTGTGGAGCGAGCTGTTCGGCATCCCCAAGACCGGCACGTTCCGCAGCGAGCGCGAGAACGTCGACGAGGACATCCTCACCGTCGGCCACGGCCCCACCGCCGTCGAGATCGACCTGATGGAGCCGATCGATCCGAACGCGAGCCCCAAGGTGCACGAGCCGCGGCTCAATCACCTCGGGCTGTGGATCGACGATCTTCCCGCGGCGGTCGCGTGGCTCACCGCGCAGGGCGTGCGCTTCACGCCCGGCGGCATCCGCAAGGGCGCCGCGGGGTACGACGTCTGCTTCATCCACCCCAAGGGCAACGACGCCGCGCCGCGCTCCGGCGAGGGCGTGCTGATCGAGCTCGTGCAAGCGCCGCCCGCGGTGATCGAGGCGCTGTCAGTCCTGAAATAGGTTCTCTTCTTCGGACTCGGTCGTGATGCGATCGCCGTGGCGCGCATCGGCGAGGTCGCTGGTCGTCTTGCGCAACCGCTGACCGAGCACCTGCACGAAGCTCCACAACAGCTTCACCGCGGTCGCGGGCTCGTGCTTGATGACGTCGAAGAAGTCCTTGCGCGAGATGACGACGAGCCGCGTGCCCGGGGTCGCGATCGCGTTGAGCGAGCGCACCGAGCGATCGACGAGCGCCATCTCGCCGAAGTGGTGGCCCTTGCCGAGCTCGGCGACGACGGTGTCGCCCTTCGACAGCTTCACCGTGCCACCGAGCACCGCGTACATCGCGTCGCCCGGCTCGCCGGCGCTGAAGATCGTGCGCTGCTCCGTGGCCTCGAGCGTGTCGGCGATGTTGGAGACGCGCACGAGCTCCTTGTACGAGAGGAAGCGGAACAGCTGCATCCCCTTGAGCACGTCGAGCTTGAGCGAGACGTCGCTGGTGTGCGGTGCTTCCTCGGCCTGCGCCGACCCACCGACGCGCACGACGACCGCGGTGATGTTGTCGTGGCCGCCGCCGGCGTTCGCCTTGTCGACGAGCAGCTTCGGCACGTCCTTGACCTCGCCGTCGGCGAGCTGGCGCGGCAGCTCGGCATCGTCGATGTACGCGTACATGCCGTCGGAGCAGAGGAGAAAGCGATCGCCGGGCAGGATGTCGAAGTCGAACGTGTCGACCTCGACGGAGCTATAGACGCCGACCGCGCGCGTGACCGCGTTCTTGTACTGCTTGTACGGCGAGCTCTCGATCTGCTCGCGGTTGAGCTTGCCGCGGCGAACGAGCTCGTTCATCAGCGAGTGATCCTCGGTGAGCACGTGGCTCTGACTCTGGCGCGCGAGGTACACGCGGCTGTCGCCGACGTGCGCGATGAACCCGCGCAGCTGATCCCCCGCACCCGCGATGAGCAGCACGCTCGTCGTCGTGCCCATGCCGCGCTTGTCGGGCTCGGCCTGCGCGCGCGTGTGGACCGCGCCGCACGCCGCCTGGATCGCGTGCTCGAGCACCTGGAGGATCTCGTAGGCCTGCACGCCGGGGTGATCGACGCGGTAGCGATCGATGAGGTCCCGG
>DATLHR010000526.1:0-23628 GCA_035539815.1 Kofleriaceae bacterium
GCTCACGCTCCTCGAGCACAACGTCGTCCGCAGCTCGGGCGTCTCGCTCGACGCCCTCCGCCTCGAGCGGCTCGCCGGCGCGCGCGATGCCGGCCTGCTCGTCATCCACGACCGCGACGACAAGGAGGTCGCCTACCATCACGGCGAGCGCCTCGCCGCCACGTGGCCCCAGGCCCGCCTCCTCACCACCGAGGGGCTCGGCCACCGTCGCATCCTCCGCGATCCCGCCGTCATCGCCGCCGCCCTCGAGGTCATCCGCGTCGGCCTCCCCCTCCCCGCCTCGGACCTCGTCCGAGAAGTCGACCGTCATCTCGCGGGCCTGCAAACCTGATCGGATCCTCCGGTTGACAGCGCACGAGCACGCTGATACCTAACCGCCTCCAGTCCTGGGGTCTTAGCTCAGCTGGGAGAGCGCCAGAATCGCACTCTGGAGGTCAGGGGTTCGATCCCCCTAGGCTCCACCAGGAAACAGAAACGGTCCGCAGCGATGCGGGCCGTTTTTGTTTTCGAAGCCCAGCCCCTCGAACTGGCTGCGCGTGTGCTCGTGCGCGCAGCCGTCATTCACGCCGGTGGCACTTCCTTCGTGTCGTCATCCACCTGCAGCACCTTGCCGGCGAGGCTGAAATGGACTCTGCCGGTCGCGTAGATCCAGATCTCGTCGAGCTGCCCCGCTTCGAAGGCGGTACGCTGCTCGGGAGTCCAATCTGGAGGGATCGCGACGTTCGTCCAGTAGCTCTTCTTGAGCGGAGCTCCCAGGAGCTTCTCGACGGAGGCCTTGTCTTTGCCGAGGAGGTCGCGTTCGCGCGCGCGAATGCTCTGGTTAGCGCTAGGCGGCGAGGCATCATGCGATTTACCCCCCGCACCGCAGCCGAGGAGGGCGAGTGCGACGAGCGAAGTTCGAACGAGAAGCATGGGCCGCCCCGTGTTCATGCGGCATGCCACGTTCGGCGGGCCCACCAGCGCGCCATGTTCCCGATCTCATGGTGGCCGCCACCATCGAGCGTCTCGCGGTGTTGCGGTGACGCCACAGAGATCTGCGGAACGCGCAGTTGTCGAGCGTCGTCGCCAATACCTGGCGCTCTCGACATCCTGCTTCGCCTCCACGGTGATGGAGCAACGAGGTAATCGTGCGTCCTTGGCGGTGGGGGTCACGATCGGTGAGGGCGGCCAGCTGCGCATGAATCGCGCCTGCGTCCGTCCTCCACTGGTAACCGCGCGAGCACTGCAGCTCGAACCCGGTCCGGGTCTTCGGTCGCGCTCACACCGAACAGATCACGCTCGGCGGCTATACCGAGCACGTGTTCTCGCTTTGCACCACCTGCGGGCTTCCTCGACGCCAGCTGTTGCTGTTCGCAGACTACGTGACGGATGGGGAGTTTCGCGACCTCGTCGGCGCCAGCCAGTTGTCGTTGCTCATGTGCAACCGCACGACTGCGTGTGGGGAGCCTGAAGCGGGACTTCTCATCTGCGGCTTCTGAGTCTGCTCACGCCTCGCGACAGCGCTGATTCGGCGCGCCGACCCCAACGCGAAGAGGACAGGCTGCACCGAGGACGCGTTCTTCGAGGTCCCATCGCGTCAGTCCGTCGAAGCGCAGTAGCCGCGCTTTGCGTTCGCTGATGGTGAGAACCTCGGGATCATGGATCGCATGTCCGAGGTGCCCAGCCCGCTCCCCTTCGAGCTCGTCTATCGTGGCAAGGGACTCTGGCGTACGCGCTGGACCGAAGAGCAGTTGTTCATCGCGGTCGGTGGCACAGAAGCCGCGCCCGCGGCGCCGCTGGTAGACACCTTGCGCGATGTGGTTACGCGGTGGGGCCAGGTGAAGGAGACCATCGCGACGTTCGTGCGTGGCCTCGCGAGCGGACACCACGTCCCGCTCGATCCCTCGTCACTCGGAGGGTTCGCGGCGCGCTCGTGCGGATTCGATCAGCCGCTCTCGTTCGAGTCGATCTCGGTGAAGTTCCCCGAGCTACCGCACCGTGTCGTCGTGACGTTCTACACCGGCTACCCCGACGGCTATGCGACCTACGCGGTGACCATCGACAACGGTGTCCCGACCGCGGTCAGCGCGTTCGCGTCGTAGCGACCGGCCTCCAGGCTTGCGCTTCCGCGCGCGAGCCGCATCATTGGAGTCGGTCGGCAGCCCGGCGCTGCTACGGAAACGTGTCGAGTCCCATCGACGCGTAGCAGTCACCGCCGCTCGTCGACGCGTAGCGGGCTCGCGCGAACACCGCACCGATGCAGCGCGCCAACGTCGGCGCGAGCGTGGGGCGCTCGTCGTAGGAGTCGCGCTTCGCCTTGACGGAGAGGGAGTATGCCTCGAGCGCCTTGACCCGGCCGGCGCCCGAGATATCGAAGCTGACGGCGAGGTCCTCGCGGCTCGACCTCGCCGCCGCGATACAGCGATCGAGCGCGGCGCCGTCGAACGTCACGGGCTTGTACTCGTGCTCGGCGCGGAGGCACTCGAGCGCCCGCGTGGTGTCACAGCGTGCTTCGATCTGCGAGTCGCCGCGCGCGAGCGGCGTGGCAACCGCTTTGGTCCAGAGCTGGAGCGGACGTTCGGCGCGCGCGCGCAGCGTGACTCGCTCGAAGCTCCGGCGCTTGCCGTGGTCGAGCGCTCGAAGCTTCGCCTCGAGCTCCTGCCGGCGCTCGGCGAGCACGGCGCGCGTCGTGCGCATGTCGCCGTCGAATGCGAGGCATGCGCCGAGGTCGCCGACGAGCGAGAGCGTGCGCAACACCTTGGCAACGCAGCGCGCCTGATCCGCAGGAATGCCGTGACTGCGGCGGATCACCGCGAGCGGCGGGCTCTGCTTGCGGTACCGGATCACGACCTCGGCGGCGCCGAAGTAGCTCCTTCGTCCTGCCGCCGACGGGCACGCCCGCACTCGGGAGACGACCGCGCGCTCGTTGGCGTCTCGAATCAGGTCCTCGCGCGAAGGCGGCGGCTGCGACGCGCTCGCGACTCCGCACAGCATCGCGACCAACAAGAGGACGGCGTTCCGCAACACATCCCGTCTGACACGAGCCGCGGTCGCGAGTTTCGAAGATGTGCGAGTCACACGCTACCGGTCGCGCGGGCCGAGGTGCACGGTCGTGAACGAGTACGGCCCGCTCTGTCCCATGTGGAAGACCACGGCCTTCGTCTCGGCGCCGGACCAGGTCAGGCGATCGGAGCTCGGGCCAAACGTGCGATCGAGCTCGGCGACGACGCCGGCGAGGAGGGCGTCGTAGCCGGGCTGGTTCGAGAGTCCGATGCTCAGGCCGATGGAACGCAGGCCGGCGGTGTCGAAGCACGCGTCGGCGTGAAGGCGGTGATGTCCGAGCGCGGATTCGCCTTCGAAGCACGCGCTGCGCTCGTACTGCACGAAGGACGGATAGAGCGCGCGGAAGGCGTCGCGCGACATGCCCCACGACAGGCGCTCGAAGCCAGGGACGCCGATGCTGGGGCGCGTGACCTCGGCGTTCGCGAGAGGCTTCGGGCGCTGCCCTCCGCCACAGGCATCACAGGCGGCGAGCCCGACGGCGAGCACGGAGAGCTGGACGGCGCGCATGCGGCGGGGAGACGTCGCACCGCGCGTTCTTGCGCAAGATATCCAGCGGCGGGACAATTTTTTCCATGTCGGTGTCGAGCCTTCGAGTCGCCAGGTCAGAGACGCGCCAGTTCGGCGAGCGCGAACGGCAAGAGAGCCTGCGGCTCGGCGAGGCGCCTGGCTGGACCTCGAGCAACGGTGCGTTCTTCACCGCGTTCGTCGCGATCGCGGCGGTGCTGACGGTGCTCGCGCTCGTGCTGCGCGCCTGAGGTTAGCTGGCGCGGCCTGCTGCGCACTGAACAGATTGTCAGACCCGCGTGCGAGGGTCGCTACGTGGACGAGCCGAGGTTTCAGCTATCACGCAGCGACGCGGTCGACTGGCTACGCACGTTGCCCAGCGAGTCGATCGATCTGGTCGTGACCGATCCACCGTACGAGTCGCTCGAGAAGCACCGGGCGATCGGCACCACCACGCGGCTCAAGCACAGCAAGGCGTCCAGCAACGATTGGTTCGAGATCTTTCCCAACGCGCGGTTCGGCGAGCTGTTCGTAGAGGTCTATCGCGTGCTCAAGAAGAACACGCACTTCTACCTGTATTGCGATCCCGAGACGATGTTCGTCGCGAAGCCGCTCGCCGAGCAGGTCGGCTTCAAGTTCTGGAAGCCGCTGATCTGGGACAAGTGCCTCGCCCCGGAGACGCTGGTGTGGACCGAGCGCGGCGTGCTGCCGATCGGCGAGCTCGTCGAGGGAGATCGCGTGGGCCGCCCCGAGGGCGGCTCGACGACGGTGCGTGCGACGCGGCGAACGCGGGCAGCGTCGCTCAAGCTCGTGCTGTCCGATGGGACCGAGGTGATCGCGTCGCGCGAGCACCGGTTCATGCGCGGCGACGGCACGTTATGCGAGGCGCGCGAGCTGCGCATCGGTGACTCGCTCTGCACGCGGCGCGTCCGCCAGCGGATCGCGCAACGCACGCGCGTGAGGATCCCCGGCAGCGACGACATCGCGCTGAACCTCGACTACGAGCTCGGCCGCATGGTGGGCCTGCATGCGGTGCGGCTCGCGGAGGAGCTGCCGTTCGCGGGTCCGGCCGATGCCGAGCTCGCGGCGTCGCCGGCCGCGATGCGCAGGTGGATCGCGAACCGCGAGCTGCTGCGCAAGAGCGCCGACATCGCGCATCTATTCGTCGGAGGCGCGGGCGCGGGCGTGTTCCTGCGCCGGGCGGCCTACGAGACCACCGAGGAGTTCCGGCACGGCCTGCTCGACGCGCTGCTCGGCGGTGACGTCGAGCAGTTCACCACGCCGTCGGCCGATCTCGCGATGTTCGTCCGGCGCGAGCTGCCGGCGCACGGATGCGCGGCGGCGGTCACGTATCCCCGGCGCGAGACCGAGCACGAGGCCGCGCGAGCGGGTCGCTGGACGATCCGGTTCACCACGGCGACGCGCGCGCGGCCCACGACGGTGGTCGCGATCGAGGACGCCGGCGAGCGCGAGCTCGTGGACATCTCCGTCACCGATCGCGACGAGCTGTTCCTGCTCGCCAGCGGCGTGGTCACGCACAACTGCAAGATCGGGATGGGCTACCACTACCGCGCGCGGTACGAGTGCATCCTGTTCTTCGAGAAGGGCAAGCGGAAGCTCAACGATCTCGGGATCGCCGACATCCTCGAGCATCCGCGCGTGAACGGTGGCTATCCCGCGGAGAAGCCGCCGCAGGTGAGCACGGTGCTGATCGGTCAGAGCACGCAGCCCGGAGAGCTCGTGATCGATCCGTTCATGGGCTCGGGCTCGTCGGGCGTCGCCGCTGTCACGCAGGGCCGCCACTTCGCGGGCAACGATCTCTGCGAGGAGGCGGTGCAGATCTCGCGGCGCCGCTTGCTCGAGGCAGGAGCGAAGGAGCCGCTGCATGCCTTCGGTACCGACGCCGTGCAGTCTCAGCTCGGGTTACAGATGTGAGGCGCACAGCGACGACCTGACGAGGTGATGTGATGACCGGCAACCAGTATCGCGACCTGATCGCGGGGTACATCCACCGGCACTACGCGCCGTTCGGGCTCGCGATCTACACGGAGATCTCGCTGGGCAAGACGGTCATCGGCAAGGACCGACGGATCGACGTCTTCGTCGTGCGCTCGCTCGATCAGAAGGCGATCGCGCTCGAGTGCAAGTACCAGGACAGCCAGGGCACCACCGACGAGAAGATCCCGTACGCGCTCGAGGACCTCGAGGCGCTGTGGATCCCCGGGTGCCTCGTGTACGCGGGCGAGGGCTGGTCGCGCGGCATCCTGCACACGCTCGAAGCCTCCCGACTCGCCGCGCGCTGCTTGCCAGACGCGAACGCGATGCTGCACTCGCCCGAGACGCGCGAGCTCGATCACGTGCTCGCCGCGACGTTCGGTCTGTGGGAGCTCGTGCTGCCCGCGTCGCGCCGCTTCACGCCGCCCTGACGGCGCCCACGGACACGGCGCATGCCGTGGATGCCGGGGATGCGAAGGACTCGACGCCACCGGCGCCTTCGACGCCTCCGCGTGCGACGCAGGTCGGCGCGGTCTCGTCCGGAACACGCGTGATACAAGGCCTGATGCGCTCCGGCTCGCTCCGCGTCGTGCTCTCGTGCGTCGCATTTGCGTGCACGGTGCCCGCATGCACTTCGACGACGACGCAAGGCAGCACGGCAGGACGGGAGCCTGCGCTCCCCGGTGCTGCACCTGAAGGGTCAGGCTTCGCGCATGCCGGCGGCGCCGCGGATGGTGCGTCGCACGCAGAGGCAGCGCATGGCGGTCGTGCGTCCGCCGAGGCCGCGGGCATGGGGTCCGCGGCTGGGTCCGCGGATGCGGGCGGTGCCGTGGGCGGTGCCACCGGCGGAATGACGCGCACGGCATCCGCGCCAACGCTCCAGCCCGGTGCATGGGTCGTGGTCGTCGGCTTGGGTCCGATGCAGGTCGTCGGGCCGCGCGAGCACCAGGGCAAGTACGGGATGAAGTTCACCAACGAGCACACCGGCACGGGCTACTTCCTCGAGGATGCGTACGTCCACAAGGTCGACCACGTGCGCCCGCTGATCTCGAGGGAGGAGGCCGCGCGACGCGTGGCGTTGCTCGAGGAGACGACGCCGTTTCGCGACGAGCGACCCAGCAAGCAGCGCGCGGTCGAGTTGCATCGGACGATGGCGCGCGGCTCCGACACGGAGCGCCTCGAGCTGCTGCGCATGAAGTACGCCTCGGTCTTCGCCGACGATGCGCTCGCGGCGAACAGGCTCGAGGAGGATGTGTTGCCCGAGCTCGCGCTCGTGCTCGGCATCGACGAGCGCCTCCTGGCCAGGCAGCTGCACGCCAAGCACGCCATTCTCGGTGCGTTCGCGAAGACGGCGAAGCGCCGGCCGGCCGAGAAGGAGCCGACGCCCCCGAAAGATCCGTGGCGCGTGAAGGGCCACGCGTACGTCGGCGTATTCACCGTCTCGGGCGATCGTCTGATCGGAGGCGACCCGATCTACGTGACCACCAAGCACGACGAGCCCGCGCAGGAGGTGACGCAGAACGTCGGCATCGACGCGCTCCCCGGGACATGGCGCTGCTACCTCGAGCTCGATCCGAAGGATCCGTCGGAGGTCACGATGTCCTTCATCGCGGTCCACGACTCGGCGAAGAAGGAGCTCGCCGGTGGACGACGCAAGGCGCGCACCGTCGCCAAGCTGTGGGTCGACAGCGGCCAGATGGCCGTCGTCGATGCCGCGATTCGCGACGACGCTTCCTACGACGACGCCCGCCTGTTCGGCGCGGACGACCACGGGATCATCGGCGGCCGCGGCTGCAAGGTGCTCTCGGGCGGCGGCGACGGGACGTACACGACCCGCGTCATCGAGCGTGATGGCAAGGCCGTCTACGTCCACGTCGACTTCACCGGCGAGACGCGCGACTTCCTCATCCGCGCACGAGACCAGATCAAGCGCTGAGGCACGAGGCGGTACACAGCGCGGCGGCACGCGCGGGTTGTGCGCGGGGAGTCGGAGTCAGTACGCTGAGCACGTGCCGGTGACGCGCGACTCCGCGCGGCCCCTCGGGGTCGTGTACACGCCGCGCGAGGTGGCCGCCGCGATGGTGGAGCTCGCGCTCGCACCGCTCGTCGCCGGCAAGCGCGCCGAGGAGATCCTCGCCCTGAGGGTCTGCGATCCCGCGATCGGCGAAGGCGTGTTCCTCGCTGAGGCCGTGCGCGTGCTCGCGGACGCGCTGGTCCAGGCGTGGGAGCGCGAGGCCCCCACGATGACGCGCGCTGCGCGAGAGCACGGCATCGCGACGAAGGCCGATCGCGACGCAGCCGCCGATGCGAGCGCGGCCAGCCATCGTGCACCGCCCCTCCTCGATGCGAGCGCGCCGGGCGATCGAGACGCATGGGGCCGCGAGGCACGTGCTGCGGTCGTCGCGCGCTGCATCGTGGGCGTCGACATCGATGCCCGCGCGGTGGCCGCGGCGCGCGAGGCGCTCGGCGCGGGCGAGGACGTGTTGCGCGTCGAGGATGCGACGACGCTGGACTGGGCCCGCGTGTTCCCCGAGGACTTCGCGCGCGGTGGCTTCGATCTCGTCGTCGGAAATCCGCCGTACATCCGGCAGGAGCGCCTGGGCTCGAAGGCGGCCTTGCGCGGCTACGCGACCTATCACGGCGTCGCCGACCTCTACGTCTACTTCATCGAGCTCGCGCATCGCGTGCTGCGCCCACGTGGGCGCTACTGCCTGATCGTTCCCAACAAGTGGCTGACCGTCGCGTACGCGCGGCCGTTGCGCGCGTTTCTCGCGGAGCAGGCGAGCGTCGAGGGCGTCGTGGATCTGTCGCGCGCGAAGCTCTTCGCGGATGCGGATGCGTTTCCGTGCATCGTGTGGGGCGCGATCGGCTCGTCGATGCCGCGCGGGCCGATCGTAGCGGCGAGGCCGGACGGCGATACCCCCGTGGCGCGTGCGTTGCGCGATGCGGAGGCGATGTCCGCCGCACACGCGCCGAGCGCGCACACGACCTCAGCCGCGGCTCTCCTGCCGCGAGTGGCGTGGGGCGCGGAGCCGTGGCACATCGAGAGCTCGTCGGAGCGCGCGTTGCTCGCCAGGATCGAGGCGAGGTGGCCGCGGCTGCGCGAGGTGGTCCCCGGAAGAGCATCGCGCGGCGTGGTGACCGGGCTCAATCGAGCGTTCGTGATCGATCGCGAGACGCGAGCGCGCTTGCTCGAGCAGGAGCCGGGTGCCGCCGTGATCCTCCGGCCGTTCGTGAAGGGACGCGACGTGAGGTCGTGGCGCGTCGAGGAGGCGGGGCGCTGGCTCCTGCTGATCGATCGCGGGACCGAGATCGATCGCTTGCCCGCGGTGCGCGAGCACCTGGCGCAGTTTCGCGAGGCGCTCGCGCCGAAGCCTGCGGGCTGGGAAGGTGCGTGGAACGGGCGCAAGCCGGGCGCGTATGCCTGGTACGAGCTGCAAGATCCCGTGGGGCCGCTCGTGAAGACGCGTGGGCCGCGGTTGCTGTTCCAGGACATCCAGACCGCGCCGGCGTGCGCACTCGACGAGACAGGCGAGCTCGCGCCGGACACGACGGTGTGGATGCTGCCGACGAGCGATCGCGTGGTGCTCGCGATCCTGAACTCGCCGCTCTACGGCTGGTACGCGAAGCGAAGGTTCCCGCCCGCGCTCAACGGGGCGGTGCGTCCGAAGCTCGAGTACATGCGCGCACTGCCGATCGCGCAGGCGTCCTCGGCGATGCGGAGCGAAATCGAGGGGCTGGTGGAACAGCGGCTCGAGCTCGCCGCGTCGACGCGAGGTGCCGAACGCGAGCGCATGATCGCGAAGGTGTCGACGCGAGGTGCCGAGCTCGACGCGGCGATCGCGCACGCGATCTACGAGCTGTACGAGCTCTCGTCCGAGGAGCGACGCACCGTCGAAGGCACGTAGACCGCGCTGCCGGTAGCCGCTCGTGCTCCGGGCACCGGCGAGCGCGCGGCCCACGGTGCGTCGGCGCCGAAAAAAGAACCGGCCGCGGCACCATTACCGCGGCCGGCCCAGCCATCCTCGAATACACGGTCTCACCAACCGCGCACTCGAACCGTGGGGAGCGTCAGGTGCTGAGGCTGCTGCTCCAGCGCTTCCTCGGCGCGGGCGTCGTCGAGCCGACGCGATGCGCAAGGCTACGGAGGTAGCCATCGAGGTTCCGCATGCCTCGGACGAGGTGCAGTGCGGATGCCAGCCGGCGCGCGTGCGGGTCTGCGAGGTTGCGCGCGCCGTGCGCGGCAACGGCGACTGCGTCAGCCGGCTACTTCGAAGGTCAAGCCTGCACCCCGCAGTCTGTCGAGGAGAGCCCCACCCATCGCGACAGAGGGGGTGATGACGCCGCCGGCCGAGGTGAGCGGATCACGTGCGAGACACAGCGCGGACTCGCCCAGCATCTTCGCCGTCGACGCGTAGCCGGGATCGCCGTGATCGTCGGCGACGGCGTAGACCAGGCGCTGCGCGCCGTTCTCGCCGACGAAGCGAACGCTCCAGTGGCCGCTCGCGCGCTGCTCCGCGGAGGGGCCTTCGCCGGGCTTGGGCGCGCGCGCGAGCAGCTGTGCGCGCAGGCGCGGCCGCTTGAGCGCGAACGCCATCGCGCCGAGGCCCGCCGTCATCGCGACCGCCTGAGCGAGGCCCTTGGGGGAGCCCGGCGAGCCGGCGAGCTCGCGGTACGTGAAGTCTTCGCCCCACGGGAAGCCGGCGAGGGCGTGCGAGCGACGGACGACGCGCGTGTTGATCTGCGCCATCAGGAACGGCGAGGTGAACATCCGGAGGCGGCGATCCCAGCCGATCGTCGTGGCTTCGTGCGCCGGCGGGCGACTCGCGTAGGGGTCGGGATCGAGCGCGTACGGGTTCGCGAGCAGCCTGCGCACGCTGCGGTCGTCGCTCGCTTCGATCGCGGTCTGCGCGCCACTCGCGATCGTGCCGCCCGAGGGCCAGCCCTTCATCGCGAACAGGGCGGTGACGGCGCGGGCCGGCACGCCGAACGCGGCGCGCATCTCTTGCTGCAGCGCCCACGTGCCGAGGTCCGAGGGGATCGAGTCGAAGCCGCAGGTGTGGACGATGCGCGCACCGGTCTCTCGCGCGCGCTCGTGATGGGCGTCGATCATGCGGCGCATCCACTGCACCTCGCCCGCGAGATCGCAGTAGTGGGTGCCAGCCTCGGTGCACGCGGCGACCAGGTCGCTTCCGTATTTCGCGTAGGGACCGACGGTGGTGCACACCACGCGCGTGCGCCGCGCGACCTCGGCGAGCGAGGCGGGATCGAGCGCGTCGGCGACCACGATCGGCACGTCGAGCCCGAGCGCCTCGAGCTTGGCGCGGCTGCGGCCGGCGATCGCCCACCGGGGCTGCTCGGGTGACATGGCGAGGTAGTCGGCGACCAACCTCCCCGTGAAGCCAGTTGCCCCGAACAGGACGAGCTCGAAGTCGCGTGTCATCGCGAGGGCACTCTACCGCCGTGCGCCGCGACGGATGCGTCGTATGCTGCTCGCGTGTCGTCGTTGATCGCAACGCTCGCCGAGAGGCTCACTCCGGAGGCCGCGCGACAGCCCGCCGCCGCCGCCGAGGGCCGGCGTCGCGCGGCGGTCGCGGTCGTGCTGCATGAAGCTCCGATGCCACGGGTGCTGCTGATGCAGCGCGCCGAGCGCGTCGGCGACCCGTGGTCCGGGCACATCTCGTTGCCGGGCGGCCGCTTCGAGCCCACCGACCCCAGCTTGCTCGCGACGGCGATCCGCGAGTCGCACGAGGAGCTCGCGCTCGACTTGTCGACGATGCGGCTGCTCGGCGCGATGCCGTCCCTCCACCCCTTCACGTCGGGGCCCCCGGGGATCGAGGTGACGCCGTTCGTGTTCGCGACGGAGGCCGTCGTGCCGACGGTGTGCGGCCCCGAGGCGGTGTCGGCGTTCTGGCTCCCGCTCGACCAGGCGGCCGCCGGCGTGCTCGACTGCACGTACACGTATCCGGGCACCACGCGCACGTTCCCGAGCTGGTCCTACGAGGGTCACGTGATCTGGGGCCTGACCTGGCGGATCTTGGGCGACGTGCTCGCGGCCAGCCGATAGCCAGAAGTAAGCTCGGCGGATGGGAGGGGACCCGAGGCGCATCACGGACGTCGTGCTGGCGGCGGCGGTGCGCGCGCAGGCCGACGCGGTGTTCCTCGATCCGAGCGAGCGCGACGACACGTACACGCTGACACTCGAGCGGGCGAGCAAGCCGATCGCGACGCAGACGCTGGAGGCCGGCCTCGGCGCCGCGGTGATCGCACGGCTCGCGTTCCTCGCCGATCTCGATTTCTCGACGCCGGCGTCGACGAGCGCCGTGGTCCCGGTGCGCGCCGGCAACCGAGAAGCGGAGGCGGTGATCACCGTCCGCTCGGGGGGACAGCTCCGCGCCGACGTGATGCTGATGCCGCGTCGCCGCGAGCGTGGCACGCCGCTCGAGCACGTGGATCCCGAGCCCGGCGAGACGGTCGGGCGCTATCGGGTGATGGAGCTGCTCGGCAAGGGCGGCATGGGCACGGTCTACAAGGTCGAGCACCTCGACCTCGGTCGGCTGTACGCGCTCAAGGTGCTGCGCAGCCGCGTGCTCGCACGCGACGCCACGGCCGGGCAGCGCTTCCTCAAGGAGGCGCGCACCGCCGCGCGCATCCATCATCCGAACATCGTCGACGTCGTCGATCTCGGCTACCTCCCCGACGGGCGGCCGTACCTCGTGATGGAGCTGCTCGAGGGTGCGAGCCTGGCCGATCGCGTGGAGCGCGGCGCGCTACCCGTGCGCGATGTGCTGTCGATCGCACGCCAGCTCGCGACCGCGCTCGCGGCCGCCCACGACCGCGGCGTGATCCACACCGACGTCACGCCCTCGAACGTGCTGCTCGTCGGGACCGGGGAGCCGCTGGTGAAGCTCGTCGACTTCGGGCTCGCCGTGCTCGCGGACGAGCGCACCGACGATGACGACCCCAAGTTCATCCTCGGTACGCCGGCGTACGTGTCACCCGAGCAGCTGCGTGGCCGCGCGCCGACGGATCGTTCGGATCAGTACGGGCTCGGCGCCGTGTTGTTCGAGCTCGTCACCGGGCGCCCGCCGTTCGATCATCGCGATCTGCGCACGCTGTGTCAGATGCACCTGAGCTCGCCGGTGCCGCCCGTCGAGAGCCCGCACGGCCCGCTGCCGACGAAGCTCGGCGAGGTGATCGCGACGTGCCTGCAGAAGCTCCCCGAGGCGCGGTTCCCCAGCATGCGCGCGCTGCTCGACGTGCTCGACGAGATCGAGCGGATCTCCGACCGCCGCGGCTGGCGCAGGTGGCTGCCCACATGACGCGCGCGAAGGCTCCTCTCGTCGTCTGCGTCGACGACGAACCGGTCGTGCTGTCGACGATCGCGCGCTGCCTCAAGCGCGAGCCGTTCGAGGTGCGCGCGACGGGCTCGCCCAGCGAAGCGCTCGGCTGGATCGCCGTCGACGACGTCGCGGTCCTCGTCTCCGACTACGACATGCCGGAGATGACCGGCGCGCAGCTCGCCGGGCACGCGCGGCGCATCCGCCCCGAGACCGTGCGCATCCTGCTGACCGGCAAGCGCACGCTCGAGACCGCGATCGACGGCATCAACCAGGGCGAGATCTTCCGCTTCCTCGAGAAGCCGTTCGATCCGGACGTCCTGAGCCAGGTCGTCCATGCCGCGATCGAGCGCAACCGCGAGCTGCTCGCCGCGACCGGCGATCGCGAGCGCCGCGCGCGCCGCGAAGCGCTGCGCGCCGCCCTCGAGTCCGAGTACCCCGGCATCTCCGACGTGAACCGCGAGGACGACGAGCTGTACGAGCTGCCCGCCGATCCGTGGGACGCCGCCGCCGAGCTCGGGCTGACCGCGCTGACCACCGCCCTCGACCGCTGAGGGGGTCAGACACAACTTGCACAACTTGTGGCCGCGCAAGTTGTGCAAGTTGTGTCTGACCCCTCACCATGAAGCGTGGCTTATCGCGTGCTGGCGTGGTTCCTTCGCCTCGTCACGCGCGTGTTCTTTCGGCAGGTCGAGGTGGCCGGGCTCGAGCACGTGCCGGCGACCGGGCCGGTGCTGTTCGCCGGCAATCACCCGAACTCGCTGATCGATCCCATCCTCATCATCACGACGTGCGGCCGGAAGGTGCACTTCGCCGCCAAGGACGCGCTGTTCAAGGGAGCGCTCATGCGCGCCGTGCTGCGCGGCCTCGGCGCCGTGCCGGTCGCACGCAAGGACGATCACGCGGGCACGCCCGGGACGGATCGCGCCGCGGCCAACGACGCGGCGTTCGCGCACATGTTCGAGGTGCTCGGCGCGGGCGGCGCGATCGGCATCTTCCCCGAGGGGCTCTCGCACGACGAGTCGCAGCTCGCGAAGCTGAAGACCGGCGCCGCGCGGCTCGCACTCGGCGGTGCGACGAAGAACGGTGGGCCGATCACGATCGTGCCGTGCGGGCTCACGTTCATCCATCCCAAGCGGTTCCGCAGCCGCGTGCTCGTGCAGTTCGGCGCGCCGATCGTGATCGCGCCGGGGCGCGGCACCGAGCTCGAGACCGTGAAGGAGGTCACCGCCGAGCTCGACGGCGCGATGCGCCGGCTCACGATCAACGCACCCGACTGGGAGACCGTGCGCGCGCTCGACGTGGTGCGCCGCCTCTATCAGCCACAGGAGATCTCGATCGAGGATCGCGTCGAGCTCGCGCGACGGTTCAACACGTACTACGGCGCCGTCGCCTCCGACCCGCGCGTCCTCGACATCATGCTGCGGGTGCGCGCCTATCAGCAGAAGCTCGACGAGCTCGGCCTCACCGATCGCGAGCTCGCCCGCGACCTGTCGAAGTTCGAGATCAGCGGCCGCGTGCTGCGCCACCTCGTGCTCGTCGCGATCTGGCTGCCGCTCACCGCCCCCGGCGCGCCGCTGCACCTGCCGACCGTCGCGTTCGCGCGCGTCGCCGGTCCGCGCCTCACGCCGCGCAAGGACGTCGTCGCGACGACGAAGCTGCTGATCGGCCTGCTCCTCGTGCTGCTGTCGTACGGCGTCGCGGTGTCCCTGCTGTGGTGGAAGGCCGGCTTCACGTGGGCGCTCGTCGCCGCGATCGTGCTGCCGCTCTCGGGCTGGGCGACGCTGCGCGTGCTCGATCGCATCCGGCTCGTGCGGCGAGGCCTCGGCGTGCTCGTGCGCCAGCTGCGGTTCCGCCACGAGGTCCGCCAGCTGCGCGCCGAGCGTGACCGGCTCGCCGCCGACGTGATCCGCGTGGTCACCGAGGTCAAGCCACCCGAGCTCGCGCAGCTGTTCCCGCCCGGCGATCCGCGCCGCGACGACGCGGGCGAGTCGCGGCGCGCGCGCAAGAACGCCGATCTCGACGCCGAGTTCGACAAGGACGCGAGCGAGGAGCGTGCGGGAGAATGAAGCCGCTCGTCGTGCTCCTCCACGGCCTCGCGCGCGGGCAAGGCTCCATGCGCCGCCTCGGGACGTACCTGCGCGCCGAGGGCTTCGAGACCATCGCGCGCACGTATCCGTCGCGCCGGCACTCGATCGAGTACCTCGCGCGCGAGGTCGCCGACTGGATCGTCGAGCGCGCGGACGGGCGCCCCGTGCACGCGGTCACACATTCGATGGGCGGCGTGATCGTGCGTCATCTCCACGATCCGCGGATCCGGTGGGAGCGCATCGTGATGCTCGCGCCGCCCAACCGCGGCAGCCGGCTCGCCGCGGGGCTGGTGCGCAACCCGGTGTTCCGCTGGTTCTACGGCCCGGCCGGTGTGGAGCTCGCCGACGGTTCGCTGTGGCCGTCGCCGCCTGCGCCGTTCGGCGTGATCGCGGGCACCCGCGCCGTGGCGCTGTCGAACGTGACCAGCTGGACGGTCGGCCGCCGGTTCGCGCGAGAGACCGCGAACGATGGCACGGTCGCCGTCGACGAGACCAAGCTCGATGGGATGAGCGCGTTCGCCGAGGTCGACGCCACGCACACCTGGATCATGAATGACCCCACGACGTGCCTCCTCGTCGCGCGCTACCTGCACGAAGGAAGTTTCACGCCCCCGATTTCGCCGCCCCCAGCGTGACGACCTGATCGCATGCGTGTTACACGCCTGCGTAGGAGGCTGCATGTTCGGCCGGTTCCTGCCTCGCGAGACTAGCTTCTTCGATTTCTTCGAGCAGCACGCCACGCTCACGATCGAAGGCACCAAGGAGTTCCTGTCGCTCGTCACCACGGGCGCGAACATCGCGGCGAAGTGCCGGCGGATCTCCGACATCGAGCACGAGACGGACATGATCACGCACCGCTGCGTCGAGGCGTTGCACAAGACGTTCATCACGCCGATCGATCGCGACTCGATCCACCGGCTGATCACGCGCATGGACGACATCATGGATTTCGTCGAGGCCGCGTCGGAGCGCATCGAGCTCTACGAGCTCTCCGTGATGACCGCCGACGTGCGCGACCTCGCCGACGTCCTGCACCGCTCGGCGCTGCAGGTGGAGCTGGCGATCCGTGGACTGCGGGGCCTCAAGGATCCGCAGTCGACGATCAAGCTGTGCATCGACATCAACCGCCTCGAGAACGAGGCCGACGCCATCTTGCGCCGGTCGGTCGCGCGCCTGTTCAAGGAGGAGCGCGACCCGATCATGGTGATCAAGTGGAAAGAGATCTACGAGAACCTCGAGAACGCGACCGATCGATGCGAGGACGTCGCGAACACGATCGAAGGCGTGATCCTCGAGCACGCGTGAGCTAGATGGACCTCCACGCCATCGTCATCGTCACGATCGTGGCGGCGTTGATCTTCGACGTGATCAACGGCTTCCACGACGCCGCGAACTCGATCGCCACGGTCGTGTCCACGCGCGTGCTGTCGCCACGGGTCGCGGTGCTGTGGGCGGCGACGTTCAACTTCGTCGCGCTGTTCATCTTCCATCAGGGCGTCGCGGACACGATCGCCAAGACCATCCACATCGAGGGCTCGAGCCCCGCGTACGTGTGGGTCGTGATCTGTGGCCTGCTCGGCGCGATCGCGTGGAACCTCCTCACCTGGTTGTGGGGCCTGCCGTCGTCGAGCTCGCACGCGCTGATCGGGGGCCTGTCGGGCGCGGGCATCGCCTTCGGCGGCACCGACACGCTGCAGCTCAAGAACATCGCCAAGACGCTCTACTTCATCCCGCTCGCACCATTGATCGGCCTCGTCCTCGGCGGCCTGTTGATGTTCGTCGTGTACTGGCTGTTCCGAGCGATGCGGCCGCAGAAGGTGGATCGCATGTTCCGCATCGGCCAGCTGCTGTCGGCGGGCCTCTACTCGATCGGCCACGGCGGGAACGACGCGCAGAAGACGGCCGGCGTGATCTGGGCCGTCATGATCGCGGGCGGCATGCTCGGACCCAATGATCCGGCGCCGTACTGGGTGTTCGTCGCGTCGTACTGCGCGATGGCGTTCGGCACGGCGATCGGCGGCTGGCGCATCGTCAAGACGATGGGCATGGGGCTCACCCACCTCAAGCCCGTCGGTGGGTTCTGCGCCGAGGTCGCGGGCGCGATCACGCTGTTCCTCGCCACGCACTTCAAGATCCCGGTGTCGACCACGCACACCATCACCGGCGCGATCGTCGGCGTCGGCTCGGTCACCAAGGTGCGCGGGATCCGGTGGGGCGTCGCCACCCGCATCGTCTACGCGTGGTTGTTCACGATCCCGGCGGCCGGCCTCGTCGGCGCCGGCGCCGTGCTGGTCGCCAAGGCGCTCCACGCCTGGTGATTGTCAGCCCCCCTGCGTAGGTTCGCGCCGTGGCCAAGCTCTACTTCCGGTACGGCACCATGGACTCGGCGAAGTCGCTCAACCTGCTCGCGGTGGCGCACAACTATCGCAAGCAGGGCAAGCGGGTGATGCTGATGAAGCCGCGGCTCGATACGCGGTTCGGCGCGACCAAGATCTCGTCGCGCGCGGGCCTCGAAGCCGACGCGGACGTGATGATCGAGGAGGACACGCAGCTCGATCCGCGCGACTTCGTGGGCGTCGACTGCATCCTCGTCGACGAAGCGCAGTTCCTGCCGCCCACCGTGATCGAGGACCTCCGCCGCATCACCGTCGATCCGGGCGTGCCCGTCATCTGCTACGGCCTGCGGACGGACTTCCGGACCCGCCTGTTCCCCGGCGCGCAGCGCCTGATGGAGCTCGCGGATGCGATGGAAGAGGTGAAGGTCACCTGCCAGTACTGCAAGAAGAAGGCGATCTGCAACCTGCGCTTCGTCAACGGCACGCCCACCGTGCGCGGCCCGCAGATCCAGCTCGGCGCCGACGAGCAGTACGCCCCCGTCTGCTGGGCCCACTACGACGAGGCCGTGCGCCAGGTCGAGGCCGTCGCCGGGACCGAGGCCAGCGGCGCTGTCCTGCGCCCGAGCTGACCAGCCGCGATCCGCGCGTGATAGCGTGACGCCGTGAGTGCGCCGCGGATCGGGTGGTTCGCCTCGCTGGTCGGCAGGATCGGCGCGCAGTTCATCTACTTCTTGATCTGGCTGTTCGGGCGCGCGCGACGCCGCGCGGACATCGGCTGGCTCGCCGGGCCGACCGGCGGGACCACGATCGGTGACGCGACGTACCGCGAGGTCGCGGAGGCCGAAGGCCTGAGCATCGAGCGCGAGGCCAAGCGCGGCGGCCTGGTGCCGAGCTTCGAGCAGCTGCGCAGCGCGAGCTTCGATCCTGCGCGCGTGCAGCCGCTGGTGCGTGACTTCTACGAGCACACCACCGAGTTCGCGATGGACGTGTGGAGCCGGACCTACTTCCCCGCCAACCTCGCCCTGTGGTTGCTGGTCAAGACGATCAGCCGCATGGTCAACCAGCTCAACTTCCCGCTGTCACCGCTCGACACCGCGAAGGGCATGGTCAGCGAGATCATCTCGATGCGGCGCGCCGACGGCACGATCCGCTACACGGGCTGGTTCCGCACGCTCGTCGAGGATCGCAACGTGCTCTACACCGGCTTCTACATGACCGAGACCGCGCCCGGCGCCGGCGTGCCGTGCGTCAAGGTCGTGTTCCCGATGCCGAACGGCAACGCCACCGTCGTGCTGCGGCCCGAGGTCGAGCCCGATGGCTCGTTGATCCTCGACTCGAGCGGCAAGCGGTTCGGCGACGCGGGCTTCTACCGGATGCAGAAGATCGACGGCGAGCGGCTCCGCGTCTGGCAGATCAAGACGCTCAAGGAGCGGTTCCACGTCTACACCGACCCGGCCGGCACGCTGCGCTGCGATCACTCGGTGCGCTTCCTCGGCATGCCGGTGCTGACGCTGCACTACAAGATCTTCAAGCGCGCCGAAGCCGGCGCCGTGGTGGCCGCGTGAACGACGGCACGCGCTGAGCGGGACAGGCCCCTGATCGCGATCCGGTTCGAACATCGTTCGAACGGCCCCGCGTCGCCGCAGGTTCAGTTGAGATCGGCGCGGCGCGTACGCCAGTCGACGAACAGCTGCGCGAACCGCGGATCGGCTTGCAGCTGCGCGAGATCCGGATCGGTCTCCATCTTCTCGGCGTGCTCGTAGTCGTGCTCGATCGCCTGGGCGACCTGGGCGAGCGCGCGGTCGACCTGACCGACGGCGGTGTAGGCGCACGCGGCCGAGTGATAGATGTACGGATTCTCCGGCGCGAAGGGCTGGCCACCGTCGGCGAGCTCGACGGCGAGCTTGTAGTCGCGAAGCGCGTGCGCGTGGATGCAGGCGTTGTTCCACGCCATCACGAGCGCGGTGCGTGCCTCGCCGGCTTCGCGCGCGGGCGCGGGCAGCGTGAGCACGCGACGCAGGATCGCGAGCGCCTGCGGGCGATCGACGGAGAAGCTCGCGTTGTAGAGGTAGGGGACGAGCGTGGTCTCCTCGGGCAAGCGCGCGAGCACGGCGCCGAGGTGCGCGGGCGCGTGGCGCGCGATCGCGCCGACGAGGTCCGCGACCTCCTCGGCCTCGGTGGCGCGCAGGGTGTCCTCGTCGAGGAGCGTGAGCGCGTCGCCGAGCTCGGCCGGCGCCTGCTCCGCGATCTCGCCGACCACGACGAGCCGGACGTCGCGGCGCGGCGACTCGCGCGCGAGCGTGATCGCCTCGGCGTAGCGGCGCTGGCGCACGAGGACGATCGCCAGATAGCCGGTGGCATCCGACGAGGCTTCGAACGACAGCGCGCGGCGCAGCAGGCGCTCGGCGACGACCGCGGTCGAGGTCTCGTCGGGATCGTGATCGAGCGCGACCTCGATCAACATGCCCGCGAGCTCGCGGCGGGTCCAGCCGGTCTGCGAGACGGCCCACGCGAGCGCGGCCTCCTCGCCGTGACGGCGGAACCGCTCCGCGAACGGGTTGCCGGCGAGGATGAACGGCTCGCCGTCGTCATCGTCGGGGGTCGCGCGTGACTTCAGCGCGTCGTCCACGGTCTCGAACCGCGCCCACACGAGCGGCAGCACATCGTTGATGCGCGCGACGATCCACAACAGGAAGCCCACCTGATCGCTCGCCGTCGCCGGCACCGCGAACCGCTCGACCCACATCATCGCGGAGCGGTGTTTGCGGTCGTGCACGACGTCGGCGCGCTGGAACGGCTCGAACTCGTCGGAGCGCTCGTCCTGGTACACCGACAGCCACAGCGCGAAGAACGCGTTGACCACGGACTCCTCGCCCGGCAGCGCCGTGCCCGCGAGCTTGAACGAGACGCCGAAGCTCTCCCAGTCGTAGTCCTCGATGATGTCGGGGTACCGCTCGATCGGGAACGTCACGCTCTGCTCTTGCGGCGGCGCGCCGTTGCGCCAGTGGCTCTCGATCGACGGCGACAGATCGGCCTCGACGTCGAGCTCGTCCTCCAGCTCGTCCTCGTCGCCGACGTCCTCCTCCGACTCCTCGGCCTCGGGCGCATCAGGAGCCGCGTACAGCACCTCGGCCTCCTCGTCGAAGATCGCGTCGACGACCTCCTGCTCCCCGCCCTCCTCCGGCGCCGCCTCCTCCTCTTCGTCCTCGACTTCCTCGCGCGCCTCGTCGGCGGACATCTCGAGCCACGTCACGCCATCGATCGAGGTTTCGACCTTCACGCACCAGATCGCTTCGATCTCGTGCGTCGCGCCCGCGATCTCGATCGCTGCGCGCTGGGCCTCCACTTCGGCCTCGGTGGGCGGCATCCAGGGCGCGGCGAGCCACTGCCGCGGGTGATCCTCCGCGTCTCCGCCGCCGTCCCCGCGATCCTCGTCGGGTTCGGTCACGCCCGCCGCCGCGAGCATCGACCACAGCGCGCGCTGCTCGATCGGATCGAGCGGCCTCGCGCACTTCGCGATCACGATCCCGCGTGCCAGGTCGCTGCGCCGCGGCTCGAGACCGGAGAGCTCCACTACGTCGACCTTACCTCGAATCGCGCCGGGCCGCGCGGCACGGCGTGGTGACGATGACCGCGACGTGGCTATGGCACTGCGAACGAGCCGCCGACCGCCTCGACGGTGGCACCGTACGAGATCGCAGGGACGCCATCGATCACGAGGTCGGGCGCGAACAGCGACTGGATCAGCGTATTGGCCGCGACCTCCGCGATGGAGACATCGCAGTCGTGGTCGCTGTCGAACAGGCCGATCGCGGTCTCGCCGTCGGAGCCGGTCGCGCAGCCGCACGCCGGAGGCGAGGCCAGGTCGGTGCACGAGCCAGCGACACGCTGATCCATCGTGTACTCGATCTCGGGGAGCACCACGGCGTCGATCTGGTCGGTGGTGACGCCACCGCCGATCATCGCCATGAAGCCGTTCGCCGTGGATGCGGTGAATTCGATGCGCGCGCCGGACAGCAGCAGCGTGATCGGCCGCCCCGGGTTGATCGCGAGCTGGATCGCGAGATCACCGGGCCCGGCGGTCAGCAGTCCCGACGTGATCGCTCCGCTCAGCAGCGAGAAGTCCGGCGTGTTCGCATCGACCTCGAACTGACCGTCCCCGGCGAGGTGCCTGCCGCACGTCGGATCGGCGACGTCGATGCACGGCGCCGGCGTGGGGTTCGTACCGAGGAAGGTGGTGAACCACGCCGGCTCGGACGACGCCAGCGAGCTCGCGCGGATGTCGGCCAGGAGCAACGCCTCACCGCGCGCGACCGCGGCGGCCGTGTTCGCGATCAGGGCAGCGTCGCCGACCAGGGACGCCAGCGCTTGCGAGAGGCTGCTGTCGATGCTGCCGCTGCCGTCGAGGTCGACGCCCCCTCCCGGCGTGAGGTCACGGAACACGAACGTGTGATCGGTCGGGACCGCGCCGCCGAAGTAGAGCAGCGCACTCGCGACCGTCGTTCGATCGTTGCCGTACGCGGTCCTGCCCGGAGCATCGGGGTCGCCCGTCACCGCCGCGATCGTGACCGCGTACGGCCCCGGGGTCAGCGCACCCGGCGGCACGTCGACGTGGGTCTCCGAGGTGGTGATCGTCGCCTCGGTCGTCGCGACCGTGGTGTCCCCCTCGACGGCGAGGTGGAGGAACGTGACCCGGTAGAACGTCGGCGCACCGAGCGTGGGTGCCTGCCACGCGACATGTGCGGTCAGCGGCACGTCGCCGCGCGAGACGAACAGATCGCTGCTCTCGATCGTGGGGTTCTGCACCGGTCCGAGCGTCGGCGCGACCACCTGGCTGCCGCCCGCGGGCAGGAGGTTCGTGTGGTCGGTCCCGACGAAGACCCAGCGCGCGAACGTCGTGCCGGGCAGCCAGTAGCGCGCGACCCAGGAGTCGCGGACCAGCAGCGAGGTCGACCAGCCGGAGAGCTCGCCATACCCCAGGTTGGTCGCGACCGTGTGGGGCGAGCCCGGAGGGAGCGAGAGCAACGCGTAGTCCACGCTGCCCGTGTACATGCCGAGGTACGCCGGACCCGGTACGCCTTGCACGTCGACGAACGTGTCGAGCGAGAGATCGGTCCTCGCCGACGCCTCGTTCGGCCCGAGCTTGGTCGGATAGCCCGCGGCCTGCGTGTAGCCGACGACGGCATCGAACGCAGGCGCGTCGATCTCGACGGAGAACGTGGCCGCGGTGGTCACGTCCGCGAGCGCACCCGCGATCGTGGTCGTGCCGCCGGGCGTCTGCGTGAACGGCGCGGGCTCGAAGACGCGCGCGAGCGCCCGGTACGTAACCGGCGTGGTATCCGCCGTCTGTCGCGTCGCGAGCTGGCCGATGAAGAGCTTGTCACCCTTGCTGCCGTCGATCAGGTTCGCGTCACCGCAGCAGTCGGCCGCGTCCTGGTTCGTGATGGTCGCGGTCAACGTCGTCGCTCCCTCCTGGATCGTCAGGTTCGTCTGCTCGTCGAACCACCACGTGTTCGCATCGGGCGACAGGAGCTGGAGCGAGTCCTCGGTTTGCCAGGGAGCGAGGTTGGTGAGGTTCAACGCGAGGCTCGGCGAGGTCGCAGGGACCAGATCCGGGCGCCCCGAGAGCACCCTGCCCGCATCGAACGCGTCTGCAGCGGTGACGTAGTAGCTGTTCTCGATCTGCAGGATCACCGGACCGTCGGGGAGTCCGCCGATCGAGAACGTGCCCGTGGCCGAGCCGGTGCCATCGACCGCCGTGTATCCACCGCTGCCATCTGGGACGAGCGCGCGCACGGGCGTGCTGGTGAAGTCGATGGGCTCGTTGATGATGGCCCCCGCGGTCCGCGCCCACGAGGTGATCGCGCTACCGGAGAGGGTGCGCGTGCCTGCCGTCGGCGCGACGTACCCGCTGCTGAAGTGCGTGACCTCGGCCTCGATCACGTCACCGGTGACCGTGCCGCCGATGCGCTCGTACTCGGTGCTCGAGCCCACCTTGGTCCAGTACATCGAGACGCCGGTCGTGCCCGACGGGATCGGTAGCCGGACCTTGATCGGCACGGCGAACACGGTGCCTTCGGGTCCGAACTCGAACACCGGCGTCACCGCGTCGAGCGGTCCGCTGCCGGTGGGCGTCACCGTGATCATCGTCGCGCTGTCCACCGCACCCGGCGGCACATCGATCTGCGGCCCCCCAGGCGTTCCGATCGTTCCGCCTTCGGCGTCGACCATGCCCATGATCATCTGCGGGGCATCGGGTGGTGCGTCGGGCGGCGCGTCGGGGATCGGCTCGTCATCACCGCCGCCACCACCGCCACCACC
>DATLHR010000527.1:0-5932 GCA_035539815.1 Kofleriaceae bacterium
GCCGAGCTCCGGCTCCGCCCCCGTGCGCCGCGTCGTCGGCGATGCCTCCCCCGCCTCCGCCGCCGCGGTCGAGGGCAATGTCCGGCTCGCGGACGTCACGGACAAGGACATCCTCATCGTCGTCTCGAAGCTGAAGAAGTACATCAAGGACCGCTCGGGCTTTAACACCTCCGACGCGGTCGCCGACCAGCTGAGCGAGCACGTGCGCGCGATCTGCGACGAGGCGATCCGCGCCGCGGCACGAGACGATCGCAAGACCGTCCTCGATCGCGACGTCCCGCGCGTCCGCCGCTAGGGTTCACCGGCGGGCGGCGCGCGCGGTGGTGAGCCAGAAGCCCGCGTGCTCGCGCCACGTGGTCTCGATCGCGAACGGCAGCTCGGTCGTCACGTGCGCGAGGCCCTCGACGACCTCGAGCTCGACCTCGGTGAACCCCACGTAGCGGCGCACGAACGGGTCGACCGCCTTGTAGATCGCTTCCTTGATCGAGAACCGCAGGGTCGTGCCGCGGCCGTCGATCTCGAGGGTGCGCTCGCGGGCGGTGAGGATGCGGCGCGCGATGTCGGCGCGCGGCGGCTGCGCGAGCTCGAGATCGATGCCGACACGCGCGTCGCCCGCGGGCGCGACGAGGGCGGCGGCGCGGGTGCCCTTGTGGCTGATCGAGCCGTGCCAGCCGGCGGGGAGCACGGGCGCGCCGCGATCGTCGGCGAGGATCGGGGCGCTCGCGAGGGAGGGCGCGAGCTCGCGGAGCAGCGCGTGGAGCGCGGTGCGTCCCGCCACGTGCTCGCGGCGGCGGACCTCGGCGAGCGTCAGCGCGTAGGCTCGCTCCGCGGACGGAAGTGCGGCGAGCGCGGCGGCGACCGCCTCGTCATCGACGAGCTCGACGATCGCGACGACACCATGCGTGGTGTCGAGGCGCTCGAGGGATTCAGGGGGCCGCGGCACCTTTGGGACGGGTGATCATGAGGTGGCCGTTCTTCTCGGCGTCGGGGTATCCGAAGCGGAACGGGAGGTCGCGCTTGGGCTGCTTCTTCCACAGCTTGACGAACTCGGCGCGCGTGTTCTTCTTGTCGATGATGAAGTACGGCCCGACGAAGGTGCCGTACGTGATCTGCTCGAAGCCCGCGGGCTCGGCGTAGCTCGGCGGGATGCCCGACGCATCCGAGACCATCCACGCGAGGTGCTTCACCAGATACTCGCGGATCTGCGTGAAGTCGTCGTACCAGAGCAAGAAGCTCGCGGCCTTCGTCATCACCGCGACCTTGCCCTTCTTGCGCAGGTGATCGAGCACGCGATCGTCCGCGGCCATGTGGAGGTCGTCGAGGTTCGCCTTGATGTGCCGGAACGTCCGCACCGGCGCGTTCGCGTCGCCGCGCTTGCGGAACTGGATCTCGACGTTGGCGAACACCGACTCCTGCTCGACCCAGATGTGCGTCGCCTTCTTCTTGCGGTCGGCCTCGGTCTTCGCGATCACCGCGTCGGTCACCTTCGCGACGCGCGCGTCGAGCTCGGCATTCGTGAGGTAGGTGATCGAGCCATCGGGCTGGATGTCGAAGTAGCGCAGCGAGATCGGCTCCTGGCCGTGCACGGAGAGCGCGGCGAGCGCGAACATCAGCGAGCCCGGCAGCTCCGAGTGCGACGCCGCCTGCAGGCTCTTCGTCGTCGAGTGCGCGGACCGGAACAGCCGGTTGATGTCGTTGCTGATCGTGCCGAGATCGGCCGACAGCTGGCTCTTCTTGATGGTGTCGATCGCGCGAACGTCGCCCGGAGCCTCGAGCGACAGCGTCGTGATCTCCGTCGCGTCGGGGAACACGACGAGCGCGCTCGTCAGATCGCCACCGCCGAACGGATACACGACGGTCTTCGGCAGATCCGCGGGGCGCAGACCGGCGATGAATGCGGACGCCTTGTCGGCCCAAGCGCGCCGATACGATCCGTACATGCCCTGCATGTCCTTGCAGTGGTTCTCGATGGTGCGCTTGCTGAACCGCTCGGGGATCGGCTCGTCGCCGCCGCACGCGGCGACGCGGAACAGCCTCCTGGCCTGCGGTCCAAAATCGGTCGTGTTGCCATCGGCGTAAGCCGACGTCGCGAGCAGCGATGCAAACAAGACGGCGAGGTAACTGCGCATGCGGGGCGTCCTTTTCGCACGAGTGGACGCGGAGCTGCCATGGTTTGTTCTGCGGCAGTTCGAAGCTTGGCGGTGAAGGTGGTGGACGCCGAACGGTGTCCAAAATGCCCCACGAGTAACCCCGCGCGATCACTCGGGCCCTCCCGTGGCATGCGGCGCGCACCTAGGAGCGGCCACGATGCAAAGGATCCTGGGTCTCGTGGTCCTCGCTACGATTGCTACGGCGTGCGCACCCAAGGCGGTGCTCGTCAGGCGTCCGGCGGACACCACCGCGGACGCCGCGGTGACCGCGCTGTGGATGCGCGAGATCGCGAACGTCGCGCGCGACGGCGACTGGTTGCTCACGCGCTCCTACGCCGCGGTCGGCGACGTGATCGCCGTGGGGACGCCGGGCGAGGACCTCTCCCACGCCTCGATCTACGACGCGACGACCGGCACCGTGATCGAGGCGATCGGGTCGGGCGTGCGCGAGATCCCACTCGCGCAGCTCGTCCGGCGCAACCACTACATCATCGTCGTGCGGCCGAGCCACATGACGGCCGAGGAGCAGGCCGAGGCGGTCGCGCGGGCGCGCACCAAGGTCGGCGCGAAGTTCGATTACACGGGCATGTTCGGCTTCGACGCGAAGGACAGGTGGTTCTGCTCCGAGCTCGTCGCGTGGGCCTCGCAGACCGAGGCGCGCAACGGCGTCCACGAGACGGTGATGACGCCGCCCGACCTCATGAAGTACGGCGAGGTCATCTACTGGAGCGGCAAGCGCGACGACGCGCAGGTCATGGCGATCGCGAAGGCGCGGAGCGCGCCTTAGGGTCGATCGGGCCAGGACGGCGGCGGTTCGTGTTCGTCGAGACAGCGAGCCTGCTCGACCGGCGCCACCAGCGCCGCGAGCGCAGCCGCCCGCGCCGTCGGCGTGTACACCGTCACCGAGAGGGTGAACGTCGCGCACCGCTTCTCCACGATGAAGCCGGTGACCGCGGCTCCCCGGTCGTGCCCGGTGAATGGCACGCGCGCGCCGACGACGTCTCCGAGCTTCAGCTCGGTCAGCCAGTTCAGGTGCGGTCGTGGATCGAACGCGGAGTCGCTCGTGGTCGGCGGGTCCTCGAGCATGATGATGTTCACGCCTTTGCCATCGGTCAGATTGAGCTGCCCGAGCAGACGGCCGTTCGGCTGCGTGTAGAAATTCGGCAGCGCGAGCGCGAGCCGCATCACGCCCGGCGACGGCTCTTGCGCGGGATCCGGTCGGCACACGAAGCTCTGCACCACCGCCGCTTGGCGCGCGGCGACATCGCGGCCGCCCATCCTGACGAAGACGCGACGAGACCCGCACGTGAGCACGGAGTACGTGACGTTCGTCCCATCCTCGTTGGGGTTTACGATCGTCGGAACCAACTGACCGTCGGGCCCTTTGATCGAGGCCGCGGTGGACGCGGTGCCGCGCACGCGGTCGGTCTCGATGGTCGCCGGCAGGTCGTCGGCCGTGACAGCCCCCGCCGCCCACTCGATCGTGACCCAGGTCCCGTCGGCATCGAGATTCACGACTGACAGCTCACCCGAGCCGTACGACTGCTTGTTTTCGACGACCTCACCACCGGGTGGCAGCACCAACGAGAACCCAGGGAGCTCGCGGCGTGACTCGCTGGCTGCCGCCGCCGGGCGAGGCGTCGCGACCTGAGGCGGAGGAGGCGCCGAGGCGCATGCGGCAGCGACGAGGAACAGACCAGCGATACGCGCCATTACTCACCTCCGGACGGATCGACGTGCCCGTTCGTCGCACTTACAGCTGGGTCACGCCGGCGCCGAGCGCGGTCATCGCCGCGGCGAAGCCCGGGTACGAGGTCGCGACGTTGTCGGCGTCGTCGATCTCCGTCGGGCCGGTGGCGGCGAGCGCGGCGACCGCGGCGGACATCGCGATGCGGTGATCGCCGTCGGCGTGGACGCGGCCCGGCGATAGGGGGCGAGCGCCGGCGCCCTCGACGACGAAGCCATCGGGGCGCGCCTCGCACTGCACGCCGAACGCGCGCAGCATCGCGCACGTGGTCTCGACGCGATCGGACTCCTTGACCCGCAGCTCCTCGGCGTCGCGCACGACGGTGGTGCCCTCCGCCCGCGCGGCGAGCACGGCGAGGATCGGCAGCTCGTCGATCGAGCGCACCGCGAGGTCGCCCGCGATCTCCGTCCCGCGCAGCGCCTGCGGGCCGCCGGCGATCACGAGGTCCGCGATCGGTTCGGGGCCTGCGGTGCGCGCGTTGTCGACGATGACGTTGCCACCCATCGCGGCGATCGCATCGAGGAAGCCGGTGCGCGTCGGGTTGACGCACACGCCGGGCAGCCGGACCTCGGTCGCGCCCGCGACGAGCGCGGCGGCGACGAGGAACGCCGCGGACGACGGATCGCTCGGCACCTCGAAGTCCTCACCGGCGAGCCGGCGGTTCCAGCCGCGCGTGTCGATCGTCGTGCGGCGGCCCGAGACGGCGAGCGGCGCACCGAGGTACGCGAGCATGCGCTCGGAGTGATCACGGCTCGGCCCCGGCTCGACGACGGAGGTCGCGCCATCGGCGAACAGGCCCGCGAGCAGGATCGCGGTCTTCACCTGCGCGGACGCCATGGGCAGCGGGTAGTCGATCGCGGTGAGCGGCTTGGTCGCCGGCCCGATGACCAGCGGCGGCGTCACGTCGACGCCGGTGCCCTGCCCGGTGATCGTCGCGCCCATGCGCGCGAGCGGCTCGATCACGCGGCGCATCGGGCGCTTGCTCAGCGACTCGTCGCCGATCAGCGTGGTCTGGAAGCGCTGCCCGGCGAGCAGGCCGCACAGCAGGCGGATCGTCGTCCCCGAGTTGCCGCAGTCGATGCGCGCGCTGGGGGCGCTCATGCCGTCGAGCCCGGTGCCCGCGATCACGAAGGCGTCGCCATCCCGCGTGATCTTCGCGCCGAGCGCGGTGATCGCCTTCGCGGAGCGGCCATTGTCGGCGCCGTCGCCGAGGCCGCGCACGCGCACGGGCGTCGCCGACAGCAGCGAGAACAGCAGCGAGCGGTGGCCGATCGACTTGTCGCCGGGGATGCGGACGGTGCCCGCGAGCGGGCGCGTGGCGGGCTGAGCGATCAGCTTCATGTCGTTCCTTCCAGGTACGCGGTCGCGCGCGCGACGACGCGCTTCAAGCGATCGGGGCCGATCGCGATGATCGTCCGCACCCACGCACCGTGTGCGGTGAGCTTGGCGCTGGCGAGGCTCGGCGGGATGCCGAGCAGCTTGATCGCGGGCTCCTCGGCGATCCCCTCGAGCAGGCCGCGCACGCTCGCTTCGAGCTGCTTGCCCGCCTTCGCCGCCGCCTTCTTGTCACCCGGGTCGGATGCGTCGGCGTCGACGATGATCGCGAAGTCGTCCGCGACGTCGGCCCACACCGAGACCTGCGCCGGCGCCGACGGCAGTCCGGTCTGGCGCGCGAGCGCGACGCGCGCATCGAACGGCAGCCGCGCCGTGATCCGCAGTGACGCGCCGGGCGCCTTCGCCGGCATCGCGCGATCGCGCAGCGCGAGCAACTCGGGGGCAGCGAGGATCGGGGGCCCGTTCGCCGCGTAGCCGCCGATCGCCGCGCGCGCCTCGAGCTGCGCGATCCACTCGGTCGGCCCGAGCGCGACGAGATCCTCCCCCACCCGAGTCCCGCCAGCGACTTGCTCCTTGGTCGCGAGCACGGTCAGCATCACCGCCTGCGGCGTCCCCACGCCATACGACGCGAGCACCACGGTCTCGGCCTTCGCGAGCGGCGACATCGGGACGTCGCCGGGCAACGGCGGCAGGCCCTCAC
>DATLHR010000528.1:0-14094 GCA_035539815.1 Kofleriaceae bacterium
AGCGTTCCTGGCGCTGACCAAGACGTATCACCCGGCGAAGTTCGCTCGCCTGGCGGCCGACGTGCAGAAGCTCGCGAACGAGGTGTTCCTCGCGCTGCGCGCCGCGCACGATCAGCTGTCGCGGCCGGCGACACGAATCGCTGCCCCGGCGGCGGTCGCGACGTGATCGGCGCCGTCGACGCGCGCGGCGCCGGCTGCGTGGGTGCCGCCGGCGGGACGGTCAGCGCGGGGTTCGCCCCCGTGGGGCGCGTCGATGAGGCCGGAGCGGCGTGCGGCCCCGAACCGTGTCGCGCGAGCGGCGGATACGCGCCCGTGGTCCGCTCGGTGGGAATCGCGCCGCTCGCCCGGTGCGGCGCGGTCTGCGGGGCCGCCGAGGGCCGCGCCACCGGAATCGGTCCGCTGCGCCGCGTGCTCGGATGCGCGCCGGAGCTCACCACCGGCCGCGACAGCTGATCGTGTGCGGCGCGCAGCGCGAGGAACACCTCGTTCGCGAGCTTCTGCACGTCGGCCGCCAGGCGAGCGAACTTCGCCGGGTGATACGTCTTGGTCAGCGCCAGGAACGCTCTGCGCACGTCCTCGGGCGGCGAGCTCGGGACCACTCCGAGGGCTTCGTATGGGTCGCGCGCGAGCTGCTCCTGCATCGCGAGGAGAAGTTGCCGAGCCCGTGGTTCGTCCCCTACCACTTCGATCCATCGTAGCGACAAGGGACTGGCGATGCCATCCCCGTGCTCGGCGGATCCCGTTCAGTTCTTCTTCATCTGCTGCTGCGGAACCGGAGGCGAGACCTGCGAATCATCGGTTTTCTGCGCCGGCGGGAGCGACGGCGGCGGATTCGCGGCTTGCGGCTGCGGCCCCGACGGCGTGTCCGCATTTTGCACAGCCTCGAACGCCTTCTGCTTGGCGTTCTTCGCGTTGGTCGCCGACTTCACCGGCGCCGACTTCGCCGGCTTCTTCTTCTCGAACACCGGCTTGCCGACGGGCGGCAGCGTCACGCGCTCGGTCTCGGATCGACGATCCGCGCGCGCGAGCTTGATCGGAGGATCGAGCGCCGCCGAGCGCTTCACGCAGCTGCCGCCGACGAGATCGACGACGACGCGCTCGCGTCGCAGCTCGAACGCATCGGTCGCGGGCTCGTAGTGGTACTCGACTCGATGCGGGATGTGACAGCTCGGCTCGTTCGGCGCGCGGGGATCGATCACCTCCTCGCTCGTCGCGAACGTCACGCCGGTCTCCGCCGCGACGAAGTCGAGGTGGCGGAAGAACGTCTGCGCCCCGTCGACGGTGTCGAGCTTGTTGATCGCGACCCTGTCGCCGGTGCGCCTGAACGCGCGCAGCTGGCCACCCGGCAAGGTCCAGACACCTTCGAAGCCGGCGATCTCCGTGAGCCCGTAGGCGGAAGAGAACGGCGCACGCTTGCCAGAGACCTCGGTCGTGATGGTCTCGTAGCCCGGCTTGCGCAGCTCGACGTGGAAGCGCTCGCTCGGCGCGACGTCGAGCGCGATCGGGGTTGTCCCGAGGAGCTTGCCGCCGCGCCGGACCTCCGCGCCCGGGGGCGCCGTGAGGAGCTCGAACGGCGCGGTCCCTGCGGGCGCAGCGCTCGGTGCAAGCTCCGGCTCGCGCCGCGGTGGATCGTCCTCGCCACCCTGGAGCGCGAGCACCGCGGCGATCGACATCCCGAGCACGCCCGCACCGGCGGCCGCCGGGACCCACAGCCGCGTCGGAGCCGCCGCCGCGGGCGCGCGCTTGCCGGCGTGCACCGCGCGCAGCGCTTCCACCATCTCGCGCGCCGTCGCGAATCGCGCGTCGGGATCCTTCGCCATCGCGCGCGAGACCACCGGATCGAACGCCGCACTCGCGGGCAGCGCACCGCGCGACGACAGCGCCGGGACCTTCGCGCGGAAGTGCTGCTCCATCATCTGCGGCAGGCTGTCGGCCTTGAACGGCAGGCTGCCGCTCAGCAGCTCGAACCCGATCACGCCGAGTGCGTAGCGATCGGACGCCGGGCCCGCACCGTCGGCGCTCCACTGCTCGGGCGCCATGTAGCCCGGGGTGCCGAGCCAGGTCCCCTGCCCCGTCAGCATCGAGGCCTTCGCGCTCGCCCCTTCCGTCGACAGCAGCTTCGCGAGTCCGAAGTCGAGCACGTACACTTTCGGCGGCTCGCCGGGCGCGAGCATCACGTTGTCGGGCTTGAGGTCGCGATGGATGACGCCGCGCGCATGCGCCGCATCGAGCGCGTCCGCGATCTGTGCGAGCACGTCGAGCGCCGCCTCCGGCGCGAGCGGCCCGTCGATCAGCGCCTTGCGCAGCGACTTGCCCTCGACGAGATCCATCACGAGGTACAGGCGCCCGTCGGCCATGCGTCCGAACGAGAAGATGTCGATCACGCCCGGGTGGTCGACCTGGTTGACCGCGCGCGCCTCGCGCGTGAAGCGCTCCGCACCGTCCGCCGACGCCGCGACCTCGCGCTTCAGCACCTTGATCGCGACCTTCTTCCCGATCACCGGCTGCTTGCCCGCGTAGACCTCGCCCATCGCGCCGGCGCCGAGGAAGCGCTCGACGACGTATTCGCCGACCGCCGTGCCCGGTGCGAGCTCGTCCTCATCGTCGTGGCCACGCGGCGGCGACGACGCCAGTGTCGGGCTATGCGCGAGCGGGCTGCCGTCCGCCATGGGCGTTATCGTAGCAGCGCGGCCTGCTTCGTGCGCGCGAACACGCCGTTGAGCCGGATCATCACCGTGCTGTCGCCGAGGCCCTCGTCCTCGCGATGGCGCACCGCGAGCTCGATCGAGCCCCAGGGCAACGCCTGGTAGCGGACGCCCCAGCCCGCGACCCACGCGAGCTCGATCGCGTCGGGGGCGAGCTCCGGCAGCCACATCACGTCGGCGAGCACCGACGTGCGCGGATACATGGGCGGCGTCCACTCTACGCCGCCGAACGGCCGCGCCGTCGGCGCGAGCTCCACCTCCTCGTCGCCGAACGCCGCCGCGGTGATCGAGACGCCCGCGTGGAGCCGCACCGAGCCGAGCTCGCGGCTCGCCGCAGCGTACGCGTCGGTCACCCGCGCGCGCCCGAAGTCGTGCCCGCGCGCCGCGTACGTCGTGCGCACGCCGACGAGCAGCGCCGGCATGCCGGAGAACCACGCGTCCTGCCGTGCGCCGAGCCGGAACGCAGCGCGCCCGAGCAAGAGCCCCTCCGGTCGCTCGCAGCCGGTGATGCAGCCCCGCACGTCGGTGTCGGCTCCGACGTGCACGCTCGCCAGGCCGCCGAGGCCCACGCCCGCGTCGAGGAGACCGAACCCCACCGTCTGCTCCGCGCCGTGCAGCGTTCCTCCCGACGCGACGACCGCCCCGCCCGGCGGCAGCCACGCGGTCGGCGCCGCGAGCACGCGCGGCGCCGCGGGATCCGCGTGCGCGACGCCGGCGGCGGCGACGACGGCAAGTGCGACGCACGTCGCGCGCGCAGCAGCGCCGCAGGCGGTGCGAAGGTCGATCGACGTGAGCGCTGCGCGCATGAAGAGCTCGGTGGCTACTTGAGGCTATCGACCGCGCGCCGCAGCGCCCAGGACGTGAACGTCACCTGCCCGAAGATCTGCGCGTCGAGGAGATTGGCCGACGCGATGTCGGGCACGCGCACGCCCGACTCGAGGTTCATGAAGTCTGCGACCTGATAGCGCACGCCCCACGACAGCGTCGGGCGCAGCCGGATCCGATCCTCGGGGTCCATGCAGCCATAGCAGAACTCGGGAGACCACCCGAGGTCGACGAGGATCTGCGAGCGCGGGAGCGGCTGGACCTGGATACCGCCGAACACGCGGATCTGATCCATCACGTCATCGCCCTCGTGGAAGGTCACCTCCGTCTTCTCCTCGGCGCCGGGCCCGAGCAGGCCGAACACCGAGGCGTCCCAGAACGCGCCACCGACGTGGATCGCCGCGTTCTTGCCGAGGTGCTTCGACGCGACGAGCGTCAGCTCGGCGATCCGCGTCTTGTAGCCGTCGTGGTTGCGCTCGAACGACTTGCGGAACCCGAGCGTGACGCCGGGTTGGCCTTCGAACAGGCGATCCTCGCCGACGCCGAGCCGGAACGACGCGGTGACGTACGGCTGGATGCGCTCGACGGTCTTGTCGGCATCGTCGAGGCGCTCGCGCACGGCGTCGGTGGTCGCGAGGCCGAACTCGGCGACATCGCCGAGACCGACGCGCGTATCCGAGGTCACGCCACCGCCGGTGTCGAGCGACGTTCGCGAGTACAGCACCGCGGCGGGCAACAACCAGCCGGTCGGCGTGGTCAGCACCTCCGGCATGTTGATCGGCGGGCGCCGGATCTTCTTGCGCGGCGGTCCCTCCGCGGTCGGCGTCGCGTACGGATCCACGTCCACCATCGGCGGCGGACTGGTTCCGTCCTCGGCTGGCGGCGGCGTCGCCGCCGGATCGTCGGTGCCGATCTGCGTGGGGCCCGCAGCCGGTGGCGTCGTCGACGGGCCGGCGCCCGGCACCGGCGTTGGCTCGCTGCCCGGAGGCTGCGCCCGGGCGACGCCGGCAGTGACGAGCACCGTCGCGAAGGTGGCAAGCCCGACGAAGGTCGGGCGCGCAGCAGCGCCGAAGGCGGTGCGCATGTAGATCGGTCCGTTTCGTCTGGTCATGACTGCTTCCTCCGAGCGCCCGCGTGCTAGTCGCAGAACACCCCGACGGCGCGGCAGGCGAGCGCGCCCCAGGGCACGAACATCTCGGCACCGAGCCGGATGTCCCACGCGACCACCGCATCGGGCCCGGAGGCCAACGCGGCGTTCGCGACTTCGAGTTGGTAACCGATGCTGCCGTCGATCACGAGCGAGGGCACCACGGCCCACTTCATCCCGAAGCGACCGAGCATCCCGTAGCCGATCTCCGGCGCCTCGTCGCTGCCCGGCGTCCACCGGAACTGCGGTGCGAGCGCGACCTCGCCGACGATCTTCGCCGTCGGGTTCATCGTGATCTCGTAGCCGGCGGTGGGCAGCCACAGCGTCTGCCGCGCCTCGGCTGTCCGGTCGCCGGACAGTTCGCCGGAGACGACGATCGACGCGCTCGACACCCGCGCACCGCCGTGCAGCGCGAGCCAGTTGATCTGATGGATCCGCAAGCGCCCGACGAGATAGAGATCGGTCACCGTCTCGTCGATGTCGGTCGCGCCGTAGGACTCGCGGCGCGGCACGCCGAGCCGGAACGAGACCCCGAGCGCAGGCACGCCGTTGATGTCGGGAATGGGCAGCTTGAGCTGCACGCCGACGCCGGGCACCGGCGCGTTGATCCCGGTGACGCTGATCGCCGAGGTGTGGCGGTACTCGAGCTGCGCGAGATCGCCGAAGCCGATCGCGAGCACGCCGGCCGACGTCAGCACCCCGGTCTCTTGCAGCAGGCTGCCGTCGCCGCCGAAGCTGAGGATGTACGCACCGACCGTATCCGCGGTCGGCATCGCGAACAGCCGCGAGCTCTGGAACGGCCCCGCGAACGCTCGCCGCAGCGGGTCCTTCTTGGGTGGGGGCGGCTGCTCGGTGCCGTCGGCCGCGATCTCGTCGGCGACGGCGGGGCGCGCGCTCGCCAGGAGGAGCACCGCGAGCACCGAAGCGAAAGGTCGGACCATGCAGCCTCTTTGTGAGGCCAGTGGACGTGAGCTCGCCAGGTGGGTGCCGTGAGGTCCGCGTGATCGCCGCACACTGCCGGCGATCGGCTGGCAAGGCGTGGCAAGCCCGCGCTCGTTCCGCTCGTGAACATGGCGTGATCGGTCACACCCGTTGGCAACCAGCGCAGTACCGTCGAAGGGTGTCAGGAGGAGAGCCCGCGAGGTCCCGCCGCATGGTCGCGCGCCAGCGCCTGTTCGGCGGCGCGGTCAGCGACGAGGAAGCGCGGACCAACCTGCAGTCGCGGCTCGACCTCTACTGCAAGGTGATGTTCTGGAGCTTCATCGCGCTGATCCTGTTCCTGTGGCTCGCCTACAAGACGGGCGGGCTCGACGCGCAGATCGGCCCAGGCGTCACCGATGTCGTGTTCGGCGGCGCCACCGTGATGCTCGGCGTGATGGCGATGATCTGGCGGCTGATCCTGCCGCGCAAGACGATCAGCATCGAAGGCCTGTATCGGCTCGACCTGCTGTTCGCGGGCGCGATCGGCGCGACGCTCGGCGCGAGCGCGGCACTTCAGCAGGCGATCGATGCCGCCGCATACACGTCGCTGATCTTCGGCGCGTTCAACGTGTTCACGCGCGCGCTCCTGGTCCCGAGCAGCGGTCGCCGTACCGCCGTCGTCGCGTCGCTGACGTTCTTACCGATCATCGCCGGCGGCATGTACGTCGCGCTCTGCGCCACGCCCGAGCTCCCACCGTCCGTGATGATCGGCGGTGGGCTCACGTTCGCCGCGATCGCCATCGTGATCGCGACCAACGGCTCGCGCATCATCTACGGCCTGCGACGGCAGGTGAACGAGGTCCGCCAGCTCGGCATCTACCGGCTCGATCGCCGCATCGGCGCCGGCGGCATGGGCGAGGTCTGGCACGCACAACACGCGCTGTTGCGCCGCCCGACGGCGGTGAAGCTCTTGCGCCCCGAGCGGATCAGCGCCGAGGAGCTCGATCGCTTCGAGGGAGAGGTCCAGCACATGAGCCAGCTGACCCACCCGAACACCGTCGCGGTGTTCGACTACGGCCGCAACATCGACGGTGTCCTCTACTACGCGATGGAGTACCTCGATGGCATCGACCTGCAGCAGCTCGTGGCGCGCCATGGCGCCCTGCCCCCCGGCCGTGTGGTGCACGTCCTCGTTCAGGTCTGTGGGGCGCTGCAGGAGGCGCACGATCGCGGCATGGTCCACCGCGACGTCAAGCCGGGAAACATCATCCTGTGCGAGCGCGGCGGCATGTACGACGTCGCCAAGGTCGTCGACTTCGGGCTCGCCGAGAACCTCGGCGACGGCGCGAGCTCGCGCGCGATCCGCGGGACGCCGGCGTACATCGCGCCCGAGGCCGTCGCCGATCCGGATCGCATCGGCCCTGCGTCGGACCTCTACGCGCTCGGCGCCGTCGGCTACTTCCTGCTCACCGGGCGGCCGCCGCATCAGGGCGCGACGCAGCAGGAGACGCTGCTCATGCACGTGACGCACGCGCCGCGCCCGATCTCGGAGGTCGCGCTGTCTCCGGTGACGCCCGCCCTCGAGGCCGCGATCATGAAGTGCCTCGACAAGGCGCCGAGTCAGCGCTTCGCGTCGGCGCGCGAGCTCGCCGCGTCGCTCGCGGCGCTGCCGACCGATCCGAGCTGGTCGCCCGCGCAGGCGGAGCGGTGGTGGCGCGACTTCCGGACGGCCGTCCACGCGCCGCCGCCGAGCGAAGTGCAGACGATCACGATCACCGTCGACCTCGGCGCGCGATCGACGTGAGCTTCACGTGAAGCGGCGTGCCGGTCGGGCCTCTGCGCCTTACACCACGTGCATGGCGATCCGTTCCCTCACGCGCTGGGGCCGCCTTGCAGCTGGCGCCACTAGCGTCGCGGGCGGCGTGGTGTTCGGGGCGTTGTTCTCGTCGATCGCAGCCGGCGTCGTGGCCGCGCTGGTGATCGCGGTGTGCATCGTCGACTTCGCGCGCCCCGCTGTCGCCCCGCTGACCGACGGGCCGCACACGATGACGATCGACCTCAGCGACCGGCAGTGACCGGGCTCGCGAGGTAATAGCCCCGGCCCGGCGCGACGGCGAGGATGCCCTCGGCGCCGACCTCGCGCAGCTCGGCGCGCAGCCGGCGCACCACCTGCCGCACGTTCTCCTCGTTCGCGTACTTCGACTGGAACGGAAGATCACGCGCGAGCTGCTTGGTCGCGACGCACCCGCGCACGGCCGATGGCGACGAGGCCTCTTCGTTGGCGCGCGCGCACAGCGCCCGCAGCAGCTGGAACTCGAGCGGAGCGAGGTTGCGCTCGGACCACGTCTCGGCGCCGGCGGCGCGCGCGAGCAACGAGCCGCCCGAGCTCGCGTCGCTCGACCCGACGAGACACAGCTCGAAGCCGGCGTGCGCCGTCGTGAACCGCACCAGGCCGCCCGCGATGCTGCCGGTCGCCATCGACGGCGGAGGCACCGGCTCGTGCACCACCTCGGCGAGGAACCAGAGCGCGACGTCGCCGATCTTCACCACGGCACGCGGCGGCAGCTGGACGCGCCCCTGCACGCGCGCGCCATCGACGAACGTGCCGTTGCGGCTGCCGAGGTCGCGCAGCGTCCACCCCGCCTCCGTCTGCCGCAGCTCGGCGTGCTCGCGCGACACCGAGGTCGCGAGCAACACCAGCTGGCCCTCGTGGTTGCGGCCGATGACGGAGCGCGCCGCGAGTGCGTGCGGATTGCCGTAGCCGTCGACCACCCACGCCTCGGCTTCGGTCGCCTCGACGGTGGAGCGCACGTGATCGGGGATCAGGCCCTCGCACGGAGGCACGTCTTGTACGCACGCCCGGCACAGCGTGCCGACGTCCACCCCCGCACCACAGCACAAGCAGGCCATAGCGGCCATGGAAGCACCAACAGGCGCGGCCGTGCAAGCCTTGACGCGCGACCTGCGGCGACGTAGCCACGTGATCCTGATGCGGCGGGTCCTGGTCCAGTTCGCGCACCCGGTGTTCGAGCGCTCGCGCGTCCAGCGGCGCCTGCTCGACGCGATCCGCGGCATGGAGCACCTGACGATCCGCGATCTGTACGAGGAGTATCCGACGCTCGCGATCGACGTTCGCCGCGAGCAGCTGCTGCTGCTCGAGCACGACGTGATCGTGTTCCAGCACCCCTTCTACTGGTACTCGGCGCCCGCGATCCTGAAGGAGTGGCAGGACCTCGTGCTCGAGCACGGCTGGGCCTACGGCAAGGGCGGCACCAAGCTGCGCGGCAAGATCACGTTGAACGTGATCAGCACCGGCGGCCCGGAGTCCGCGTATCAGCGCAGCGGTTACAACCGATACACGATCCGCGAGCTGCTCGCGCCGTGGGACCAGACGGCGCACCTCTGCGGCATGCGCTACCTCGCGCCGTTCACCGTGCACGCGGCCCTGCGCGTGACGGGTGACATCGAGGTCATCCCGAGCCAGCGCGAGTACCGGCGCTTGATCGAGGCGCTACGCGACGAGCGGATCGACCTCGAGCGAGCGGCCGCCGTCGACAACCTCGCCAGCGAGCTCGATCACGTCCTCGCGCCCCGGGAGGTCGCGTGACCGACAGCATCCTGTTCCAGGCCTTCGTCTACCTCGCGATCGCCGTCGTGTTCGTCCCGATCGCGAAGCGCGCGGGGCTCGGCGCCGTGCTCGGGTACCTGATCGGCGGCGTCGCGATCGGTCCGTCGGTGCTCGGCGTCGTCGGCACGGAGGGCCACCAGGTCATGCACTTCGCCGAGTTCGGCGTGGTCATGATGCTGTTCCTCGTCGGCCTCGAGCTGCGCCCTGCCCTGCTCTGGGAGATGCGGCGCCCGATCCTCGGCCTCGGGGGCCTGCAGGTCGCGATCAGCGCCGGTGTCGTCGCCGGCGCGGCGATGCTGCTCGGCATCGGCTGGAAGCCCGCGATCGCGGTCGGGCTCACGTTCGCCATGTCGTCGACGGCGATCGTGCTGTCGAGCCTGGCCGAGCGGAATCTCTTGAAGACCTCGGGTGGTCAGGCGGCGTTCAGCGTGCTGCTGATGCAGGACATCTCGGTGATCCCGATCCTCGCCGTGTTCCCGCTGCTCGGCGTCCACGTCGCCACGGAGATCATCGACGTGACCTCCGAGGCGGGCCGCCCCGCGTGGGTGTCGGCGCTGTTGCTCGTCGGCGCGATGGTCGGCGTCGTCGCGATCGGACGGTTCGTCGTACGTCCGGTGTTCCAGTTCCTCGCGGGCGTCAAGCTGCGCGAATCGTTCACCGCCGCGGCCCTGCTGATCGTCATCGGCATCGCCTTGCTGATGCAGCAGGTCGGCCTGTCGCCCGCCCTCGGCACGTTCCTCGCCGGCGTCGTGCTCGCGGACAGCGAATACCGGCACGAGCTCGAATCGGACATCGAGCCGTTCAAGGGCCTACTGCTCGGCCTGTTCTTCATCTCGGTCGGCGCGCAGATCGACTTCCCGCTGTTCGGCCACCAACCGCTGACCATCCTCGGCGTGGTCGCCGGGACGATGGCGCTCAAGCTCCTCGTGCTCGTGGCGCTCGGGCGCGCCTTCAACCTGGATCGTCCTGCGCGCTGGCTCCTGGCCTTCTCGCTCGCACAGATCGGCGAGTTCGCCTTCGTGCTGGTGTCGTTCGGCGTGCAGGAGAAGATCTTCGAGCCCGCGTTCGCGAGCATGCTCGTCGCCGCCGTCGCGATCTCCATGGTGCTGACGCCGCCCGCGTTCATCGTGCTCGAGCGCTACGTGATGCCGCGCGTCACCGAACGCGCCGAGCAGCGGCCTCACGATGTCATCGAGCACGCCGACACCCCGGTCGTGATCGCCGGTTATGGACGTTACGGCCAGATCGTAGGGCGCCTGCTGCGCGCGAACCGCATCCCGGTCACGATCCTCGACCTCGATCCCGAGATGGTCGACGTGCTCGGCCGGCTCGGCGTGAAGGTCTATTACGGCGACGCCTCGCGCGTCGACCTCTTGCACGCCGCGGGCTGCGAGCGCGCCAAGCTGTTCGTGCTCGCCGTCGACAACAAGGACGAGGCGACCAAGATCGCCGAGGCCGTCCGCCACAACTTCCCGCACCTCACGATCCTCGCCCGCGCCTACGATCGCCCGCACTACTGGGAGCTGCGCGCCCTCGGCGTGCACAAGGTCTATCGCGAGACGTTCGGCTCGGCGCACGAGACGGCGATCGAGTCGCTCAAGCAGCTCGGCTATCGCGCGCACACCGCGCACCGGCTCGCCCGCCGCTGGCGCCTGCATGACGAGCAGGTGATCGAGGAGCTCGGCGCGATCTACGCGAGCGACCGCACCGGCTACTGGGAGCGCACCCGGCTCGCGATGGACGAGGCAGAGCGCTTGATGCGCGAGGAGGATCCCAACGTGTACGAGCAGGGTGACTCCGGCTGGGACAACGAGTCGCTGCGCGCCGACAACGAGGTCGACGCCGCGGCCAGCACGACGCAGCCCTCGTAGATCGACGCCGACTCCGTGCGCCCTCGCCCGGTCCGGTGCGCGGCGTAGGCATCGTGCATGCATCGCGTCGGCGCATGTCGCAGGCGCGCACTCGGTGGGTCGGAGCGATCATCCTCGTCGTCGCGGCGTGTGGCGACGATCAGGCGGGCACGCACGAGGACGCAGGTGGCGACCCGCCGCTCGATGCGCCCGACGACACGGGCCCCGACCTCGTCGCTCCCGAGATCGCGATGGTCGCCCCCAGCGAAGGCGCGCCGAGCGCGTGGGTGCACGATCGCTTCACGGTCACGTTCACCGAGGCGATCTCGCCGAGCACGATCGACACGACCGCGCTGCGGCTGCTCGACGGGAGCGACCGCGACCTCACCGCGAGCGTGGTGCTGTCCGGGGACCGGACCGCCGAGGTGCGCGCCCGCGAGGACGCCGCGCTGTTCGGGACGCTGCGGCTCGAGGTCGCGAACACGATCACCGACCTCGCGGGCAACGCCCTCACCGCGCCGGCGACGTTCACCTGGCAGCTCGCTCCGTGGGCGAAGCGGCCGGGCGGGCTCGACGTCGGGATGGATCCCGACTCGCCGGTGATCGCGGTGACCACCGACGGCGCGGTGGTCGCGACCGCGTCCGGTGCCGCGGCTGCGCGCACGGTCCGCGTCGTCGACGATCAAGGGCGCACCCTGGGCGATCCGCTCGGCGCGGGCAGCGCGACCTCTCCGAGCATCGCGCCCCTCGCCGGCGGCGGCGCCGTGGTGGCCTGGGTCGAGGCCGCGACCGGCGCGATCGAGGTCGCGCGATGGGACGGCAGCGCGTGGACGCCGCTGCCGTCGCCAGGGACCGGCGCGCGGCCCGCGGTCGCCGCCTCACCGGACGGCGGCTTCGGTCTCGTGTGGGTCGGCGATGGCGGCGTCGTCGCACGCCGGATGGACGGCACCGCGTGGAGCGCCGCGGGCGGTCCCGTGGTGATCACGCGTGTCGTGAGCGAGCTCGCGGCGGCGATGCCCGACGACACGACCCTGGTCGCCGCGTTCGTCGATCGTACGGCGAGCGCCGATCAGGTGCGCACGCTGCGGTTCACCGGCGTCGCCGCGGAGGCGCCGCGCATCACCCAGCTCGCGCCGGGTCCATCGCCCCACGTCTCGCTCGCGGCGCGCGAGGGACGCCTCGCCATCGCCTGGGATGAATGGTCCGGGCACTCGCTCGGCGTGTTCGCCGCGCAGTCGACCGGCGGCGCGTGGACCGTGCTGCCGATGCTCGACGTCGATCCGCCCGCGAACGCGCGTGCACCGAGCATCGCGCTCGACGGAGCCGACGCGCCGGTCGTCGCATGGACCGAGCAGCTCGATGGCGTGCAGCGCGGCTTCGTCGCCCGCTGGAACGGCTCGGCGTGGCGCGCCGTCGGTGGGGATGCGTGGACGGACGCGGCCTCCCAGGCTCCCGTGCGCACCGCGCTCGGGTTGTGGCACGGCCGCGAGCCGGTGGTCGCGTGGCGCGAGGAGAGCGCGCAGACGATCGAGCTCGCGCGCTTCAACGGCCCCGCGGCCGCGCGCCTCGGCTTGACCTCGCGAGCGTCGCTCGCGGGCTGCGCGTTCGACCTCGCGAACCCGCCCGCGACCCTGTCGGCGACGGGCTGCTTCACGATCGCGGCCGGTGAGGCCAAGCCACATGCGGGGCTCGTGCCGTACGACCTGCGCGCCGAGCTGTGGTCCGACGGTGCGCACAAGCGGCGCTGGCTCGCGCTGCCCTCCGGCCAGGGGCTCACCGAGCTCGCGAACGGCTCGCTCGACGCCCCGGCCGGCAGCCTGGTGATCAAGGAGTTCGCGGTCGGCGATCCGGCGGCGCCCGTGATCGTGGAGACGCGGTTCCTCGTGCGCACGGCGAGCGGCTGGCAGGGCCGCACCTACCAGTGGCGCGCGAACGGCACCGACGCCGACTTGCTCGCCGGTGAGGGCGCGACCCGCGTGACCTGGTCGCTCCCCGGCGGCGGCACGCACGATCACGTCTACCCGAGCCGCGCCGAGTGCCTCCGCTGTCACAACGCCACGGTCGGGCCCCTGCTCGGCGTGCGCCGCAACCAGCTCGCACGCGCGTTCGACTACGGCGGCATCCTCGATGATCAGCCGCGCACGCTCGCGCAGCTCGGCATCCTCACCCCCGCCGTCGTCGATCCGCTCCCCGCGCCGCACGATCCTCGGCTCTCCGACGAGCGGCGCCTCCGCGGCTACCTCGCGGCGAACTGCGCGCACTGCCACAACCCGAATGGCGAGTGCTACGGTCAGGACTTCCGCATCACCACGCCGCTCGCGCAGACCAGCCTATGCAACCTGGTCGTCCCCGGCAACCCGGAGGCGTCGCGCATCTATCAGATGATCACGAGCCGGCCCGGGATGCCGCCGCTCGGCACGCTCGAGACCGATCCGCTGATCATCGACGTCGCGCGTCGCTGGATCACCGGGATGACGAGCTGTCCGTAGCCTCGTAGTACCGCGCCTCGAGGATGTTGCCGTCGGGGTCACGAAAATAGAACGCCTCGGGCGCGAGGCCGCGCGCGCCGAACGAGCGCTGCATCGTGTGCGCGGGCGCGGTGCCCTTCGCCTCGAGCCGGCCGCGCAGCGCCACGTACTCGGCGTGCGACATCGCGAGGCACACGTGGTTGATCGGGTGCCCCGCCGTCCCCGCCGCACCCGGGACGGCGTTGACGATCGGCGCCATCGTGCGCGGCATCAGATCGATGATCGCGCTCGCCGCGACGCGCACGCTCGGAAACGGCGCCTGCTTCGCGCGAAACTCGTCGACACGCACCGGCGCCAACCCGACGACCTCCTCGAAGAACGCCACCGAGCGCAGCGGATCCTCCACCCACAGCACGACGTGATCGAGCTCCATGAAGCGCAGGCTACCGCCGCCGCCGAGCCCACGCCAGCGCACCGGCGAACACCGCGCAGTGGATCAAGATGATGGTCGCCGTCGTCGGCGTGTCGAGATGGAAGCTGGCGATCAGGC
>DATLHR010000529.1:0-19489 GCA_035539815.1 Kofleriaceae bacterium
CGAGGCGACGTGATCGAGCAGCGCCCCGCGGTCGTGAGCGTCGTCGCCACCCTCGACGAGCGAGGCGACCTGATCATCGCTGAGACAGCTCATGTGCTAACGTTCACGGCGTCGTGTTCGGGTTTGTCGCGATCGTGCAACGCATCGGCGAAGCGTACCCGGACATCATCGCCCGAGCGGACGAGCTGCGGGGGCACGCCAGCACGGAACTGGAGGTCGCGGAGGCCGCGCTCGCCGACGTGCTGCGGGCGTGGGCCGCCGGCCTGGGAAGCGCACGCGCGATCGCCGAGCTCGAGCCGTTGTTCGTCGCCGCCGAGGCCCATCTGCGAGCGCGTGGACATGCGAGCGACGTCGCCGCCGAGGCGGCGCAGCGAGCGCGGGTCTCGCTGCTCACGGGCGAGCGCAAGATCTTCACGTACGCCGGGCGTGGCGCGCTCGGCGCATTCGTGCGCGTGGTGTGCGTGCGGCAGGCGCTGCAACACGCGCGTGATGCGAGCCGGCGCGCGGTGATGTTCGACGAGCTGCAGCTGCATGCGAGCGACGCCAGTGATCCCGAGCTCGAGGTGCTGCGCGGGCATTACCGCGAGCAGGTCGACCGCGCGATGATCGATGCGTGGGGACAGCTGTCCAGGCACGACCGCTTCGTGCTGTCGCTGCACCTGCACGCGCAGCACTCCGTCGCGGAGATCGCCGTGATCTACGGCATCCATCGCGTCAACGCCGCCCGCAAGCTGGCGGCAGCGCGCACGTCGCTCCTGCGCATCACGCGAGACCTGCTGCAGAGCGAGCTCGGCGTGTCGTCGGCGACGGCGAGCTCGGTGCTGCGGCTGACCTCGTTTGGCCTCAGCGTCGGGCAGCTGGCTCCGGCGACGAACGTGCAACGCCGTGCCCCTTAGTTGGTCGAGGCGAGCATGGCGACGTCGCCGTCGGCGCTGACGTAGGTGAGCTTGTTGCGGCGATCGCTGCCCTGGAGCGGCGAGAAGAACGCCGTGCTGTCGGACAGGTCGTCCACGCGGAGCAGCAGCGGGCGCACCCGGTCATAGCCGCCGGGCAAGGCGCCGATGCCGACATGCGCGACCGTCACGTCATCCGCGGGGGTGATGGCGAACTCCGAGAGCGATGCGGGCAGCGTCGGGAACCGCAGCGTACCGCCGCTACTCGGGCCGACGACCATCCATACGAAGTCGCGATCTGCCCCGCCGCGGATGCGCAGGCTCGCAGTGGCGACGTTGGTCACGGCGCCGATCTCCAGCCAGCTGACCGTCGACGTCGTTGCATCCCAGGCGCCGTCGTCGAGCAGCGACGGGAGGTCCGCGGTATCGAAGTCGAGCGTCGACGCGTCGGGCGCGGCATTGCGGGTGACGTAGAGCTGCGGCCGCAGATCATCGATGTACACGCGCTTCTCGAGCGACGCCCCCGAGATGCTGCCGTGCGTGAGCGACTTGGTGCCCGTGCCGTTGGTCAGCGTGATCGGCGAGTTGAAGGGCGCGACGACGGGATAGAAGTCACCTACCACGAGATCGAGCGCCGGCGTGATCTGGCTAAACGAGGGTGCGTTCTCGACGGTGAACGTCGAGGTCACGACGGGCGTGAACGTCGAGCCGACATCGATGGTGGCGCCCGGCGACACGGCGCGCCCGGTGACGTACAGGCTCGAGATCGGCCTGTACGAGGCGTCCTGCGCCTCGACGTAGAAGTCGGCGCTCGTGCAGCCGGTGCGGATCTTCATCGTCACCTGCCGTGAGCTCGTGGTGTTCCCAGCGTTCAGGTTGCACGTGGAGTGGAACAGGAAGTTCTGCGCCGTCGAGGCCGCGCCCGCGGGGACCGTCACCGTGATGTCGAACGTCGTCGGCGCGGTGGTCGCGGGCGAGCCGACGTCGAGGACATCCCCGTTCTTGACGTCGAGGTACGTGTACAGCTTCGGGCGCAGCCCGCCGGTTCCGGTCGACGCTACGGCGATGGTCACGCTGCCACCATCCGGCATCGGTGCGGACGCAGCGCCGGTGGCGTCGGTCATCACCTCCGCGATCGGCGTGTCGTCGGGCGCGAGGAACGCGACGGCGCGGCCCGCGACCGGTGCGCCACTGCTGCTCCACACGCGGACCGTGACCTCATCGGGTTGCACGGGCCCATCCGTCGGTGGGGGGGAGCCATCCGGGTTGAGTGTCGAATCATCTGCACCTCCACCGCAGCCACCCGCGGCGAGAAGGGCCACCAAGACAAGCGAGCGATAGTTCACGTTCATGCCCGCTGATGCACGCGCCCGCGTGACCGTGCGGAGGTCGAACCAATCGCGGCCAGCACGGCACCCCGACTACGTTCAGCCAACGACGGCGAGCGCCGGGCTGCGGCGGCCGGTGCTCGCTGCGGGCAGCGGGGGCGCGGAGAGCTGGAGCGGCGCGCCGTTCTGCGAGCGCCACCCGTCGAGCTTGCTCGCGTGGTGCGCGTACGCGATCGGACACGTCTTCGCGCACGGCTTGGGCGCGTAGAACGCCTGCCGGATGTGCTCGACGGTGTAGGCGAGCAGCGGGATCGGGTTATCGCCCATCCGCGGCTGGCAGAGGTGCACGAGGCCGTACTCGTCGACGAGGAACGTGCGCGCACCGGCGCGGCACTTCCAGCTCATCGTGCCGTGATCGAGGAGCTGCTGCGTGTAGTCGTCGTCCATGAACGACGGCAGGCGGCGGCCCAGGCTGCGGATCTCGTCGTACGCGGCGCGGGTCTCGGGATCGGGCGTGATGAGGGCGCCCGTCTCGTCGCGCACGAGCGAGCAGTTCGAGTCGAAGCCGAATGCGACGACCGTCTTCGCGACCTCGAGCGCTTCGGCGGGTGGGCTCGCCCCGAGCACCGTGTTGATGCGCACGTGAAAGCGCGCGTGGCGTGCGAGCAGGCGCAGCTTCGTCATCAGCGGCTTGAGCGACTTCTTCGAGACCTCGTTCGGGCGAGCGTTGTCGATCGACAGCTGCATGCCGTAGAGGCCGGCGGCGTCGAGGCCGTCGATGATGTCCTTGGTGAGGAGGTAGCCGTTGGTGTTGAGGAACGGCGTCAGCCCGATCTCGCGCGCGTAGCGCACCAGCTCGATCACGTCGGGATGCAGGAGCGACTCGCCGCCGGTGAGCACGACGAAGATGCTCCTGAGGCGCGCGAGGTGATCGAGGCGCTGCTTCAGGACGCCGGTGGGGACCGGCTTGCTGACCTTGTCGTACTCGAAGCAGTAGCCGCACGAGAGGTTGCAGCGGCGCGTGATCACGAGGTGCGTGACCATCGGGCGAAGCGGGTCGGCGGCCGCCGCGACGAGCTGCGCGGCGATCTTCATCGCGCGCAACGGCTCGCGCTTGCGGCGGAGCTTCGGCTGGATGGGAGACGCGTCGAGGTTCGACATGTGGTCGAACCATTGCCAGCGCGGTGCCATGCGCTATCTCGCGGGAATGGCTGGGCCGAGGTGGCGAAACGGCCTTCATTCGACGTCAGGGCGTCGACGGCCTGACGCTACTCGGCGCGCAGATCGACGGAAACGGTGCCCACCGGTCCGGTCGCATCGACGCTCGCGCGCCCGCGGACATTGCCACCCTCGCCGCGATCTCGAAGCTCGCACGCGAGGTCGTGACGCCCGCGCGGCACGGTCGCGGTACCGCCGCGCACCGGCACGCGCACCATGGTCGGCGGCTCGGCGATCCGACAGGTGATCAGGCCCGCCCCCGTCGGCGGCTGGCCGTCGATCGTGACCGCGATCCGCAGCTGACTCGTGGCGGGTGTCGCGATCGTGACCTCCTTCGTCGTTCCCTCGGCGACCTCGGTCTCGACGGAGCTGGAGGCGCCGCTCACCGTGTAGACGTCCGGCACGAGCGAGGTGACGGTCTCACCGCAGTGCGCGCGCCGCGGTGTCCCGCCTTGTCGCCGCGAGATCAGCACGGTCCGCTCCGCACTGTCGCCCTCACACGTGATGCGGATCGCGCCCGGGCTCCGCAGCGCGATCCGGATCGAGCCACCGGCGACGACGTTCTCGGCGTGTCCGAACTGACCGATCGCGCCGACCGCGTAGATCGTGACGGGGCCGTCCGCCGGGATCGTGGCGCGGAACTTCCCGTCCTCGTCGCTGTACGTGTCGCGGAGCTGCGGCTCGCTGTACACCCACGCCGACGGCACCGGCGCGCCCTTCGCGTCGACGACGATGCCGGTGATCGTACCGACTCGCATGCGTGCGGTGACGCGATGCCCGCGTAGCTCCTGCTCCGCCGCGATCTCCAGCGGTCCGGCGCCGGCGAGCAGCTCGGGTCGCACGTGCCCCACGAGCGCGCTCAGCAGGTGCGTGCCGGGCGTGATCCGGGTCAGCTCGAACGCCCCCGCCGCGTCCGAGATGGTCGCCCAGGCGCCGGACAGCTCGAGCCGGACGCCCGACAGCGGCTTGCCCGCTTCATCGACGACGGTGCCCGCGACCACCGCGCCGCGCGCGAGCTCGATCGCGATGCCGTCGACGTCGGCGCCCACCGTGTAGCCGATCCGTTTGGTTCCGGATGCCGCGAGCGGATCGCTGGTCGCGGTGACGTCGAGCTCGCTCGTGCGCGTCGGGCCGAACAGCTCGAAGCTGCCATCTCCGTTCGTCGTCGTGGAGGAGGTCTCCGTGACGACCCGCGCGCCGGCGACGCCCTGCCCGCGGTAGCGCACCGTGCCGCGCAACGCACCCGCGCGTGTGACGTCGAGCGCGACGGGCGGCGTCTCGCCGGCGATGACCTCGGTCCGTTCCACGATCGCCCACGGCGCGCGCGCACCGAGCACGCCGCGTGACCCGGGCGGCAACGCGAGCGCGAAGCTGCCGTCATCTCCGGTCGTCGCCGCCACCCCCGCCGGCCCTTCGATGACCACGCCGGCGACGGGTGCGCCTGCCGTCCTCGCGGTCCCGCGCACCCACGCCGCCGCACGCAGGGCCACGGTGACCTCGCGCCGCGTCGCGGGGGTCAGCTCGGCCTCCACCGGATCGCTGTTGCGATCCCCGAGCGTCGCGCGGATCTCGTGCAGCTCGAGCGGCCGCCCCTCGAGCTCGACCACGCCCTCGCGTCCCGTGACACCGCGACCTGCCGCGAACCACTTCGAGGCCTTGAACGTCCCGGGGCGCAGCGCGTACGGCTCGTCGCGCACCTCGGCGATCACCTCCGCGCCCTCGACGACGCGCCCCTCCTCGTCGACGACCTTGACGGCCAGGATCGCCTCCGGGATCAGCACGACCTCGAGCTCGCCCACGCCATCGAGCGAGCGCGCGGCGGGCGCGAACCCGTCCGCACGCACCACCACACCCTCGGCGTCGCCGCCGAGGCAGAGCTCGAATGCTCCGCCGGCATCGCTGCGGGCGACGACGATCCCCGCGGACTCGATGGTCGCATCGGCGATCGCATCTCCGTACGCATTGAGGACGCGACCGTGCGTCTTCCGATCACACGCGCGCAAGAACACCTCGAGCTCGGTCGCGCGCGGGCTCGCGCAGCGCACGGGCAGCAAGGTGACCGCGTAGCCCGGTGCGCCCGCAGCGAGCACGAAGTCGTCGTCGGACGCCGGCGTCAGCTCGAACCGGCCATCCTCGCCGGCGGTCGCGGTGATCGCGAGCCCGGTGCGCTGGGTGCGCAGCGCGACGCTCGCACCGATCGGACGCGCATCCGCGTACACGTGACCGGCGATCGTGCAGCGGCCGTTCGCGGCCACGCTCGTGGCGCCGGCACGCGGGGCTCGCGCTCCACGTGCTTCGACCGCCGAGGATCCGGGCGCCCCGAGCTCGCTGGTCGCGACGGGCTCACGCGCCTTGCAGCGCTGAACCAAGAGCCCCCCCGCTGCGCACGCGGCGAGCAGCCCACCCAGGACGACCGCGCCCCGAACCCTACGCGACATCGCTCCCAACGTATCACGGGCTACGTGAGCAGACCGGCGGGCTGGGGCACGGCCTGACGGCGCCGCCGCGCGATCGGCAGCGCGACGATCGCGGGCACCACGACGAACGCGGCGAGCACACACGTGATCTCGCCGATGAGCGAGGCGAGCCCGAAGCCGCGGATCGCGAGGTTGTCGCTGACGAGCAGCGACGCGTAGCCGATGATCGTCGTCATCGAGCAGACGAGCACCGTGCCACCGGTCGAGCGCAGGGCCTCCCGCGGATCGGCGGTCGCAGCGCGATCCGCGATGTTGATCGCATAGTCGATGCCGAGGCCGAGCGTGATCGGCAACGCGACGAAGTCGAGGAAGTTGATCTTGAGCCCCGCGGCGGCGCACACGGCGACCATCGCGAGGGTGCCGGCGGTGGTGGCCGCGAGCACGGCGAACGCGCGGCGCGTCCGGCCGACGATCGCGATCACCATGATCAGGAGCGCGACGATCGCGATCACCGTGACGAGCGGGCCGTCGCGACGGATCTGCACGAGCACGTCGGCGAACAGCAGCGATGGTCCCGCCGCGGCGGGGTGCTCGCCGGGGAGCTCGAGCGAGCGGACCGCATCGGCGAACGCGATCAGGTCGCGGCCGTCGTACTCGTCGAACGACGCGCCCGGGCGCACCGCGATGACCCTGCCGACCGCACCGTCGCGCTCGGTGAGCTTGGCCGCGAGTGCGGGCGGGAGGTCGCGCGCGCTGACGGCGGCCAGGTCATCGGCAGGCCTCAGCGCGAGCAGCTCGTCGCGCGTCTCGCCGTCGAGCATGCCGGCAGCCTCGTCGATCTGCGTACGCAGGTCGGCGAGCACGGCGAGCTTCGCCTCCTGATCCGGCGGCACGACATCGAGGATCGACGCGACGGGTCCGACGATCGGATCGGTCACCGCGAGGGCACGAAGCTTGTCGACGACGAGGGGCACGTGGGCCACGTCGTCCACGGCGATGAACGTCTGCCCCGCGATCCCGGCGAGCCCACGCCCGAACGTCTCGTCGGAGAGCTTCATCCACTCGCGAATCCGCTGCGCGTCGGGTGCATGAGATCGCAGCTGCGTCATGTCGTACTCGTACGGATCGTCGGTCGCGTAGCGCCACGTCGCCCAACCCGCGGCGAGCGTGAGCACACCGGCCATCACGCACACGAAGGCGGGGCGCGTGAAGCCGAGGGTCTTCACGACCACGGTGCCGAACACCGCCGATGGCGCGCGGCGCGAGCCCCGCGCGAACCGCAGCAGCAGCGCGGGCAGCAGCAGGAACGAGCTCGCCCAGCACACCAGCATGCCGGCACCGCCGATCCACGCGAAGTCCGCGAAGCCGCGAAACTTGGTCGCGCCGAGCGCCGCATACGCGATCGCAGCGCCGAGCGATGCGACCAGCGTCGGGCGCAGCGTGCCCGCGATCGCCTTCGCGAGCGCCTCCGGCGCCTCTGCCCCGCGCCGCTCCTCGAGGTGCCGAGCGACGAGCAGGACGCCGTAGTTGACGCCGTTGCCGGCGATGATCGCACCGAGGAACGCGGTCGCCGCGTTGAGGTGACCGACGGTGAGCGCGGCGAAGCCGAACGCGACGAGGGTCGCGGCCACGATGTTCGCCGTCACCAGCGCGAGCACGCGCACGGATCGCAAGTACACGAGCAGCACCAGGGCGACCAGCGCGAGCGTGATCACGCTCGACAACAGGATCCCGCGCGTCAACGCGCCGTGCTCGGCCAGCGTCATCGCCGGCCCGCCCGCGAACCCCACGCGCACGTCCGGGTGCGTGCGCTCCAGCTCGCGCGCGGCAGCCTCGAGCGGCCCCATCACGCGCCGGTCGCGGTCGATGTCCGTGCCGAGGAAGGCGGTCCGCACGACGATCACTTGCGTGCGGCCGTCGGCGCTGACGAACGCGGGACGGTCGAGCTTGGCGTCGGCCTCGCGCTGCTTGGCGCGCAGCTCGTCGAGCGCCGTGCCCGACGGCGCCGGTTCGTCGTCGAGCTGGACGAGCAGAGGATTGGCCTTCGCCTTCGCATCGGCGAGGTGCTGCGCGAGGGCGTCGCGCGCCGCGGTGAGCTCGGCGAGAGGGACGAACAGATGGCGGTGCGCGCGCACGTACGCGCGCAGCTCGGCGTCATCGCTCTCGACCCGCTCGACGAGCTCGGGCGGTAGCGCGTGCAGGGCCGCGAGCATCCCGTCCGCGACCTCCGCGCGCGTCGCCGCGTCGGGCGCCACGATCAGCGCGATCATCGTGTCCTTCGCCGGCATCCGGCCGGCCATGCGCTCGGCGTCGCGCACCGCGGGGGCATCCGCCGGCAACAGATGGCGGAGATCGGCCTCCAGCGGCAAGTGGAACCGCGTGAGGTAGGCGGAGGCCGCGACGGCGAGTGCGGTGATGACGAGGATCGCCCGTGCGTGGCGATCGATCCACGCGACGTAACGAGTCGAACGCGAAGGCATTGGCACGGGTCAGGCAACCGGTGTGCCACGGCGCGCAGCGCGGCAACTCCTCGGTGCCACGTCGCGCGTGTCGAACCTCTGCCAGGCGAACGCCGAAGGGCTGTCGACGTGTCAGCGTGCTCGGCTGAGGAGCACCGCGACGTCGTTGGAGATCGCGTTCGACACCACCACGTCGGGCCGCCCATCGCCGTTGAAGTCGCCGGTCGCGACGCCATACGACGTCATGCCCGTGTAGCCAACATCGATCGGCTCCTCGAAGTGCCCGTCGCCGGTCCCGAGCAGCACGCTGGCCGTGTTCGAGCGAAAGTTCGGGGTCACGACATCGGGCACGCCGTCGGCGTTGAAGTCCGCGATCGCGATCGAGTAGGGGCCGGTGTCCGTCCCTGTCGACGAGACGATCGCCTTGCGGAACCCGCCGTCACCGCGGCCGAGCAACACGCTGACGTCGTCGCTCGAGCGGTTCGCGCACACGAGGTCGAGGTTGCCGTCGAGGTCGAGGTCGTGGGTGATGATGATGAACGACGGTACGCCGCCGAGCGCCGGCTGCATCGGCCCCGGCGTGAACGTGCCGTCGCCGTTGCCGAGCTCGATGAACACGGTCGAGGTGCGGTTGTCGGCGATCGCCGCGTCCGCGATGCTATCGCCGTTGTAGTCCCCGATCGCGACGGAGAAGGGCTCGGAGACGCCGTCGATGCCGAGCGCGACATCCTCCGCAGGCAGCAGCGTGCCGTCACCCCGGCCGCGGAACACGCTGAACGATGCGGTCTGCGGATTGGTCGCGATCACGTCGGGCACCCCATCGGCGTCGAGATCACCGACCGCGAGGTTGGAGGTCTCCGCGCCCGCGACGGTGGGGAACGTGAAGGCGCGCGTGAGCGTGTACGAATCGTTGATGCCCCAGCCGAGCAGGACGCTCACCGAGTCACCGTGGTAGTCCGCGGTGATCACGTCGGCGACGCCGTCGAGGTTCATGTCCGCGATCGCGCCGCCGGTCGGGTACTCGCCGGTCTCGAACGGTTGCGGACTCTCGACGCGCGCGAACACGCCGGAGCTGTCGCCGGCGTTGCGGAACACCGAGATCGTGCTGTCGAGCTCGTTCGCCGCGAACAGATCCGTGTCCCCGTCGCCGTCGAGGTCGCCGGCGCGCACCACGTACGCCTTCACACCGGACGCATAGAAGGTCGGATCCTCGAACTCGACGAGCCCGAGCTCGTAGCAGGTGCCGGTCTCGGGCACACAGCTGCCACTGAAACAGTCGGCGTCGCTCGCGCACGTACGGCCGCCCGCGCATCGCCGGCACGCGCCTCCGCAGTCGATATCGGTCTCGCCCTCGTCGAGGCTGCCGTTCTCGCACGCGGGCGGCTCGCACCGCTGGTCCTGGCACGTGCCCTCGCCGCAGTCACCGTCCGCGCGACAGCGATCGCCTGGTTCGCAGGCACCGCACCGGCCACCGCAGTCGACGTCGGTCTCCGGCCCATTCCGGATCCGATCGTCGCACTGAGGATCGAGATACAGCACGCAGCCGGCGAGCTCGCCGAGGACGGCGACCGCGAGCACCACGATGCGTCGCTTCACTGCTTCACCGGCTCGCCATCGACATCGAGCGCGCGCCCGTCGTTGGCGGGCACGCCATCGGCGTTGTCCACGCGCCTGCCGTTCATCGGCAGTCCGCGCCGCGGCTTGCCGGTGCTGCTGTACTGCGCCGCCGCTCCGACGAGGAACACGTGGGTCATCGTCGACGGCAACACGCCCATCTGATCGAACTGATAGCTCGCGCTGTAGCGCGCGAAGACCATCAGGCGCGAGCTGATCGCGTTCGTCGCGCCGACGTCGGCCTGCAGCACGTCCAGGGTGCCGGCCGCGAGCATGTCGTACTGCCCGAGCGGCTCGTTGTGGATCGCGCCCGCGGAGAACCGCAGCGCACGCACCTGCATCTCGTCGAGCATGACGAGCCCGCGGACCCCGATCCGGTTGGAGACCGCGATGGTCCCGACCTCGAGGTTGGGCTGCACCCCGCGATCGAGCTCCAGCGCGAAGTTGGTGATGCGCGTCGTGAAGTCGAGCACCGTGCTCGCGGTCGGGAGCAGCGCGAGCGGCTTGCCGTGATCGTCGGCGTAGACCTGCTGGATCCCGAGGGTCCCATGCACGTGCCAACGGTGCGACAGGTCGTGGCTCCCCCGGAGCAGCACCGTGTTCGTCAGCGTCGAGAACGGCTCGACCTCCGCCTGCAGTGGGCGCAGGCGCGCGATCCGCGATCGAACCTCGAGCGCGCCGACCGTGCGCCGCCGCGACTTCTCGATCGCGAGCGACGCGCTCGCATCACTGCTCGACTGGTCCAGCGCCTCCTGGGGGGCAGAGGCCGTGAGCTGCAAGACCTGTTGCAGCCTCGTCGTCGGTCCGAGCTCCCAGCCGAGCTGCTCGCCGGCCATCAGGGTCAGCCGGCGCTGATTGCCCGGTGCGCGGATCGTGGTCTGCACCGTGTCGGCGGGCAGGAGCCCCACGAGGGACGTCGCCGAGCCCTGCGCCACCGATGCACCGGCGCTCAGGCTCGTCCGCTGCGTGAGGTCCCCGGCGAGGAGCACGTCGGCTTGATTGGAGTACGAGAGGATCGCGCTGTCGGCCGTCATGCGCCCGGCGAACTGATAACCGGCGCCCCACCGCATCCGGCGGAACGCTCCCTGCACGGCGACCGCGGGCCGCAGCTCGGTGAACAGCTGCGCGTTGGCCGAGTCGGGCTGCTCGCCGAGTGGGTCGACCTGCAGCTCGGCCCGCGACGAGCGCGAGACCCCGACGCTTACCGATCCATCCGCGTGCACCTCGACCACTTGCGCGGCGAGCTCGCCGGGGGCGAGCAGCGACAGGACCACGAGGACACGACGACCGAGACAACCGACCACGCCCATGCTTTTGGGTAGCAGGAGGGGTACCGAGTGGTAGGTCACTCTCGCTGCGCTCCGGGTGAGTCTGCCCTGGCCCGTGCGGGCTACGCGGGCGCAGGTAGCAACGACGGCCACGCGCGTGTCGCGCGTCGGCACATCGAGTAAACCTCCGGTGTGCACGACCCTGCGCTGCTCGAACGAGACCTCGCGAGACTGTCCGATGCGCTGCTCGGCTCCGCGCGCACGCTCGGCGGAGCACCGATGCAGGAGCTGCGCGCGCGCCTCGTCGGTGCCGCGCGCGAGCTACGCGTCGGCGACTATCCGGGTGGACGGCGCGCGTTCGCCGAGCAGATCGGCCAGCTCTCCGAGGACGAGCTCGAGGAGGTCGCGCGCACCGAGGCGCTGTGGTGCCACCTCATGAACATCGCCGAGGAGCGGCAACGGCTGCGCGTGCTGCGTGCGCGCGGTGATCACGCGCCCGATGGCCTCGCCGCCGCCCTCGATGCCGTGATCGATCAGGGTGTCACCGCCGACGAGCTGCGCGCGATGTTCGACCGGGCGCTCGTCATGCCGGTGATCACGGCGCACCCCTCCGAGGCGCGCCGTCGCACCACGCTCGATCATCTCGGCCGCATCGGCGCGCTCCTCGACGAGGTCGACCACGCCGGAGATCGCGCTCGCACCCACGCACGACTCGAGGCGGAGGTGCTCGCCTTCCACGCGACCGAGGATGCGCGCGCCCGCCGCCCGACACCGCTCGACGAGGTCGAGCACTCGCTCGAGGTGTTCCGCCGATCGCTGCTCGACGTCACGCCACGCATCTACCGCACGATGGAGGACCGCCTCGCCGCGCGATTCGGCGGCACGTGGCGGCTGCCCACGCTGTTTCGCTGGGGCACGTGGATCGGTGGCGATCGCGACGGCAACCCCAACGTCACCGCCGCCATCACGCGCGGTGCGTTCGCGCGCCAGCGTGCCGCGATCGTCAACCGCTACCTCGACGATCTCGTCGTCCTCGGCCGCAGTCTCTCGGTGTCGGCGCTGCGCGCACGGGGCGACCTATCGGAGCTCGAGGCCGCGCTCGAGCGCGATCGCCAGCTGCTGCCCGAGGTCGCCGCCCGTGCCCGCCCGCGCGCGCCGAACGAGCCGTGGCGCGAGAAGCTGTGGTACGTGCAGGCGCGGCTGCTCGCGACGCTCGACGCGCGCGACGAGGGCTACCTCGACGCCGAGGTCTATCACGACGACCTCGCGCTCCTCGATCGCAGCTTGCGCGCCACCGGGTTCGCCGCCGTCGCCGACCAGGACCTCCGCGACGCGATGCGCCGCGCCGACGTGTTCGGCTTCCACCTCGCGTCGCTCGACGTGCGCCAGCACTCGGGCGTGCACGATCGCGTCGTCGCCGAGCTGCTCGCGCGCGGCGGCCGCCCCGGTTACCTCGAGCGCGACGAAGCCGGCCGGCGCGCACTGCTCGGCGAGGTGCTCGCGCGGCCGATCACACCCGAGCGCGATCAGCGCGGCATGTCGCCCGAGCTGCAGGAGTCGCTCGAGACGCTCGAGGTCGTCGGCCGCGCGCGCCGCATGCTCGGCCCGCGCGCGTGCGAGCGCTACGTCATCAGCTTCACGCGCGAGGTCTCGGACCTGCTCGAGGTGGTGTTCCTCGCGCGCGCGGCGGGCCTCGCCCCCGGCGAGCTGCGCCCGGTCCCACTGCTCGAACAGCTCGAGGACCTCGAGCGCGCGGGCACGATCGCGCGCGACTGCCTCGCCGACGATGCCTTGCACCGTGAGCTCGGCGGCGAGCTCGAGGTCATGGTCGGCTACTCCGACTCGGGCAAGCAGGTCGGCTACGTCGCGTCGTCGGTCGCCTTGCGCACGGCGCAGATCGAGCTCGCCGCGGCCGCCGATCGCGCAGGCGTCATGCTCACCGTCTTCCACGGGCGCGGCGGCTCGCTCGGGCGCGGCGGCGGCCCCGAGAGCGACGCGATCCGCGCCCAGCCCGCGGTCGCCGTGCGCGGTCGCCTGCGCGTGACCGAGCAAGGGGAGACGGTGACCGCGCGCTACGCGCAACCCGAGATCGCCGAGCGCGACCTCGAGCAGACGTTCGCGGCCGTGCTCGCCGCGACCTTCGATCGCCACAATCACGACGAGCGCCCAACGGATGAGCGCGCACTTCACGACGCCGCCGAGGCCGCGCGCTCCTCGTACCTCGCGCTCACGCGCGACGAAGATCGACTCGCGCGCTACACCATCGCCGCCACGCCGATCGAGGACGTCGCGCACCTGCCCCTCGGCTCGCGCCCCGCCTCGCGCAAAGGTGGCATCACGCTCGACGCGCTGCGCGCCATCCCGTGGGTGTTCTCGTGGACGCAGAGCCGCCACGGCATTCCGGGCTGGTTCAGCGTCGGGACCGCCGTCCACGCGCTCGCCGAGCGTCTCGGGGTCGACGGCGTCCGCGAGCTCGCCGGCCGCTCGCGGTTCTTCCGCGCGCTGATCCGCAACTGCGAGCTCTCGCTCGTGCGCTCCGACATCGACGTCGCCCGCGAGTACGCCCGCCTCGCCGACCCCGAGGCCGCGCAGGTGTTCACCCTGATCGAGGCCGAGCACGCGCGCACCGTCGCCGCGCTGCACGACATTCTCGGCATCACCACGCCGCTCGCGACGCGCCCTTACCTCGCCGCGTCGATCGTCCGCCGCAACTCCACGCTCGACCTGCTGTCGCACGTGCAGATCGAGGCGCTCCGCCGGCGTCGCGGAGGCGCCGCGGATCCCGACCGCCTCGGCCGCATCATCGCGACCACGATCGGCGGCATCGCGGCGGGTCTCCAGACCGCGGGCTGACACCGATTTTGGATGAATCGGACTCGGGGCGCGTGGTAGGACGCGCCCCATGCTGACGCCGGCTCGCTGCGCTCTCCCCGCGATTGCAGTCCTCGCCTCCGCCTGTACGCACTGGACGACGGTGGACCGCCCCGGTCCTCCCCAGGAGCTGGGGCGCAACCTCGTCGGATCACCGCAGATCGAGGAGGTCACCTCGTCGAGCGCCTCGGCCGGGTTCGCGATGAACACCGGCTCGCGCAACTACGGCCACGCCTCGCGCGGCTACGCGGTCGGCGGCCTCGAAGGTCAGTCGGGCACGGTCAAGCGCACGCACTGCGTGCAGCAGGCGCAGATCGACTACGTGCAGGACATCTCGTACGAGTCGAAGATGGAGGGCCGCGGGCTCGACGTCGCCGGCGGCCTCATCGTCGGCGTGCTCGGGCTCGCCGTGATCGCCGGCGCGAACTCCTCGTACAACAGCGATCTCGAGTGGCACAACATGGACCCGAGCTTCTTCTCGAAGCCCGAGCAGCCGACGGGCGCGTACGCGATGGGCGGCATCATGGCCGTCGGCGGCGCCGGCTGGCTGATCTACTCGCTGACCTCGCTGCCCAAGGGCCCGGCGCCCGTGCGCGCGCCGACGCAGCGCCGCTGGACCGAGACTCACTACGTCGAGGCGCAGGGCTGCGGCCTCGTGCCGGCCGATCGCGCCGCGCCGCCGCCCGCGCCCGGCTACTAACGCTCGGCGCGTTCTACGGCACGAGCTCCTGGAGGAACGTCATGCCGTCGGCCTTGCCGCCGATGAGCCCGCCGACGAGCTTGGAGATCTGGCTCGCCATCGGCGGCCCGTCCTTGACGACCTTGCCGAGCGCGGACTCGGTCGCCGCGCGGCCCGCGTCGGTCTTGGCGAGCGTGATGAACGCGGCGGCGATGACGAGCCGGCGCATCGCGTTGGTCTCGGAGTCACGCAGTAGGTCCGCGAGCTTCTCGGGCTCGTTGGTCTTCGCGTAGGCCGCGGCGAGCGCCGGCAACATCGCGACGCGCACGTCGTGCGACGGATCGGAGAGCAAGGGCTCGAGCAGGCGCACGGTGAGCGCCGCGTCGCGGTCGACGAGACCGATCGCCGCGGCGGCGGCCTGCGCGCGCTCGCGCTCCGCACGCGATCCGAGCGAGCGGGTCAGCCGCGCGGATACGGCCTCCTTGGCAGCGACGCGCGCGACCGTGGTCAGCGCGAGCTGGCTGAGCTCCGGGTTGGGGTCGCGCACGGCGAGCGCGAGCGTGCGCTCGAGGACGGCCGGATCGAGCTTGTCCTTCTGCGCCGCGAGCCGCTCGAGCGCCGCCTTGCGGACCTGCGGATCGACGTCGGCGAGCGCCGCGGACAGCGTCTCGCGTGCACGCAGGCCGGAGGCGAGCGCGGCGTCGACCGCCTCGACGCGGACGAGCGGTGACGAGTCGGCGACCGCGAGGCCGATGATGTCGGCCGCGCCGATCGACCTCGCCGCGCGCAGCAGCGCCAGCTTCTCGGACTCGTCGCCGCGCTCGAACATCTTGACCATCGTGGCCTGCGCGCTCTTCGGCGCGTTCGCCGCGAGCCCACCGACGGCGCGCACCGCGATCACGCGCACGTCGCGATCGGCGTCGTCGAGCATCTTGACCAGCGCCTCGCCGACGCCCTTGTTGCCCTTCGCGGCGGACAGCGCGAGCACGCGCGCGGCATCGGCGCGGATCTCGCTGCTCGGATCATCGACGAGCTTCGCCGCGATCAGCGCGCCGTTCTTCGCGGGCTCGGGGCCATCGGCGACGCACGCCATCACGAGCTTGCGCACGTCGACCGAGGGATCATCCGTGGAGCGCGCGAGCAGCCGCCGAGCGTCGGGGTTGCCCGCGAGCGCCGCGTTGCACAGTCCCTCGACGCCGATCGGATGCAGCGCCGGATCGTCGGCGGCGCGCGCCGCGGCGCTGAGGTACTCGAGCACCGAGCCGGGCTTCTTCTTGGCGAGGTGGGCGTACACGCGCGCGGCCTCGCGGCGCGGACGGCCCTTCTCCTTCCACAGCTGCGCGATGCCACCGACGGCGACGCCGGCGTTGCCACCGGCGACCGCGCTCGCGGCGAGACCTTCCGCCGCGCCGATGCGCACGGCGTAGCTCTCGTTCTTCGCCATCTTGACCAGCTTCTCCTGGTACGCGCGCCCCGCCTTGCCCGACGCCGCTGCCGCCGCCGCACGCACCTCGGAGTCATCGTCGGCGAGCATGCGATCGAGCGCGAGCGACGCGGCCGCCTTGTTGGTCTGCGCGACCTCGCCCCAGCCGAGCGCCGCGGCGACCTTCATCTGCTTGTCGAGCTTCTTGTCCTCGAGCATGTTGGACAGCTCGCCACCCGCGCGCACCGGATCGGCCTTCGCGTACAGCGGTAGCGCCGCGACCTTGACCGCGGCGGATCGCGACCCGAACGCCGACCGTGCGGCATCGACGAGGTCGGGCACCTGCGGCAGCGGATCCATCTCCCGCACGAGCGTGATCGCGAACACGCGCGCATCGGCGGGTGCCCGGTCGTTGGCGATGAGCCGCGTGAGCTCGGTGGCCGCCGCCTGCGCCGTGGCCTCCGTCGCGAGCGCGCCACGCAGCTGCGTCTTCGCGCGGTCGCGCAGCGCGGGCGTGGCCTCCGCATCCGCGAGCACCGAGATCATGCCCTGCACCGACGGGCCATCCTCGGTCGCGGCGGCCGAGGAGACCTCGACCATCAGCTCGCGCCGGATGTCCGCATCGGGCCCGGCCTCGATCGCCTTGGTGAACAACGCGCGGCCCCGCTCGCCGAGCGACCGCACCGACGAGAACGCGATCCGACGCAGCTCGGGGTCCGACGACGTCAGCGCCTGCGCGAGCGTGTCCTGGTACACGTCGCCGCGCCGCTGCGCCGCGGCACCCGCGAGCGCGACCGCCGCGCGCTGCACCGCGGGCGACGGCGTCTTGAGCGCGGCCTCGACGAGCGCGACCTCGCCCGGCGTCCCGCGCGCGATCGGCCGCAGCGAGGCGAGCAGCTCCGCCTGATCCTCGGCGTCCTTCGCGGCCTTCTTCAGCGTCTCGAGCGTGGCCTCGTTGCCGGTCGTCGCGTACTCGACGAGCCCGGCGAGCTGCGGCGCCATCACGCTCGGCAGCTGCGCCGCCCACGCCGCGCGATCGTCGCCGATGTCCTGGGCGTCGATCTTCTTCCATGCTTCGGCGGCGACCATCGGCCGCGTCAGCCCGGTATCCGCGACCTCGTCGCCGAAGCCGCCGGGCAGCCAGTGGAACGCCGACAGCCCCGCGCGTCCCGCGCGCACGACGATGCGATCTCCGCCCGCGTGCGGCTCGAGGTCGAAGTAGACCTTGCCGCGCATCGAGAACCAGATGATGACGAGGATGACGAGCGGCGCCGCGGCGATCGCGCCGGCCACGATCATGTAGTACCGCTTCGACGCGTCGACGACGGCGCGCTCCTCGGGCGTGACCGCGGCGATGCCCTCGGTGCGCAGCGCACGCAGCTCGCCGAGCGACAGGCGCTCCTGCTTCTGCGTCTTGCTTCCGAGCAGGTCGAAGCCGCGCCGCGCCGCCGCCCGCGCCGGCGCCGTGTGCTCGCGCACGCGCTGCGTCAGCACCTCGTGGCGCAGCATCCACGTCATGCCGGTCGCATCGGCGCGGCAGATCACGCCGCGCTGCTCGAGCATGTCGAATGCGGCCGACGCGAACTGCGGCTCGAGGTTGATGCGGCGGACCACCGCCTCGCCCGACACCGGCACGTGCGACGCCGCGATCTCCGCGCACAGGCGAAGCGCCGAGCGCTCGTTGCCCGTCGCGCGGCAGGCCTCGTGCAGCCACGACGCCTCGAGCTCCTGCGGTCCCCCGAGCTTGGCGAGCGCGGCGGCGGTCGTGACCCGCAGGTCGCGCATCGCCATCGCCGCGATCTGGAGGTCGGCCGCGAGCAGCGGCTGCCCGCGCGAGATGCCCTGGACCACCGCGTCGGCGAGCGCCGGATCCGCGGCGACGCCCGACAGCGACAGCATGCGATCGAAGATCTGGCTGGCCGCCGGAATCGGAATGCGCGTGAGCTCGAACCGCGCCGACGGCGGGAACAGCGACCCGGTGCGGCGCTCGAGCGCGCCGAGCAGGTGCTGGCGCTCGCTCGCACACACGAACAAGAACCGCGCGCGCCCGCCCGAGCGGCTCACCACGCGCGAAAACAGGTCCGACAGCTCGCCGACCGCGCGATCGTCCGCGCACAGCAGATCGATGTCATCGACGACGAACACGAACTGCTGCCCGGCGACGGCGTTGCTCACCGCACGCGTGGCGAACAGCACCGGCGGCTCGTTCGCGTTGGGCTGGATGCCGAACGCCGACAGCCCCGCCGCGAAGCTCGCCGCGGGCTGACTGAGGTCCTCACAGGCGAGCGCCACGATCCCGTAGTCCCGCAGGTGCGGGATCAGGCCGGCGCGCACGAGGGAGGTCTTCCCCACCCCGGGCTCGCCGTAGACGAGCCCCGCGCGGAAGCCATCCGCGGTGACCATCTTCGCGATCGCATCGCGTTCGTCCTCACGTCCATTCCAAACGTCCCGCTCGGCTTCCCCGAAGGGATCGAGGCCTCGGAGCGGCGACACAGTTCCGGGGTAGGTCGCCAGCGTCACGGCCGCCACTATAAACCACTTACGCGAGCTCCACGCGGGCGAAGTCGCCCCGGGCCTCAGACGAATCGGGATTCACCCGCGAAGATAACGGCCAGCGCGGAACGCGAGCATCGCACTCAGACCATCGCGCAGCCGCTCCGCTCTGCGCCTCATGACGGGAGAGACGTGCATCGTTGGCGACAGCTGCTCACTCGCCGCGTCTCCGCCGAACAGGTGTCGCCGCAGCGCAACGACCTGCCACCGCTCGGCACGGGATGCCTGCGTATCGTCGAGCGCGAGCAAGAATGTGGAGCGAACGTCCGCCGGCCAGGAGGCTAGCGACGCACGCATCGTGATCAGCCGCGCGACTTGCACCAGCATGTCCTCGTCGTCCGCGATCGCTCGTTCGACGTCAAGGCGATCCATCGCTGCCGTCCTTCGTGTAGGTCTCGACGAGGAGCTCGCGATGCCCGCGCGTCAGCTCGAGCCGTTCGATGACTGATCGAGCACCCCACCCGTATTGCTTCACCATCTGCACCACGAACGCATCGGCGAAGCCCAGGATGGCATGGCGATCGCCGTGCCATTTGACGAGTTGGTTCCATCGAGTGATGAGGGCATCCGCGTTGGTCCGCGGCGCGAGTAAGTCCAGATCAGCGAGATCGCGATGTCGCGCCGAAGCGAGCTTCAGCAGGAACAGATCCTCGATCGAGAGCGCGCGCAGCTGCACATCGTCGATGGCGCCCACAAGGGGCGACGCAGTGATGTCGCGGACGATGATCGATCCCCAGACGTTCTCGCCCGAGGTCACGTCGAGGCG
>DATLHR010000530.1:0-2935 GCA_035539815.1 Kofleriaceae bacterium
TGGATGATGGCCCGCGAGGTGTACGTCCCCGAGAACGCGTGGGTGTATCCGGGACCGCGCTCGCTCACCGGCCAGTACCTGGTGACGCGGCTCGATACCGAACCACCGCCCGAACCCGAACCGGTCAAGCCCACGGTCGGCCAGGTCTCCAAGGACCAGGCAGCGATGAAGAGCGACACGCCGAAGAACATCAAGACGGCGACCAAGAACGACGAAGGTGCGTCGGGTGGCAAGGGCGAGACGGAGCGCGCGCGCGATCCGAACGCCAAGGACGAACCGCCCGATCCGCCGAAGGTCGCGTTCTTCGAGGACCGCAACCGCAAGTACCTCGACAACATCATCGATCGGAATCTGTCGACGAACCTGTCCAAGTTCTCGGGCATCAAGGGCGACGTCGTCACGCGCGGCTCGATCGGGTTTGGCCCGGGCACCGGCTCCGGCGTCGGAGAAGGCACGGGCACCGGCACCACGCGCGGCAGCAAGGGCAAGGGCAGCGGCGGTGGCGGCAACGTCGAGGGCGACTTCGTGACCAACAAGGGCCCGATCGACGCGGGCAAGCAGCGGCCGGGCGGGACCTGCGTCGGGCCGAACTGCACCGGCGCTGCTCCCAAGGCGATCGCGCTCAAGATCGAGGAGGCCTCCGGCGACTTCTCCGGCCTCTCGAAGGAGGAGATCGATCGCGTGGTCAAAGCGCGCGCCGGCGTGTTCCGCGCCTGTTACCAGAAGGAGCTCAATCGCTCGCCGGGCATCGGCGGCAAGCTCGTCATGCACTTCGTGATCGCCGCCGACGGCACGGTGAAGAGCGCCAACCCGCAGGGCGGCACGCTGCGCAATGCAGGCGTCGAGAGCTGCGTGCGCGGCAACATCATGCGCCTCAAGTTCCCGGCGAAGGGCGGCGCGATCGTCAACTATCCGTTCGTGTTCACGCAGGGAGGCTAGCCCATGCGCTCGATCGTCCTCGCATCGCTCGCGCTCATCGGTTGCACCAACGCGCCCGTCTACCTGCCCTCGCCCACCAACCTCGAGGCCGGGATGGACGACGGCATGGGCAACCTCGTCGAGGCGCGGTCGTCGTTGCAGATTCCGGTGGTCACCGAGACCGTCGACGATGCCGAGGAGCGCGCGGCGCTGCAGGCGACGCTCGATCCCGCGGTCGAGGTCCCCTATGTACGCCTCGGCGATCTCGAGATCTCCGTCGAGTGGACCATCCGCAACCTCACCGACATGCCCGGCAAGGCTGCGATCCAGCTCAACGGCGCCAACCAGTTCTTCGTCTACGACCCCACGTTGATCCAGCTCGGCGAGGCCGACAACGAAGAGATCATCGCGCCGGGGCTCGCGGGTGACATCCCGCTCGAGATCCCGCCGAGCGGGGAGATCACGGGCCTGTTCAAGGAGGACGACTTGCGCGAGGCGGCGGTCGACCTCGACATGATCACGCGCGGGCAAGTGAATCCGTTCCGGGCGACGCTGCAGGTGAACAAGAACGTGATGTCGTTCGATCAGGTCACGCCGGTGATGTTCGACATGGACGGCATGGCGCTGCCGCAGACGCCCACGGGCCTCACGTTCCCCAGGGCGGCGTTCGCCCAGCTGCTGCGCGTCGATCTCGTGTTCAAGCCCGACCGCCACATGGTGCTCGAGTACACGGTCCGCGTACGCGACGTCCGTCACGACCTGATCCACGAGCTCGGCGTGGACGCGCTGGTCGCCGCGCCGGGCGAGCTGCAGCCGTTCACGCCCGCCGACTTCACGATCACGGCCGCAGCTCCACCGCCTCCGTGAGTGTCTTTTGATCGCGTGCCGTTCTACGATGACCACCGCATGGGCCGTACCGCGATAGCGCTGGCACTCGCCGCAGTTCTCGGCGGCAGCGCCGAGGCACGTCCCGCTTCGACCGGCTGGTATGCCGAGGGCGGGCTCGGCGCCGTCGCGTTCCTGCCGAGCGCGAACGACGACGCGAAGCTCGGGCCCGCCGCCGGGATCCGGTTCGGCCGCGATCTCGCCTCGTTCTTCTCGCTGGGTCTCTCGCTCGCAGCGTCCAGCCACGAAGCGACGGTCCCACCGCCGCCCGAGGGCGAGTGGTTCCAGGTCTACCGTGCCACCGCAGAGCTGAGGATCACGGGGCGCTTCGATCGGCTCGCCCTATTCGTCGAGGGCGGTGCAGGCGTCGGCATGATCTCGTCGAACATCCTCGGCAAGGTGCTGATCACCGAGCCCGGCGAACGGTTCTCGCTGCTCGTCCAGGCGGGTGGAGGTTTCGAGTACCAGCTCGAGAACCGGCACTACGCGCTTGGTCTCGCGGGCGACGTCGCGATCCTGCCGCAGTTCGAGACGCTGAAGGCGATCGACGCGCGCGCGTTCCTTCGGTACACGTACTAACCCTCGCGTCCTAACGAAGCGCCCGGCGGCCGGTGCCGATCAGGTCGACGAGCACGCGACGGAACGGCGCCTTCGCGTCGAGCATGCCGATCACGGCCGCCGCGCCGAGGCGCTGGCGCCAGAGCAGCAGCACCTTCGCGGGCAGCGCGAGGCCGCCGAGCCCGAGGACACGCTGCGTGGCCTCGGCGAGGTCGCTCGCATAGCCCTGCGTCCAATGAAACTCGCCATGCGTGACCACGGGCGCGGCTAGCGCGCGCTCCCAGTCACGGTGTGCCGTCGACGCGAGCAGGTCGGCGCGCCGCAGGAGGCCCGCCGCGGCGAGGCCCATGCGGAACCGCTCCGCCGCAGAGGCGTTATCCTCGTCGAGCAGGCCCCACCAGATCTCGCGATCCACGTCGCGCACCACGTCCGGCAGCGGAAAGGCGCAGCCGAAATCGAGCGCCCACACCTGCACGCTGCCGTCGGGCTGCGGATCGACGAGGAAGTTGCCCGGGTTCGGATCGGCATTGAGCAGGCCATGCGCGAGCGGCGAGCCCCACGCGAGCTCGTAGAT
>DATLHR010000531.1:0-2454 GCA_035539815.1 Kofleriaceae bacterium
GTGGACGTGCACATCCGCCGCCTGCGCCTCGCGCTCGAGCCGTTCGGCGCGCAGGACCTGATCGAGACGGTCCGCGGCGCCGGCTACCGGATCGCCGCGCCGCGATGACGTTTCGCCCCTGGCCCGCGCTCGCCGCACCGCTCGCGGTCGCGGCGGCCACGCTGCTGGCGTGGGGGCTGTTGGACGCGGAGGTCGCGCTCGCGGTGCTCGCGCTCGGCGCGGCGGGACTCGTCGCCTTCCACCTGTGGAACCAGCACCTGGTGCGGCGCTGGGCGTCCGGCTCGCTCGACGCGCCGGTGCCGGAAGGTACCGGTTCGTGGCGCGAGGTGTTCACCGCGATCCACAAGCGCGTGCGCATGCGCGCGGCCTACCAGCGCGACCTGCGCCTGATGATCGACCGTTTCCGGCGCGCGGCCGAGGCGATCCCCGACGGCGTCATCGTGCTCGACGAGGACAACGCGATCGAATGGGCGAACCCGCGCGCCTGCGAGCAGCTCGGGCTCGATGCCGCCAAAGACCGCGGCAAGCCGATCGTCAACCTGGTGCGGCAGCCCGAGTTCCTGGCCTATGTCGCGGCGGGCGACTACGCCGAGTCGGTCACCGTCGCGGTGATCGGCGCGCGGCGGCGCGCGCTGTCGCTGCAGCTCGTCCCGTTCGGCACGCGCGAGTCGCTGCTCCTGTCGCACGACGTCACGCAGCTCGAGGCGGTGGCACGGATGCGGCGCGACTTCATCGCCAACGTGTCGCACGAGCTCAAGACCCCGCTCACCGTCATCGCCGGATTCGTCGAGACGATGCAGGACCTCGAGCTCGATCTGCGCCAGCGCACGCGCTACCTCGCGCTGATGCACGAGCAGGCGCGCAACATGCAGCGGCTGGTGGGCGACCTCCTGACGCTGTCGTCGCTCGAAGGCGAGCACCGGCCGGCGAGCGAGGAGCGCTTCGCGATCCTGCCGTTGCTGCTCGAGGTGTCGTCGGACGCCAAGGCGCTGTCCGGCACCCGCCACGTCGTCGAGCTCGACGTGCGCGACGCGGCCGGGGTCACCGGCAACCGCGACGAGCTGGCGAGCGCGTTCGGCAACCTCGTGTCGAACGCGGTGCGCTACACGCCCGACGGCGGCCGCATCGGGCTGGCCTGGCGCATCGAGCCGTCCGGCGAGGGCGTGTTCTCGGTGACCGACTCGGGCATCGGCATCGCGAAGGAGCACCTGCCGCGGCTGACCGAGCGCTTCTACCGCGTCGACCGCTCGCGCTCGCGTGCGACCGGCGGCACCGGGCTGGGCCTCGCGATCGTCAAGCACGTGCTGATCCGTCACCAGGCCGAGCTCGACATCGCGAGCGAGCCGGGCGAGGGGAGCACGTTCTCGGTGGTGCTGCCGGCGCGCCGCGTGCAGCGCGAGGCCGACGGCGACGAGGACGTCCGCGACGCCGCGCCTACCAGTACCGCAGCGCCGCGCGGAACAGGCTCCTGAGCTCGTCGCGCCCGATGTCGACGGGCGCGTTCTTGATGACGCGGTACTGCGGTTCCGCGCCGGTCGCGAGCGCATCGACGTGCGTGTCGTCGAAGCCGAGCGCGGAGAGGCCGTTGGGCATGCCGGTCGAGCGCATCAGCGCGATGACGCGGCCGGCGAGCGGCTCGCCGGCATCGCCGGGGCCCGCATCGCGCACGTCGGCGCCGAGGCTGTGCGCGCAGTGCAGGTGGCGTGCCGGGCTCGCATGAGCGGTGTGGCGCCACACCGAAGGATTGTTGAGGACCACCGCCATGCCGTGCGGCACCAGCGAGGCCTCCTTCGGATAGCCGGGAACGTGCCAGTCCCTGGTCAGCCCCGACACCGCGTACGACAGGCCGTGCGGCAGGTGGCACCCGGCCGCGTTGAACGCGATGCCCGAGAGCATCGCGGCGTACATCATCTCGGTGCGCGCCTCCGTGTCCGACGCATCGTGCACGGCGCGCTCGAGGAAAGCGCCGACGAGCTTCAGCGACTCGGTCGCGAGCATGTCGGAGAAGGCGTTCGCGCCCTGCGACACGGGACGGGCGGCGCCGTGCGCGGGATTGAGGCGGCGCGGAAATGCGCGCGCGGTGATCGACTCGAGCGCGTGGCTCATGCAGTCGAAGCCGGTCGCGGCGATCGCGGCCGGCGGCAGCGACCGCGTCACGTCGGGGTCGATGAGCGCGATCGTCGGGATCAGCCGGCGCGAGATGATGCCGGTCTTCGCGTTGAGCGCCTTCAGCGTGAAGATCGCGATGCCGGTGGTCTCGCTGCCGGTGCCCGAGGTCGTCGGGCAGGCGATGTGCGGCTTCACCGCGGCGGGGACGCGGCGACCCTCGCCGATCGGCGGGTTGACGTACGCCATGAAGTCCGCGGGATGCGCCGCGTACAGGTTGGCGGCCTTGCAGGTGTCCATCACCGAGCCGCCGCCGACGGACACGTAACCGTCGAAGCGGCCCTCGGC
>DATLHR010000532.1:0-9490 GCA_035539815.1 Kofleriaceae bacterium
GTCGAGGAAGCGCGCGAGGAGGTCGAGGAAGCGCCCGAGGTCGCCGCGGATCAAGAGGCCGTCGGCGCCTTCAAGGCCGGCCTCGCGAAGACCCGCGGTGGCTTCGTCGCCAAGCTCGGCAAGCTGTTCGGCAAGAAGAAGATCGACGCCGCGACGCTCGACGAGCTCGAGGAGGTCCTGTTCACCGCCGACATCGGCCCGCGCGCCGCCGACCGCATCTTCCAGTCGGTGAAGACCGGCATGTCGAAGGCGGATCTCGAGGACGCCGACAAGATCTGGAAGCGGATCCGCAGGACGTCGCAGGACATCCTCGCCGTCGACGCCAAGGCCGTCGACATGTCGTCGAAGCAGCCGTTCGTGCTGCTCGTGCTCGGCGTCAACGGCGTTGGCAAGACGACGACGATCGGCAAGCTCGCGAAGAAGTGGTCCGACGAGGGCAAGAAGGTCCTGCTCGCCGCCGGTGATACGTTCCGCGCCGCCGCGACCGAGCAGCTCGAGGAGTGGGGCAAGCGCTCCAACGTCCCCGTCGTGAAGGGCAAGCCGCAGGGCGATCCGTCCGCCGTGATCTTCGAGGCGATCAAGCGCGGCGTCGACGAGAAGTTCGACATCGTCATCTGCGACACCGCCGGCCGCCTGCACTCGAACTCGGGCCTCATGGACGAGCTCAAGAAGGTCCGCCGCGTCTCCGACAAGGCGATGGCCGGCGCCCCGCACGAGACCTGGATGGTGCTCGACGCGACCACCGGCCAGAACGCGATCTCGCAGGCGAAGACGTTCAAGGCCGACATGGAGATCACGGGCATCGTGCTCACCAAGCTCGATGGTTCGTCCAAGGGCGGCGTCGTGCTCGGCATCTGCGACGAGCTCAAGGTCCCGGTCCGTTATGTCGGCGTGGGCGAGAAGATCGGCGATCTGCGGCCGTTCGACCCCGCCGCCTTCGTGGATGCGCTCTATAGCGACGCCCGCTCGTCGGAAGCTGCGTAGATTTCGTACGGAAATTGGCGTTGCAACTACTTGCGGCGGGGATTGTCTCGATCTCCATCCTGATCGCTGCGCCGATTGCTTGAGCGCGCAAAAAGGCACGTGTTATGAAGCCTCTACGAATGCGGGCATTCCACCGATCCGTCTTTTCTGTCATCGCAGGACTGGCCGTCGTGGCCGGAACTGCGACGGCACAACCGAAGGCCGACAAGAAAGAGCCGGCGCCCGCCGACGGCGGCGAGATCGAGATGGGCGATCCGCCGCCGGCGGATGGCGGGGACGGCGGCGAGATCGACATGGGGGCCGAGCCGCCCCCGGGCGATCTCGCGGCAGATCTCGCCGCAGCGGATGCGCAGGCGACCGCCACCAAGGCGGACGAGGTCAAGCGCACGCCGCTGGCGTGGAAGGACATCCTCGTCGTCGTCCGCAAGCCGTTCCTCAAGTCGGGTCGCACGGAGCTGTTCCCGATCGTCGGCACGACGCTGAACGACAACATGGTCCGCCACTACACGGTCGGCGGCCAGCTCTCGTACTACCTCACCGACGTCCTCGCGATCGGCGTCGAGGGTCACTACTACCAGCCGTCGTTCCGCGAGCCGTTCGACCTCGTGGCGCGTCAGGCGCGTCGCCTGCCCACGGTCAACACGTACACGTGGAGCGCCGCGCTCAACTTCCACTACGTCCCGGTCTACGGCAAGTTCGCCATCTTCGACAAGAAGCTCGTGACCTGGGAGGTCGCGTTCACGGCCGGCATCGGCGCGGGCCAGAGCAAGGTCGAGGAGCGCGACAAGAAGTTCCCGGGCTTCACCAACCTCCTCATCCAGCCAAACGTCGGAGCGAGCATGCGCTTCTTCCTGACGAAGTGGCTGACCGTCAGCGCCGGCGTCCGCGACTACATCTTCTACGACAAGTTCGAGCCGACCGACCGCGAGATGTACTCGACGGCGGAGCTGGCGAAAGAAAACGCCGATGGCGCGCTGATCAACAACGTCATGTTCCAGCTGGGCGTCAGCTTCTGGCTGCCGACCTCGTTCGAGTACACGACCTTCCGCTGAGACGAGAAAAGGAATCACGATGAACAAGCAAACGTTCCTCGGCACGGCTCTCGTTCTCGCGGCCGCCGTTGCACCGATCGTCGTCGACGTCGGCGAGGCGCTCGCCGATCGCCGCCACAACAGCCTCGGCTCCGACGTCGCCGTCCGCCACCGCCGCCTGCTGGTGAAGAACCGCTTCGAGTTCGCACCGCTGTTCGAGTCGACGATCAACGCCGACTTCCGCCACATCGTCGGCGGCGGCGCGAAGCTCGAGTACCACCTCGGTGACATGCTGTCGTTCGGCGTCGTCGGCGTCGGCGCGACCGCGCTCGACACCGGCCTGGTCAAGAAGATCGAGCCGACGCTCGAGATGGTCTCCGACCCGAACACCCGCGAGCCCAGCAAGGACGAGTTCATGACTCGTCTGAACAAGATGCCGGTGCACGGTGCGGCCTACGTCAGCCTCACGCCGTGGTACGGCAAGCTCGCCGCCTTCGGTCAGGCGTTCGTCGCCTTCGATTTCTACTTCCAGGCAGGCGTCTCGTTCGCGAGCCTGAAGTCGGACTGCCCGACCACCGTGTGCAGCGACACGCACCCGGGCGTGCCGGACGCGATGGGCAACCCGCCCGACCAGAACCCGAACAACGACCCCGCGCTCAACAGTGGCGGTCGTCTCGGCCTCTACCTCGGCGGCGGCATCCACGTCTTCCTCAACGACTTCCTCGCCCTCGACCTGACGGTCCGCGACTACGCGTTCACCGACAACCCGTCGGGTGCGGACTTCAACGCCGACCTCGCGGTGACCAACGAGGACAACCGGTTCATGCACCACCTGTTCTTCGGCGCCGGTGTGTCGATCATGTTCCCGATGACGGTCAAGCGGACGCCGTAACGCCATCGGCTGCATACAGACTTGACGGCCTGCCAACGAAATTGGCAGGCCGTTCTTGTAACTGATTAGAATCGTGTGCGACGTGATGGATCGTCGCTTGCTGAAGCACTACCCGAACGCCATGCAGCGCAGTGTCCTTCCGGCGGTGGTCGCGGGCCTTCTTGGCCTGGGAAGCTGCATCACGCCCTCGATCCCGATCCCGCCCCCCGAGCCGTCGATGATGACGTTCCAGCTGGCGGGCGACGTCGGCAACCGCACCGCGACGTTCGAGTACCCGCCGAACGTGAACTTCCAGGACGCGGTCGTGTTCGTGTTCAACCGTGACCGCGGCGTCGGCATCATCGAGACCGCGCGGCCCGACGGCAGCGTCGGCCCGACCGCGCCGGTCCGCGCCGAGCTCGACGAGCAGATCGTGGTCTCGTTCCAGCGCGACGACCAGACCGTCTCGACGTGTATCCGGCTACGCGAAGGCGCCCAGAGCGGCCTCGCATACTGTGATCCGTAGCGCGCCGCGACCCGCGGACACGTGGACGGTTCAAGACAACGCTTAGTAGCGGATCGTCGTCGGAACCGAGATCAGCTTCGGTTGCACGCGCCGGATCGTCCCCTCGCGCTCGACGATGAGCGTGGGCATCGAACCCGGGCCCGCGTCGGCGATCAGCTGCTGCATCTCGTCCATCGAGTCGACGCGCTCGCCGTTGACCGACAGGATGTGGTCGCCGCCGCGCAGCGCGACGGCCTCGGCGGGCGAGCCCTTCACGATGCTGTCGACCTCGATGACGCCTCCGTGGAAGACGTAGGTCACACCGAGGAAGCCGGCGTTCGGCCGCGCGACGCTATAGGCGACGCGTTGCTGGTGATAGGGGCAGCCGCGGGTCGTCATGCTGTCGGCGACCTGCATCGCCATGAGTGTGGTCGCCAGCGCCAGTCCCGAAGCCACACCGGCCATCGTGCAGACGACGGCGACCGTACCTAGTCCTCGGCTGCGCTCGTTGGGGAGCATCGCTTCACGGCGGAGGACAGGGGAAGTCTCGGGCAAATCGTCGGACATCGTACGTGCCTCGCTTTCGGTCCTACTCCCCACTATACGGATGCGACCCCGATCTGACCATCGCAAAAGTCGTCGGCGTGAATCTCCGCACGCTGGTGATCGTCGTCGGAGAAGTGTGTCGCGGACCGACCCCGAAGATCTCGCCGTGATAGGTTCGGGAGCACGGGTGACGTGACGGCTTCTCGTCGGCGCTTGCGCCGGTGGCTCCTGGTCATCGGGTTGATGTTGCTGCTCCTTTTGGGCAGCGCGTTCGCGGTCCTGCGCATCAAGTTCGAGGGCGAGGATCTCGGACAAACGGTCGCATCGATCCTCAACAAGCGCATGCGCGGCCGCATCTCGATCGACTCGATCGAGTGGGACACTGCGTCCCTGAAGAAGGTCATCACCGGCGGGTGGGTCCCGGTCCGGGTCCACGGGGTGAAGGTGTGGGACGATTGCGCACTCAGCGCCAACGTCGATGCCCTCGACGAGGTCCGCCTCGGCGACCCCAACGAGGACTGCACCCCGGACGAGCGGCCGGACCCCGATCCGAACAGCACGCGCAAGCCGCGCAAGCTGCTCCTGCGCACCGACCGGATCACGGCCGAGGTGGACATCCACGCGCTGTTGTTCGGCAACCACGACTTCGTGTTCCGCAACGTGTGGGTCCACGGCGGCGAGGCGCTGCTCGAGGAGACGCGCGAGCCCTACCCGCTCCACGCGTACGACAAGACGATCGTCAGCATCGTGACCGCGTTCTACCCGCGCAAGAAGCCCGGGTTCAGCGCGGGCATCTACGCGGAGTCGTCGCCACCGGTGTTCGATATCCGCGACATCCACATCGAGGACCTGAACCTCACGGTGCACTTCACGCCCGACAAGCTCACGAACGGCAACACGCAGTACGGCTTCACCGCGCGGCTCGAGCACGTCGATGTCGACACCGACCGGACGTGCCCTCCGGGCAGCAAGGACTACGCGCAGTGCAAGCGGGACAACCACGCGTACCTCTACATGGACGCGACCGACCCGCTGGTGCCGAAGTTCTACGTGCGGCTCGCGGTGACCGCGCAGACCGGCAAGCTCCGCATGCTCGACGAGGGCCCGAGCGCGTCGTTCCGGCTGCCGCTCGCGGGGCCGTCACCGACGCCCGAGGCGTGGCCTCCGCCCGGCCGCACCGCGGAGTACGAGATCGGCGTCGCGAACGTGAAGCTCGGTCGCCTCGCGCAGCTGCCGACGGCGTGGCCCAGGCACGACTTCGTGGCCAACACGCTCGAGCTCGACCTGTCGATGGACACCCTGCCCTGCCCGACCGAGCTCGATCGCTCGCCGGATCCGAAGCTCGGCGCGAAGCTCCGGCTGTCCGGCGAGCTGCACGACTACTGGGACCGCCCGTACGACGGCTCGTGGAACCTGCGGCTCGATACGCACAACCTCGGGCCGACGGTGCGCACGTGCATCAAGGACAACGTCGGCGGCGATGATCTGCACGGCGCGATCACGCTGACCGGTCCGTTCATCGCCCCGCCCAAGGTCGGCCTCGATCTCGCGAACCTCGACTTCGACCTCTCGCTGTCTGCCAACGAGGAGCCGGTGCGGCTGACGCTCGCCGAGGTCCACGGCGGCATCGACCTCGTCAACGAGCAGGGCTTCATCGATCGCACGAAGGCGCTGATCCGCGGCGGTAAGGAGCCCGGCGAGGTCGAGCTGTCGGCGACGTTCGGGCTCAAGCCGCTGTACGCCAACGCGCAGGTCGAGATCACGCACGCGATCGATGTCGGGAGGTTCCTGCCGCCGCAGGCCGTCTCGGCCGCGGGCAAGTACCTCAAGGGCCGCCTGCGCGCGCGGGGTGACACCGAGCTCGGGTTCGCGCTCGAGGACTTCGACCTGTCGCTCGGGCCGACGGAGACGACGACGCGCCTGCGCGTGCACGAAGGCCGGCTGTTCACGCCGGATAACTTCGGGTCGCTGCACATCGAGAAGGTGCGGTTCGCCGGCGGCCAGACGCGGGCGCAGATCACCGGCGCGATCGACCTCGAGCGGCTCGAGGCGCTCGACGACATCGTGATCGAGGGCAGCTTCCCCGACCTCGGCCAGTGGCTCCGGCGGTTCGGCCAGACCCAGCTCGCGCGCATGGTGAGCGGCGCGCTGGGCGGCACCGTCATCGTGATCAAGAAGGGCAGCCTGACGAACCCGACGGTCAGCCTGAACACGACGCTCGTCGGCGTGCCGTGCGTCGACAAGCTCCGGCTCGTCGACACGCAGTATCACGATGGCGTGATCGACATCCGCAGCCTCTCCTCCCAGGGCCTCGGCGGCACGCTCACCGGCACGGGGCGGCTCCGCGTCGGCGACACCAAGTTCATCGAAACCCTGCAGCTGTCCGGGCGGCGGATCGACGCCGGTCGGATGTGCGGCGTCGGCGCCACGATCAAGGGCTCGCTCGACACCGTCGACGCGAAGCTGTCCAACGTGGCGATCGATCCGAAGCGCGAGACGCTCGACTGGCTCGACTACGCGGAGGTGTTCGCGAAGGCGCCGAAGCTCACCATCCTCGGCGACAAGTACACGGACATCGCGGTGTGCTTGAACCGCAAGGACGACGCCGCGTGCCGGCCGCGCCCGCAGTACGCGAGCGCCGAGGATCTCCTGGCGTGCTCGACGGCGAAGCGCGGCGGCGGCGCCTGCGTCGTCGCGACCGCGAAGCGCGACGGCGGCGGCGTGATCGACGCGACCATCGCGAAGCTGCGGGCGACGAAGTCTGGCAAGACCGTGGTGCCGGAGCGGCTCGGCGGCGCGGTGTCGATCGATCTGCCGCTGCTCGTGCTCGACCAGTTCATCGGCGACAGCGTGCGCCTCGGCGGCGAGAGCCGCACGACGCTGCACCTGTCGGGCTCGCCGAAGGCGCCGCAGGCGAGCGGTCACGTGACGCTGCTCCGCACGTGGATCGAGCGCGCGTTCATCGGCGACAGCCAGCTGCGCGTCGAGCCGGTCACGCTCGCGAGCGGGCGGCCGGGCGTGAAGCTCGTCGGACGCGCGCTCGCGGATCGCCTCGCGATCGAGGGCACGCTGGGCACGACCGCGCCCTTCCCCGTCGAGCTCAAGCTCACCGCGCACCGGCTGGAGGTCGACGTCGCGAAGGACCTCAACGCCCTCGTCGGCTTCCCCGAGCCGCTGCAGGCCTGGGTCTCGGGGACGGTGACGGTGAAGACCGAGCTGCTGCCGGTGCGTCCCGTCGAACCCGAGGCGTGGGTCGAGCTGACCGAGGTGGTCGGCATCGTCAACCACCGCGGCGCGGATGGCCGGCAGATCCCGCTGCGGCTCAGCGTCGTCGATCAGCAGCCGGGCGCGCGCGCCGCGGTGTCGATGCGCGTGACACCGTCGTCGCTCGAGCTCGCGTGCAAGAACCCGGCGGCGCCCGGCGGCCGCGAGCCATGCTCGACGAAGATCGCGACGCCCGCCGGCGTGATCGACGTGCGCGGTCACGCGACGAAGTCGTCGATGGCGATCGCGGCGGTCGGCACGCTCGACCTCGGGCTGATCGCACCGCTGCTCGACGACCGGTTCGACGAGGTCTCGGGCAGCGTGCGGCTCGCCGCGTCGGTGTCGGGCACGCTCGACAAGCCCGCCTACGAGGCCTCGCTCGACCTCGATCCCGAAGGCATGTGGCGCAACGATCCGAAGCGCGCCACGCCGGTGCGGCTACGCCCGCTCGGTGGCGACACCGTGCTCGAGGCGCCGACCGGCCTGGTGAAGCTCGCGAACGGCAGCCTCGGGTTCACCGATGTGCTCGTGCAGGTGCGCGACGAGCACGTCGACGAGCAAGGCGAGCTGCACGTCAAGGGCAACATCCGCCTCGACGGCCTGACGCCCGACACCTGGTCGGTGCTCATCTCCGGCAAGATCGCCGGCAAGATGCTCATGGTCGCGGCGCCGGGCGCGGTCGCGCAGGCCGGCGGGCTCGCGACGATCGACGGCGACCTCATCCTCACCGGCAAGGGCCTCTATCCGCTCGTCTCCGGCACGATCCTGTTCGACAACGCGGGGCGCGGGCGGCCGATCGCGGTCGTGCCGCGCGGCGTGCCGCGCGAGATCAAGCTGGAGCGCGGCAGCCTCGAGATCGAGACCGTCGAGACCGGGGCGCGCCGCACGTACGTGATCGCGATGAACGAGGTCGGCGGCGAGATCGGCGGCGAAGGCACGCTCGACAACATCGACGGGCGGCTCGAGCTGCGGGGCGACGGCACGCTGACGGCGCTCGACGTGTCGCTCGACGCCGACAACGTGCCGTTCCGCATCCCCGGCACGCTCGACGTCACCCTGTCCGCGCGCGGCGTCGAGATCGAGAAGCACGGCGAGACCGGCGTGCTCGCGATGCGCGGCAACATCTCCGTCATCGACGGCAAGTACACGCGCAGCTTCGAGCTCACTGACCAGATCCGCTCGATCGGCAGCAGCAGCGCACCGGCCAAGCCGTTCTGGGAGGAGTACCCGACGCTCGGCAACGCCGACCTGCGGCTGTCGCTCGACGTGCGCCGCTTCGTCGTCGAGAACAACATCGCGACCATCGACCTCGTGGGGCCGTTGATCGAGATCACGAACACGCCGCGCGACCCGCGCATGTCGGGCTCGATCCGCGTCGAGCGCGGACGGTTCCGCATCCCCGGCACGCGACCGACGTTCTCGCGCACGACCGGCTCGATCGACTTCGCCGAGAACCAGCCCGCCGGCGATCCGCGCCTCGACATCACGAGTGAAGCGCCGGACTTCCGCGACCTCTCGGGGCAGGAGCACCTGATCACCCTGACCATCAACGGCCCGCTGTCGAACCCACTGTGGGATCTCAAGACCTCGACCGGCCTCAACAAGAGCCAGACGCTGTCGCTGCTGCTGCTCGGCCGCAGCCAGGAGTCGCTGCGCCGATCGCTCGGCGATCAGGCGCTCGGCGCGGATCCGACGACGCAAGATCCGACCACGAACCCGAGCCAGGGCGTCGGCGACCAGATCGTGAAGGACCTCGCCGGCGACTGGGTGTCGAGCCTCGTCGGTGACTCGCTGACCAAGATCACGGGCCTCGACGTGCTGCGCATCGAGATCGGGTTCGGCTCGATCGGCCTGCGCCTCGAGAAGAACATCCTGTCCAACGCGCGCGTGATCACCACCTACGAGCAGACGATCCGCGGCGCGACGACCAACGTGCGCGGCGTATGGCAGACGCCGTTCCGCGTCAGCCTCGAAGGCGGCTATCTCAACAAGAACTTCGAGGACCCCGCCGAGCAGGACATCGCCGACGCGAACGTGAAAGGCGTGCTCACGTTCAAGCTGTTCACCCCGTGATGCGCGCTGTCCACGTTCTCCTGGTGCTCGCGGTCGCCTTGGCGGCGCCCACGGTGCGCGCGCAACCGCCGGGCGATGCCGCGGCGAGGGTCGAAGCGAAGTGCGTCCGTGCGGCGCCCCCGCCCCCGCCCGCTTCGCCCGACGCGGTCGCGCCGCCGCCGGTCACGTGGAGCGGCTTCGAGCTCCAGGGCAAGTTCGTCGAGGACGCGGCGACGG
>DATLHR010000533.1:0-16970 GCA_035539815.1 Kofleriaceae bacterium
AACGAAGCTGCTGCGGCGAGGCGAATCTGCCTCGGGTCACCCATCAGCTTCGCTTCGAGCAACCGCATGCGTTGCGACGGGATATCGGCAACATGCGCGTGCACCAGGCGGGCTTGCCCGCGCGCTTTCAGGACGTCGACATCGACAGGAGGTGGCTTCGAGCGATCATGACCATCGACCTTCTTGGCGTGCGCGTGCTTCGACATGCGCCCGGGTGTCGGCCGGGCCGCGCGCCGGTTGCGTCACTCAGTTGTGGGTGCAGTACTCGTCAGTGAACGACGGGTCGGGCGACATCGGGCCGTCGCCGCCGTAGCGCGCGCGCTGCTCGCTCGTGACGCTGCGCGCATGGACGATGTCGCGGTAGACGGTCGCGCCCTCGCTCGGCGTGCGCGCGTAAGTGGCGTAGTCGACGGTGTAGAGGCCGAAGCGCGGCGCGTAGCCCTCCGCCCACTCGAAGTTGTCGGTGAGGCTCCAGTGGTAGTAGCCGCGGACGTCGGCGCCGCGGGCGCGGGCGCGGCTGATCGCTTCGAGGACACGCACGATGGACTCGGCGCGGCGGGTGCCCGTCTCGTCGGCGATGCCCGACTCGGTGACGACGAGCGGCAGGCCGGGGTAGCGCGCGGTGAAGGCGAGGAGGATGTCCTCGATGCCGCTGGTCGAGCCTTCGTAGCCCATGTGCGGGACGCAGAACGTGGGATCGAGGGCAGGGAGGCACGAGCCGACGTCGAACCCGCCGATGCACGGCGTGACGCTGACGGGGGCGGGGAGCAGCGGGCGGTCGGCGGAGACGCCGGCGCGCAGGTAGTACTGGATGCCGAGCCAGTCGATCGTGCCGGTCCACTCGGGATGGTTCTCGTCGGGCGTGCCGTCGAGGTTAGTGTCGAACGTGCCGTGGAGTGCGGCGTCGACGAACAGGTAGTGGAGGAGGTAGGTGATGCGCTCGGCGGCGGCGAGGTCGTCGGGGTTGGACGATGGTTTGTTCGTACGCGACGGGGACCACGTGGTGGTCAGCATCGAGAAGCCGACCGCGGACGCGACGCCATCACCATCGGCATCGACGGTGTCGTTGGCCTTGATCGCGGCGTACATCGCGGCATGGCCGGCGATGTAGTCGCGTACGACGGAGGAGAACTTGGGGAGGTCGAGCAGCGAGGCGCGGCCGGGCGGGAAGAACCCGAGGCCATAGCTCGCGACGAGGTAGTTCATCGGCTCGTTGACGGTGCCCCACTCGTCGACGAGGTCGCCGAACCGCTGCGCCATGAGGGCGGCGTGCTGGCCCATCTCGGCGGCGATCGTCGCGCCCGCCGGGCCGCCGAAGCCGCACAGGTTGGTCGCGCTCGTGCCCGCGGTGCATGCCGAGTCGCGCGGGTCGGCGACCCACGCGGGGTTGGAGAAGTGGTGGAGGGTGACGAGCGGCTTGATGCCCATCGCCTTCATCGCTTCGAGCTGCGCGCGGTAATGCGCGATCGCGGTCTCGTCGATCTGGTCCTTGACCGGCTCGATGCGCGCCCACTCGATCGAGAACCGGTAGCTGTCGACGCCGAGCTCCGCGACGAGCCCGAGATCCTCCATCACGCGCGTGTAGCCGCGCACGGCATCACCGACGAACGTGCCCTTGCCCAGGCCGCCGTCGGCGACGGGCTGCGTCCACACGTACCAATCGGTGGCGGTGTTGCCGTCCTCGATCTGCGTGGCCGCCGTCGCGACGCCGAACCGAAACCCATCGGCTCCCGCCGGATCGGTCAGGGAGCCGAGCGCCGGGAACGACAGCGCCGGCGGCGGATCGTCTCCGCAAGCAAGGAGCACCAGGGCGAGTGCGACGAGCGACCTCACGCGGTCATCGTGCCGAAAACTCCGACCGGTTGACAGCTGGGATCGCGTTCCTATACTCCGCTGTTCTCCAACCGCGGCACGCCCATGGCCAAGCTTCCACCGTACGCAGTTCTCCTCCGGGACCTCCCGGCGCGCCGGAAGTTCACCGTGCCCGGCGAGCTCGTCAGCGAGTGGGTCAAGGGCCTGCCGATGCGCGATGCGCTCGGTGCGCCCGCGATCGATCCCGAGGCGGGCCACGGCGAGGCGGAGCTCGAGCTGTACAGCGAGGGCTCGCACGTGTTCGCGAACGGGACGTTCAAGGGCCACCTGAACGTCGCCTGCAGTCGCTGCGTCGAGCCGATGCGCCTCGAGATCGACGACCCCGTGCGTGTCACCTTCATGCCCCGGCACGAGATGCCGGCGGAAGAGGAGCCCACGGAAGGCGAGGAAGGTGCCGAGGTCGGCGCCGAGGATCTCGACCTGTTCCCCTATGAAGGCGAGCACATCGACCTCGAGCCGCTGTTCCGCGAGGAGTTCGTGCTCGCGGTTCCCTATGCGCCGCTGTGCCGCGAGGACTGCAAAGGGCTATGCCCGCAGTGCGGCATCGACCGGAATTCAGCCACCTGCACGTGCGAGAAGCCCATCGATCCGCGCCTCGCTGCACTCAAGGGCTTGAAATTGCCCTCCTGACCTGGCACAAGAGCCCCCCCGGAGATTTAGCCATGGCACTTCAGAAACGACGTCGCGGTCCGACCCGCACCCGCCAGCAGCGTTCGGCGTGGGCGCGCAAGTCCGGCGCGAACCACATGATGACCCAAGCCTGTTCCAACTGCGGCGCGCCGCGCATCCCGCACCGCGTGTGCGCGAGCTGCGGCCAGTACCGCGGCGAGACCGTGATCGCCAAGCAGACCGCTGAAGAGTAAGCGATGAGGTCGGCGCGGCCATGAAGGTCGTCGTCGACGCGATGGGGAGCGATCACGCGCCCGGTCCTGAAGTGGCCGGCGCGTTGCGTGCGGTCCGCGCGCATCCCAGCGGCGCACTCGATGTGGTGCTCGTCGGCGACGCGAGGCGCCTCGAGGTCGAGCTCGCGCGCGCGGGACGTACCTCGGGCGACCGCATCGAGATCGTGCATGCGTCGGAGGTGGTCACGATGACGGACCATCCGGCGCAGGCGTTCCGCCACAAGCCCGACTCGTCGATGCGCATCGCCGTGGCGCGCGTCGCCGAGGGGCAGGGTGATGCGGTCGTGTCCGCGGGAAACAGCGGTGCGATGCTCGCGTGCGCGCTGTTCGTGCTCGGGCGACTACCCGGCGTCGAGCGGCCGGCGATCGTCACCGTGCTGCCCACACCCTCGGGTCCGCTCGTGCTGTGCGATGCGGGCGCGAACACGGAACCGCGGCCTGCGCACCTCGCGCAATTCGCGGTGCTCGCCGCCGCGTACGATCACGTGGTGCACGGGCGGGCGCGCCCTCGCGTGGGGCTGCTGTCCAACGGCGCCGAGCCCGGCAAGGGGACGCCGCTCACGCGCGAGGCGCACGCGCTGCTGTCCGCGGCGAAGGGCGCCTTCCATTACGTGGGCTACGTCGAGGGCAGCGATCTGTTTCGCGGCGCCGTCGACGTGATCGCCACCGACGGCTTCACCGGCAACGTCGTGCTCAAGACATGCGAGGGGATCGCGGAAGGCATGTTCGGGCTCGTGCGCCAGGAGCTCGAGAAGACTCCTCTCGCGCGCCTGGGCTCGGCGCTGGTCGGCCCGGCGTTGCGCGGCCTCGCCAAGCGCATCGATTACACGGAGATCGGCGGCGCACTGCTCGCGGGCGTGTCGAAGCCGGCCGTGATCGCCCACGGCCGGTCGGACGCCCAGGCGATCGCGAGTGCGATCCGCGCGGCCGCCTCGTTCGCGGAGCGATCACTCCCCGCGCAGCTGGCCTCCGCGCTCGGCGCCCTGGGATAGGATGGTCCCGCGATGGTCGAGTCGAAGCCGATCAAGGTGTGTCTGACCAACAAGGGCGAGGATACCGAGACGCCGTGGGCGCAGGACCTCGGGCCTGCACCCGCGAGCGCTCCGGTGGGCAGCCGGATCGTCAAGCTGGTCAACGTGCCGTTCATGCATGCCAAACCCACCTGGGGCGACACGATCGTCGTCAGTCCCACGGGCAACGAGCAACCCCTCACGTGGGATCGCAGCGGCACGCCGTGGAAGCAGATCTCGACGCGCATCGTCGAGGACGGCGGTCGCTGGGCGATGATCGTCGACTACGCACCGCACGCCGGCGCCGACGTCCAGGACGCGTTCCAAGCGCTGACCCGCGCGTGTGAGGGCCAGCGAGTCGTGTGCGAGGGCGCCTGGGCGCCGCGCGAGGGCGAGCCCGGCCGCGCCTACTTCGCCGTGCCCAAGGAAGTCTCGGCCGAGAAGCTGATGGACATCCTGCGCGCTGCGTCGCTGCCGCTCGATCTCATCCAGATCCACCCGGAGCCCAAGAAGCGTGAGCCGGCGCCCGCCACGGGCAACGGCGCGGCGAAGAAGATCAAGGCGGGCGCGATCCCCGTCGAGAAGCTGGCCGAGCCGGCGCCCGCCGACGAGGCGCCCACGTCGCGCGCGCCGAAGGCCACCGGCAAGGCGGCAGCGGCGAAGGCCGCACCCGCGAAGGCTGCACCAACGAAGGCCGCACCGGCGAAGGCTGCACCAACGACGAAGGCGCCGTCGAGAGCAGCGGCTGCACCGGCGAAGGCTGCACCGGCGAAGGCTGCACCGTCGAAGGCTGCACCGTCGAAGGCGGCACCAACGACGAAGGCGCCGTCGAGAGCAGCGGCTTCACCGTCGAAGGCGGCCGCGGCGAAGGCGGCCCCGGCGAAGGCGGCTGCCAAGAGCCTGCCTGCGAAGAAACCGACCAAGGCCTCGTCGGCCAGCGGATCGGCCAAGAAGCCAGCCGCGAAGACTCCAGCCGCGAAGAAGCCCGCCGGGAAGAAGCCCGGAAAGAAGTAGGAGCCGCGGGGTCCGATCCTCCGGCGTCGCGCGGCGTCGCAACGCACATGCGCCCGGTGGGCGTTGGGCTCCGTCATCGCACTCGCACCGGCGCCCGCGTGAGCGCCGCGTCTGCGTCGGCCCACCCGCCCCCTGACAGGATCGAGCTCCCTCGATTCGAAACCGGAACGGACGATGTACTGACGATGGAATGACACCGTCGAGACGAGAGAGCACCAGGGGCTACGTGGCGCCGCGCGCTCGCTTCGGCAGCACCTACGAACACCGTCGCATTCGTACTGACAGCGGACGGACCCCGTGTGGACCGTGTACGGACCCGTTCTCGAATCGGTGTGGTCGTTTTGCGTGAGAGGCTCGTTCGCGTGCGGGCTCGGGCTCGGCGAGGCGAGGCTGGGCGTCGGCGTCGGCGTCGGCGTTGGAGCTGGCGTTCGCAGGTTTCGGACGCAACCGCGGACGCGTGTGTCCGACAGGCGGCCACATCATGGCCACCATCACCAGCTCCGCTTCGCGCGAAAGCCGGCAAGGGATCGCCGTCGCGCCGCCGGCACGGACGCTCGACGAGCAGCTGATCGCGATCCTCGAAGCGCCGATGACGCCGTATCAACGGACCGACGAGGCGTTCGCGCGCAAGGAGTGCGAGCTCGGCGCGCTGTTCATGACGCTGCACGGCGCGGACGCGCGCGCGATGCAGTTCAGGCTCACCGCCTGTCGTCCGGGGGACGTGCTCGCGAACAAGTTCGCGCGCCTGTCGCTCGAACGGCGCGCGCGGTTGCTTGCGGTGCTGTTCGAGGTGCGGCGCCGGCACGTGAAGGTCGCGCCGTGAGGGTGGGCAAGCTCGTGTTGCCCACCGCGGTCCGGCAGCTGGAACAGACGGCGAAGAGCGGCGGCTGGTCCGAGTTCTTCGACGCGGTGCTCGCGAGTCTCGAGCGCGACGAGCGCGGGGTGGCGGGCGCGCAGGAGGAGACCACGGTCGCCGACGACGAGGTCCTGCCACGCGGTGCGTGAGCTGGGCGGCTCCGCCTTCCAGCGCGCGCCTTCAGCGCGCTACCTGGCGCGTGGCTTCTCGCAGGCGGTTCTTGCACGCTGCGTAGGCGGCGCAGTCGTTGGCGTGGCGCTCGGCGCAGTCGCCCTCGTGCGCGTAGATCGCCATCGCGTCGCGCTCCTCGGGGATGGGAGAGGTCGAACCAGCCTCGCAGGCCGCGCGCGCCAGCGTCATGGTGATCGCCTTCTCGTCGGCAGGATAGTTCCCGCACTTCCACTCCATGTCCGCGTAGGTCTCGCAGACGGGCTTGCCGCACGCGGCGATGGCGAGGAGCGCGAGCACGGGCGCGGCGACGAGACGCATGCGTCTCCGGACGATCGCGGAGCGAAAGAGTCGCAGGTGCGCAGTCCACTGCGCGGTGCATCAATCATTTCACGCACCTGGATCTGTTGATCGCCCCTTCCCACGCCGGGTGCCACGTGCGAAGAAGCAGCCGATGCAGACGGCGCTCCTGTTCCCCGGCCAGGGCTCGCAACGAGTCGGCATGGGCCGCGACCTCGCGCACGACTTCGAGGTCGCGAAGCGGACGTACGAGGAAGCGGACGAGGTGCTCGGGTTCTCGCTCTCGAAGCTGTGCTTTGACGGGCCCGAGGACGAGCTGACGCTGACCAAGCACACGCAGCCCGCGATCCTGACCACGTCGATCGCCGTGGCGCGCGTGCTCGAGAGCAAGGGCCTCGTATACGACATCGTGGCGGGGCACTCGCTCGGCGAGTGGACAGCGCTGGTCGCCGCCGGCGCGATATCGCTGCGCGATGCCGTGCGCCTCACGCACCTCCGCGGCACGTTCATGCAGGAGGCCGTGCCCGTCGGGCAGGGCGGCATGGCGGCGCTGATGGGCCTCGACCTCGCGAGGACGCAGGCCGTGTGCGCCGAGGCGAGCAAGCTTGGCGAGCCCGTCGAGCCCGCGAACCTCAACGGCGGCGGTCAGATCGTGATCTCCGGCCACGTCGCCGCGATCGATCGCGCGATCCCGCTCGCGTCGGCCGCAGGCGCGAAGCTCGCCAAGAAGCTCACGGTGAGCGCTCCCTTCCACTGCTCGCTGATGAAGCCCGCCGCGGAGCGTCTCGCGGCCGCGCTGGCCGACGTCGCGATCACCTCGCCGCGCGTGCCGGTGGTCGCGAACGTGACCGCCGAGCCGACGCAGGATCCCGCGCGCATCAAGGAGCTGCTCGTCCGGCAGGTCACCGCGTCGGTGCGCTGGGAGGAGTCGATCCAGACGATCGCGAAGCTCGGCGTCACGCGCGCATTCGAGCTCGGCTCGGGCGCCGTGCTCAAGGGCCTGGTCAAGCGCATCTCGCCGGCGATCAGCGTCACGACGATCGGCGAGCCCCACGAAGTGAACGCGTTCACCGCATAAGGACACGACGATGGCGATCAACGACAAGGCACTCGCAGGGCGCGTCGCGCTCGTCACCGGTGGCTCGCGCGGCATCGGCCGCGGCATCTGCGTCGCGCTCGCACGCCGCGGCGCGAAGGTCGTCATCAACTACGCGTCGCGCGAGGACGCCGCGCGCGAGTGCGCCGCGGAGGTCGAGAAGGTCGGGGGGCAGGCCGCGCTCTCGCAGTTCGACGTCGCCAGCTCGCAGCAGACCACCGACGCGATCAAGGCGATCGCTAAGGACCACGGCAGCCTCGACATCCTCGTCAACAACGCCGGCGTCGCCGTCAACGGCATGCTGATGCGGTTCACCGACGAGCAGTGGAGGAAGGTGCTCGACACCAACCTCGCGGGCGCGTTCCATTGCCTGCGCGCGGCGTCGATGTTGATCCTCAAGGCCAAGGAGGCCGGGCGCATCATCAACATCACCTCCGTCGTCGGCGAGCAGGGCAACGGCGGCCAGATCGCGTACGCCGCGTCGAAGGCCGGCCTGCTCGGCCTGACGATGACCACGGCGAAGGAGCTCGCGTCGCGCGGCGTGACGTGCAACGCCGTGTCGCCGGGCTTCATCGAGACGGACATGACGGCCGAGCACCTTCCCGAGGCTGCGCGCGCCAAGCTGATGGAGCAGATCCCGCTCGGCCGCATCGGGCGGTCCGAGGACGTCGCGGACGCGGTCGCGTTCCTGGCCGGCCCCGAGGCCAGCTACATCACCGGCCAGGTGCTGCGCGTCAACGGCGGGATGTTGATGTAGGCAGAGTTCTGGACTAATAACGGTCGCCCCAAGGGCCCAGCTAGAAGCGAAGGAAAGCCATGTCGCCTGAAGAGATCGAGAGCAAGGTCAAGGAAATCATCACCAATCAGCTCGAGGTGTCGGCCGAGCAGCTGCGCCCCGAGGCGTCGTTCATCGACGATCTGAAGGCTGACTCGCTCGCCGTCGTGGAGCTCGTGCTCGCGTTCGAGCAGGAGTTCAAGATCACGATCCCCGAGGAAGACACCGAGCAGATCAAGACGGTCAAGGACGCCGTCAACTACATCAAGACCCACGCCAAGTGAGGCGTTCGGCGCCCTGCGAGGGTCGCCGAGTTTTGTGATTCGCCTCGCCCGCGCTAAGGAGCTGACATGCGTCGCGTCGTCATCACCGGCATCGGCCTCGTCACCCCGATCGGCAACGACCTCGAAACTACGTGGTCGTCGCTGCTCGCGGGCAAGAGCGGTGCGGGGCCCATCACGCAGTTCGACACCACCAACTTCGCCACCAAGTTCGGTTGTGAAGTGAAGGGGTGGGAGGGCGCGAAGTTCTTCGACAAGCGAGAGCTCAAGCACCTCGACCGCTTCCTCCAGTTCGGCGTCGGTGCAGCGATGATGGCTGTCGAGGACGCGGGCCTCGGTGGCAAGGTCCCCGCGGGCCAAGAGGAACGCTGGGGCTGCTACATCGGCTCTGGCCTCGGTGGCGTTCGCACGATCGAGGACACGTACCTCGCGACCCAGCACAAGGGGCCGCGCCACGGGTTCTCGCCGTACTTCGTCACCGACATCATCATCAACGAGGCGCCGGGCATGGTGTGCATCCGCACCGGCGCGACGGGCCCGAACTTCTCGCACGTGTCCGCGTGCGCGACCGGCGCCCACTCGATCGGCGAAGCGATGCGCACGATCCGCCACGGCTACGCCGACGGCATGATCGCCGGTGGTACCGAGGCGACGATCTCGATCCTCGGCGTCGGCGGCTTCAACGCGATGCGCGCGATGTCGACGAACAACGCGAATCCCGAGAAGGCGAGCCGCCCGTTCGACAAGGAGCGCGACGGCTTCGTCATCGGCGAGGGAGCCGGCATCGTCGTCCTCGAGGAGCTCGAGGCCGCGAAGAAGCGCGGCGCGCGGATCTACGCCGAGGTCATCGGCTACGGCGCGAACAGCGACGCGCACCACGTCGCCGCGCCGGCGCCCGAGCACAAGGGCGCGCAGGCGTGCTTCCGGCTCGCGCTCAAGGACGCGCGGATCGAAGCGAGCGCGGTTGGCTACATCAACGCGCACGGCACGTCGACGGACCTCAACGACAAGAACGAGACGTTCGCGACCAAGGTCGTGTTTGGTGACCACGCGCGCAAGCTCGCGATGTCGTCGACCAAGTCGATGACGGGCCACACGCTCGGCGCGGCGGGCGGCATCGAGGCGGGCATCACCGCGCTCGCCGTCGCACGCGGCGTGCTGCCGCCGACCACGAACTACGAGACGCCGGATCCCGAGTGCGATCTCGACTACGTGCCGAACCAGGCGCGCGAGCAGCGGGTCGACATCGCGATGTCGAACAGCTTCGGCTTCGGCGGCACGAACGCGGCGCTCGTGCTCGCGCGATACAAGGGCGACTGAGCGCGATGAAGTGGTACGCGGGCTGCGACCATGCGGGGCTGCCGCTCAAACGGCACCTGGTGGAGGTCCTGCGCGCGCAGGGGGACGAGGTCATCGATCTCGGCACCAACGACGAGGCCTCGGTCGACTATCCGCACTACGGCGCAGAGGTCGGGCGGCGCGTCGCCGCCGAGCCCGGGGTGCTCGGGCTCGTGGTGTGCGGCAGCGGCATCGGCATCAGCATCGCGGCGAACAAGGTCCCCGGCGTGCGGTGCGCGCTCGTCCACGACGCGTTCACCGCGGAGATGGCACGCCGGCACAACGACGCGAACGTCGTCGCGATGGGCGCGCGCGTGGTGGGCGCGGGCGTCGCGGAGCACGCGCTCGCCGCGTTTCGCGCGACGGCCTTCGAGGGTGGGCGGCACGGGCGCCGCGTCGAGCAGCTCTCGGCGCTGGATCCGAAGTAGATGCGGTGTCCGTTCTGCGGTGTGTTCGAGGACAAGGTCATCGAGACCCGGGTCTCGAAGGACGGGAACGAGATCCGTCGCCGTCGCGAGTGCGAGGGCTGCGAGCGCCGGTACACGACCTACGAGCGCATCGAGGAGTCGATGCCGCTCGTGATCAAGAGCGATGGCCGGCGCGAGCCGTTCGATCGCACGAAGATCGAGCGCGGCCTCCTGACGTCGGTCGCCAAGCGGCCGGTCGCGCGCGAGCAGATCGCGTCGCTGGCGCTGTCCGTCGAGCGTGAGGTCAGCGAGCTCGGGGTCAGCGAGATCGGATCGCGGGACATCGGCGAGCGCGTGCTGCCGCGGCTCAGGGCGCTCGACACCGTCGCGTACGTGCGGTTCGCGTCGATCTACCGCGACTTCCGCGACCTCGAGGGCTTCGCGAAGGAGCTCGATGCGCTCCGCCAGGAAGACACCGGACGCCATACCCTGAGCGACATGGCCGAGCTCGCGCGCGAGGACATCACCGACGAGCACGAGCCGGTGCCGCCCTCGGAGCGCACGGGGTGAAGACGCACGAGCAAGCCTCGCGTACCGCGAGGCGCGCAGCATCGCGAAGCGATGCGCAGGTAAATGACCGCGCGCACATGGCGCGCTGCCTGGAGCTCGCCGCGGCGTATCGCGGGCGCACCTCGCCGAACCCGATCGTCGGGTGCGTGATCGTCGACAAGGCAGGGAAGGTGATCGCGGAAGGGGCGCATGCGGGCCCCGGCAAGCTCCACGCCGAGGCGGCCGCGCTCGCGAAGCTCGGCAACAAGGCGCAGGGAGCGACGTTGTACGTGAACCTCGAGCCGTGCACGCACCACGGGCGTACGCCACCGTGCGCCCCGCTCGTGCGCGACAGCGGGGTGGCGCGCGTGGTCGTCGGCATCGAGGATCCGATGCCCGGTCACGGCGGCGGCCGCGCGCTCCTGCGACGCGCGGGCATCGCGGTCACGACCGGCGTCTTGCGCGAGGAGTGCACGCGGGCGAACACGCCGTTTCTGACCTGGGCGCGCGACCGGCGGCCGGCGTTCACGCTCAAGGCTGCGGTCACGCTCGACGGCAAGATCGCGACGGTGGCGGGCCACTCGAAGTGGATCACGGGGCCGCGCGCACGCGCCGACGTGATGCGCCTGCGCGACGAGCACGACGCGATCCTCGTCGGTATCGGCACCGTGCTCGCCGACGCGCCCCGACTCACGGCCCGGCTCCCCGGCGCGCGCGACCCGATCCGCATCATCCTCGACAGTCAGCTGAGGACACCGCCGCGCGCGCACGTCGTGCCCGGGCGCAACCGGCGCTCCGCGCGCACGATCATCGTCGCCGGTCCCGCCGCCCCGGCGACGCGAGAGCGTGCGCTGGTCGCGCAGCGTGCCGAGGTGTGGCGCGTGCCGGCCCACCGCAACGGCCGGCTCGATCTCGTCGCGCTCGCGCGTCGGCTCGGCGAGGAAGGCATCATGTCGGTGCTCGTCGAGGGTGGCGGCGAGGTCCACGCGTCGTTGCTCGAGAAGCGGCTCGCCGACGAGCTCGTGCTGTACGTCGCCCCGAAGATCGTCGGAGGACCCGCGAAGAGCTGGGTGGGAGGCAAGGGGCTCGCGTCGATGCAGGCCGCGATCGCATTCGAGCTCGACGCCCACGTCGAGATGCTCGACGGCGACCTGCGGCTGACCGGCAGGTTGAAGCGCTAAGCGGCCAGCCACCCAGCGCATTTCGCAATCTGTCGCCGAGGCTGTCCCAGTGCGCCGCCGCCTCCTGACCATTCGCATCCGCGCGCAGGAGTGGTACACCGCGGCCAGATGTTCACGGGGCTCGTCGAAGACACCGGCACGGTGGTGCGGGCGGATCGCCGCAGCGACGCGCTCGTGCTCGCGATCCGGCCCGGGCGCATCCCGCTCGGCGAGCTCACGCTCGGCGAGTCGATCTGTCACGACGGTACGTGCCTGACCGTGACCGAGGTCGGCCGCGATGCGTTCACGGTGCTCGCCGGCGCCGAGACGCTCGCGCGCACGACGCTCGGCGCGCTGCGCGTCGGCAAGCGCGTCAACCTCGAGCGCGCGCTGCGCGTCGGCGACCGGCTCGGCGGCCACTGGGTGACCGGCCACATCGATGGCACGGGCGAGCTCGTCGTGCGGCGCGACCTGGGCGCGAACCTCGTGCTCGGCGTCCGCGCACCACAACCCTTGCTGCGCTACATCGTCGGGAAGGGCTCGATCGCGATCGCCGGCGTGAGCCTCACGGTCAACGCCGTCGAAACGGAGACCTTCTCCGTCGCGATCATTCCTCATACGCGCGACCACACGACGCTCGGCGACCTCCAGCCTGGCGATCGCGTGAACCTCGAGGTCGACATCCTCGCTAAACACGTCGAGAAGCTGATCGCAACCGGGAGACCTGCATGAGCTCGATCGAACGCGTCACGCGTGCGCTGGAGGAGATCCGCGCCGGCCGCATGGTGATCCTCGTCGATGACGAGGATCGCGAGAACGAGGGTGACCTGGTGTTCGCCGCCGAGCTGGTCACGCCGGAGCACATCAACTTCATGGCGACCCACGCGCGCGGCCTGATCTGCCTCGCGATGGACGACCGGATGATCGACAAGCTCGAGCTGCCGATGATGGTGCGTGACAACCAGGCGTCGCTCGGCACCGCGTTCACCGTCTCGATCGAAGCGCGGCACGGCGTGTCGACGGGCATCTCGGCGCGCGACCGCGCCACGACGATCCGCGCCGCCATCGCCGACGACGCCTGTCCGGCGAGCGTGGTGTCGCCGGGGCACGTGTTCCCGCTGCGCGCGCGCAAGGGCGGCGTGCTGGTGCGCACCGGGCAGACCGAAGGCTCGGTCGACCTCGCGCGGCTCGCCGGCCTCAAGCCCGCCGGGGTGATCTGCGAGATCATGCGCGAGGACGGTGAGATGGCGCGCCGCCCCGAGCTCGAGCAGTTCGCCTCGCGGCACGGCCTCTTGCTGCTCAGCGTCGCCGACATGATCGCGTACCGGCTGCAGCGCGAGAAGATCGTGCGCTGCCAGGGCACGGGCATGATGCGCCCCGGCGCGCTCGGCCCGGGCGAGCCGTTCGTGGCGCACTGCTACAGCACCAACGTCGAGGACACCGAGTACCTGGCGCTCGTGCGTGGTGACGTCGTCGGCAAGTCGGCCGCGGGCGAGCCGGTGCTCGTGCGGGTCGCCGCGCTCGATCCGCTCGCGGATCCGTTCGACCTCCGCCCGGATCTCGATGCGGCGCTCAAGGCGATCGACGATGCGGGCGCCGGCGTGCTGCTGTACATCGTCAGCCCGAGCCGGATGCGCCTCGGTAGCTCGTTCGAGCGGCTCGTGCTCCAGCGCGAGGTGGTGCGTCCGGCGTTCGCGCAGCCGCAGACCAGCGAGGCGCTGCGCGACTTCGGCCTCGGCGCGCAGGTGCTCGCCGACCTCGGCTGCAAGAAGATCCGGCTCATGATGTGGAGCGATCGCAAGATCCCTGGCCTCGATGGCTTCGGCATCGATGTGGTCGAGCGCGTGCCGGTCCCGCCGCGGGCGAGCGGGAAGGCTCCCGGGCGCGCGGCCCCCGGGCAGTCGTAGCCGCCAGCAGGGTGGTGTATACCAGCGCGGCATGCCGACCATCGAAGGGTCCCTCAACGCCGCCGGGCTGCGGTTCGCGATCGTCGCCAGCCGGTTCAACGGCCTCATCGTCGAGCCGTTGATCGCGGGTGCGCTCGACGCCATCGCGCGGTCGGGCGGCGATGCGGATACGGTCACGATCGTGCGCTGCCCCGGTGCGTGGGAGCTGCCGCAGGTGGTCGGCTGGGTGGTGGAGCGCGGCGGCATCGACGCGGTGATCGCGCTCGGCGCGGTGATCCGCGGAGCGACGCCGCACTTCGACTACGTCGCCGGCGAAGCCGCGAAGGGCATCGCGCACGTCGCGCACCACGCGGAGGTCGCGGTCAGCTTCGGCGTGCTGACGACCGACACCATCGAGCAGGCGCTCGAGCGCGCGGGTACGAAGGCGGGCAACAAGGGCTTCGACGCGGCGCTCTCGGCGATCGAGCTCGCCAATGTGAAGCGGGTGCTCGTGGCTGCTGATCCGGCGGCGAAGGCGCTGCGAAAGAAGGGGCGATGACGGCCGGCACGCGCCGCACCGGTCGCGCGTTCGCGCTGCAGCTGCTGTACGCGCGTGACGGCGATCCAGCGACGGACGTCGCCGGGACGGCCGCGAGCTGGGCCGATGCGTTCGAGCTCGAGATCGATGCGCCCGCGCAGGCGTTCGCACGCGAGCTGGTCGCCGCCGCGACCGCGCGCGCCGCCGAGATCGACGAGCTGATCACGAGCGCGTCGAAGAACTGGCGCATCGAGCGCATGTCACGCGTCGACCGCAACATCCTCCGTCTCGGTGCGTGCGAGCTGATCGCGTTTCGCGACGTGCCGGTGAAGGTGGTCATCAATGAAGCCGTCGAGCTCGCCAAGCGGTTCGGGACCGCGGAGTCGTCGGCGTTCGTGAACGGCGTGCTCGACCGCATCGCGACCGCGGCCGGCCGGCACGCCGAGGACTGAGCGTGGCGCTGTCCGTCCTGCCGCTGGATCTCGCGCGCTGGGACGAGTCCGGGCGTGACTGCCTCGTGTTGCCGGTGTTCAAGGATGATCGTCCCCTGCGCGGCGCCGCGGGCCTCGCGGACTGGCGGATGTGCGGGCGGCTGTCGCGGCTCATCAGGTCCGAGCGCGCCACCGGCGAGGCCGGCGAGACGTTGTTGCTGCCGCCCGGGCGGCGGTTGCGGTTCGCACGCATCCTGTGGTTCGGGCTCGGCGAGGCGAAGGGCTACAACGACGCGCGGTTCACCAAGGACCTCGCGTGGATCGTCGAGGTCGTGCGCAAGGCCGGCGCGAAGGACTGGGCGCTGCAGGCGCCCGGGCGCGCGTCGGGGATGATCGGAGCGCGGCGCGCCGTCGAGCTCGTGCTCGAGAACGAGGCGCTGGCCGACAGCGCGGTGACGCTGCTCGAAGATCCGGCGGGGCAGAAGGACATCGCGGAGCTGCTGCGCAACCAACGCGCTACGTGATCCAGCGCCACACCCGCGCCAGCACCATCGATACGGCGTTCCCGAACGCGAACAACAGCGCGATGTCGACGAGTGTCGCCACGTGCCCGACGATGATCCACACGCCGTCGCGCTCGAGGACGCCGACGGCGTAGATGAAGATCGGGATCAAGAACACGAGGTTCGAGCCGGGGATCGGTAGCGGCAGCGCGAGGGCGAGCGCGAGGATGACGACCCCGAGCCCGACGAGGCGCGGGTGGATCAGCACCTCGTAGCGGCGGCGCGTCGAGCGAGCGAGCCAGCGCGTGCGACGCACGAGGAGCGACGCGACGCGATCGAGCATCGACATCGAGAGCTGCCGGCGGCGTGCGCGCTGCGGCAGCCACGGCTTCACGCCCCCGAACATCATCTGCGCGCCGACGAGCGCGATCGCGAGGCCGAACGGCGTCGAGAGGCCGAAGAACGGGATCGCGATCAGGGCGAGGATCGCGATCAGGAACCCGAAGCCCGCCTCGGCCGCCTTGTCGACCAGCTCGCCGACCGTGAGCCCATCGGGCCGACCGTCCTCGACGCGCTCCGCGGCATGCGCCCGCGCCCCGAGCTCGTGCAGGAGCTCGTCCAGGCGGAGGCGGCGGGGCGCCGCGATCTCGACTGGCTCCCGCGCGCTGCCTGGGTCCACCCACGCACCGTAGCACCCACGAGGTGCAAGGTCTTGAGGTCATTGGGATCGGCCGCGGACGGGCGAGGCGCGAAAACCTTCGCGAGACGGGGCGAAAATGGCGGGGCCCGCCGCGTAGAATGGCTGGAGCTTCCGTGGGTTTCTTCGATCAGGTCAACAACCTCCGCGAGAAGGCGAGCCGCCTCGGCATCAGCGAGGACGTCGACCGCAAGCGAGACCGCAACGACGAGGCGCGCGGCCGCCTCGACGCGGGCCGGCAGACACTGACGGCGATCCTCGAGGGCAACCCGGATGCGATCCGCACGCGCGTGAGCCAAGCCGCGGGGCGCGGCGAGGCCGTCGGCAAGCTCACGCAGGTGATGGCGCAGGTCGCGCCCGCACTGCAGCAGCATCGCGGTGCCGTGCAGAACGTGGTGCAGCAGCTCGACGCCGCATCTCACGAGCTCGGCAACCACGCCGCCGACATCTCGAACGCTGCGGGGCGGGTCGAGAACGCGATGGGCAACTTGCTCGAGCGCGCGAACCTGCCGGCGAACGTGATCCCGCGCAACATCCTGTCGGACCTCGTCGGCGACGCGGCCCACGACGCCACGCCGCGCACGGACCCGAACGCGACCGATGTCGCGTCGACGACGCCTCCCCCCGCGGCCGCGCAGGCGCCCGCGGCCGCGCCGCCAGCGCGTCGTCGCAAGAAGAAGGATCGCGAGCTCGATGCGGTACAGCGGCCGACCGGCACCGGGCGGCCGAGCCCGCGCGAGGTCGCGCGCGGGGCGGGCGGCTTGCTCGGTGCATTGCGCTCGCCCGGAGACATCGCAGGGCTGATGCGCAACCCCGGCGCCGCCGTCGAGAACGTCGTGGGCGCGGCGACCCAGAACCTGACGAACGCGGCGACCAGCGCCGCGGAGAGCGTGATGCCGGGCAGCTCCTCGCTGGCCACGGGCGGCGGCCTCGATGCGGTGCTCGGCGGCAGCCCCGCGGCGACGTTGCTCGGGGGCGGCGGCGCCGGCGGTGGCGTCGATGCAGCGCTCGGTGCGATCGGCGGCGGTGGTGGTGGTGGTGGCGGTGGAGCGCTTGGCGGGCTCGGTCCGCTCGGCGGCCTGCTCGGGCGCGCGACGGGCTCGAACGGCGGTGGCCTGGACGCTGTGCTCGGCGGCGCCGGCGGCGCGAATCCGGTCTCTGCCGTGCTCGGCGGTAATGGTGGCGGC
>DATLHR010000534.1:0-5779 GCA_035539815.1 Kofleriaceae bacterium
GAGCCCGTGGGGACCCTGACGGCGTACGGCGCGGACAGCGCGTCGGCGGTCATCGACAGCTACGAGCTCGAGCGCGATGACGTGCTGCACACGCGCAACACCGCGGCCACCGCCGAGGACGTCCGCGCGGTCGTGCGTGACCTCGTCCGCGTCACGATGCCCGAGTAGGCTCGCAGCGCGTGGCCCGCGATCAGCGCCGGTACAGCCCGAACACGATGCACCGCTCGCGCGCACCGTCGAGCTCGAGCACCGCGGTCCTCGCCGCGAGGTCGAACGCGAGCGCCGCGGCCTTGTAGCGGCCCTTCGCGTCGCCGGCGCCGGTGAACCGGTACACGTACGTCGACGCGCTCGCGCGCTCGGCGGCGCCGTACAGCCGCGCGACCGGCACCTCGACGTCGAGGTCGTAGCGGCGCTCGAGCGACGCGTCGTGCAGCCCGAGCTGCAGCGCGACCGGCGCTGTGTCGGCCGGCTGGCAGCCGAGCTCGACGTACGCGAGGCGGTTCGCCGTCGAGCACGTCGCGATCGTGTCGTCGGGGAGCGCGCGGCACATGTCGTCGAGGCCGTGCACCCAGCCGCTCGTGCTCACCCACTGCCCGGGAATCGTCTCGATGGTGCCGAGCTCGGACGTCGTCTTCCACGCGCAGGTCGGAGCGCCGGCGAGGCAGCCCGCCGAGCTCGAATCGATCGACGAGGTCGATGCGGCGCCCGATCGCGCGATCGTGTAGACGGTCCCGCCGACGCGGCGTTTGCCGCTTTGCACGCCCTGCTCCGCCGCGATCGCCACGATGCGATCGGGAAGATCACAGAGCGTCGTTGCGCCGTGCGTGCCCGCGGCATCGGTGACGAACATCGCGGCCGCGTTCGGCAGCGAATAGGGATCCGCGGGCGGGCGCGCGGGCACCGGCAGCGGCGTCGCCACGAGGTCCGCGTGGTCCGCGCACGCCTCGACCGCGGGCAGCCGCGGCGGCTCGTTCGCGCCGGGTGGCGGCGGCGGTCTCGGGCATCCCGCGAGGACCGCGAGCGCCGCCCAACCTGCCGTTTTCACTAGAGTTGTAGGCACGAGGAGGATTGAACTCCTGACCCCTACCGTGTCAAGGTAGTGCTCTCCCACTGAGCTACGTGCCTGGGATGAGGGCGTTTAACTACGGGAAGCTCGGCGCCGAGTCAAGGTCCGCACCCTCGCTTCCGCGCGCGATCGCTTGGCTGCGTGTGCATCCTGCGTAGCAGCCAGAGTGACCCGCGCGTCACACCTCGGATGGGCGTTGTTGGTTGGAAGATCGTCGAGAAGCGGCGTAGGCTTGGGGCCTTAGACAACCTTATCGGGCCTGCTCCCGGTCTGATACACGTCGGGTGGGGGCCATGACACGAGTGTCATGGCGCAAAGAGAGCTTCCGTGATCCAGGTTGGCCAGGTCCTCGACAAGTACGAGCTGCTCGAGCGTGTCGGGCAAGGCGGGATGGCCGTCGTCTATCGCGGGCTCGATCGATCGCTGAAGCGCGTCGTCGCGGTGAAGATCCTCCACAAGCACCTCGCCGACTATCAGGAGGCGCGCGACCGGTTCGAGCGCGAGGCGCAGGCGGTCGCGAAGCTGCGCCACGAGAACATCCTCGAGATCTTCGACTACGCCGCGAAGCCCGAGTCCGAGGCGTACATCGTCACGGAGTTCATCGACGGGCAGACGCTCAAGCAGGTCATCACCGACCGGCCGATCGCGTTCCCCGAGCTGGGCGCGATGTTGATCATCCAGGTCGGTCGCGCCCTCGCCCACGCGCACGCCGGCGGCATCCTGCATCGCGACGTGAAGCCCGAGAACATCATGATCCGCACCGACGGCGTGGTGAAGCTGATGGACTTCGGCATCTCGCACATGGTCGACCTCGAGCGGCTCACCGTGACCGGCCAGCTGCTCGGCTCGCCGGCGTACATGGCGCCCGAGCACGTCGAGGGCCGCCCGCTCGACTTCCGCACCGACGTGTTCGCCGCGGGCATCGTCCTCTACCAGCTGTGCGTCGGGAAGCTGCCGTTCGAGGGCAAGAACCCGCACGAGGTGCTCAAGCGGATCGCGGAGTGCCGGTTCATCGATCCGCGCACCGCGAACCCGCGCATCGGCAACCGGCTCGGCCGCATCATCCTCCGCGCCATGGCCGCGGCGCCCGCGGATCGGTTCGCGTCGGTCGGCGAGATGGTCACCGCGCTCGAGGGCTACCTCGACGAGAGCGGCCTGCCGCACGACAAGGTCAAGCTCGCGAGCGAGCTCGCACGCTACTTCTCGTCGCCGGTCGCGTACGAGCAAGCCCTCGAGGATCGTCTGATCGCGCACCTCACGAAGCGCGGCCAGGAGCTGCTCGAGCGCGACGATCGCGCCGCCGCACTCGACCTGTTCGATCGTGTGCTGACGATCGATGCCGACAACGCGAAGGTGATCGCGATCCTCGACGGGCTCAACCGCCGCGCGCGCGTGAAGGCGGCCGGGCTCGGCGTGCTCGCGGCGCTCGTGATCGGCGGTGGTGCGCTGATGATCCACAACAAGACGCGCGAGACGTCGGAGGCGCTCGAGCTCGCGCCCACGATCGCCAGCCATGACGGCCGCACGGTGCGCGTGGTCGCGCCGGAAGACCAACCTCCCCCGCCGCTCGTCGACGACGCGCAGGACCTCGCGACGGCGGCCGACGCCTCGACCGGAGGCACCGTCGCGACCAACGGCAACGGGGCGGCCACGAACGGCGGCACCACCACGAACAACGGCGGCTCGCGGCCGCCGCCGCCCGACGCCGCGCCGATCGCCAGCGCGAGCTGGCCGGTCACGGTCTCGGTCACGCCGCGCATGGGCTCCGAGGTCGCGTTCGGCGACGGCGAGTGGGTGCCGCTCACGCCGGAGACCGGGACGCTCGCGCGCACGCTCGATCGCGAGATCATCGTGCGCGCGCGCAACGAGTGCTGCGAGCCCCAGGAGGCCTTCGCCAAGGCCGGCGTATCGCAGCTCGTGTTCAACCTCCAGTTCCGGCCGGCCGGCGTGACGGTGTCGTGCCCGACCGAGGTCGACGGCACGCCGCGCGAGGTCTTCGTCACCGTCGCCGGCAAGGCCGCGACGCTCGGCGCGAACGCCCTGGTGCTGTTCGAGGGCTCGATCGATCAGAAGACGGCGACCATCGAGTTCGTGACGTCGAGCGCGGTCGATCCCTCGCTGACCAAGAGCTGGACGCAGAAGATCCAGGTGCGCGCCGGCAAGAAGTACAAGGTGACATGCGAGCCGCCGCCGTGAGCCTGTTGCGCCGCGCCTGCGCTGCGGCGGCGAGCCCGGCGTCCGTCGGGCTCGCGGTCCTCGTCGTGTGCGCGGCGAGCGTCGCGGCCGCGACCCCCTCGCAGGACCTCGAGCGCGGGCGCGCGAGCTTCAAGGCGCGCGACTGGCAGTCCGCGCGCGAGGCGCTGAACGATCTGCTCTACCCCGACGTTCGCCTCGCGCGCTCCGAGGACATCTGGGAGGCGTACGTGCTGCTCGGCGCGTCGTCGTACGAATCCGGCGATCGACCGCGCGCGATCCGCGAGTTCGAGAAGGCGATCCAGCTCGACCCCGAGACGTCGATCACGACGCTCACGTTCTCCGAGGGCGCGGTGCGCTTGTACGACCAGACGCGCGAGGACGTGAAGGCGCGCATGGAGCGGCTCGCCGCGCAGAAGAAGCTCGCCGAGCAGCAGGCCGCCCTCGAGGCCTACAAGAAGAGCCTCATCGTCTACGAGACGCGTCCGTTCTACTTCAACTTCCTCCCGTTCGGGCTCGCGCAGCTGTCGCAGCAGCGCTACCGCGCGACCACGCTGTTCGCGATCGGCCAGGGCGCGACGCTCGCGACCAACCTCGGCATCTACGGCTACCTCGTCGGCACCTATGGCTTCGAGAGCACCGCGGTCGATCCGGCGGACGCGAAGTTCGTGCGCCGCCTCCAGCAGGTCCAGATCGGCGCGGGCGTCGCCTTCGTCGCGCTCTACGCGTGGGGCGTCTACGACTCGATCCGCCACCACCAGCCGCGCCGCCAGGTGAAGGGCGATGACTCGCTCATCCCCGACGACCTCAAGCAGCCGGCCAAGAGAACCTCGTTTCGCGACCGCCTCCGCCTGACGCCGATGATGAACACCGAGCTCGGGCCCCCGACCGTGGGGCTCGGCATCGGATGGGAGAACTAACCTATGCCGTCACTTCGCCTCGCCGCACCGGGGCATCCTCCGCTCGTCTACAGCCTGCACCCCGACAAGAAGCTCACGTCGATCGGTGGGAGCCCGGAATGCGACATCGTGCTGCCCGATCCGCTCGTGCAGGATGGCTTCGCGCTCCGCTTCGACGGACAGATCTACACGCTGCTCGCACTCAAGAAGACGGACTTCGTCGTCAACGGCAAGAAGCGCGGCAAGCACAAGCTCTCCCACGACGACCGGATCGTCATCGGCAGCTGCGAGCTGCGGTTCGTGATGGTCGACGAGGCCGCGCCCGCCGAGGAGGAAGCGGGCGAGACGATCGCGGACATCGACGCGTACACCAAGCTCTACGAGTTCTCCGAGCGCCTCATCCACCAGCGCGACCTCGGCGAGCTGCTCGACGCGCTGATGGACGCCGTCGTCGAGATCACGAACGCCGACAAAGGTTTCCTCGTGCTGCTCGAGGGCGAGACCGTCGACGTCAAGGTCGCCCGCAACCTCAACAAGGAGAACATCGCCGACGCGGTGACCCAGCTCTCCGACTCGATCGTCGCCAAGGTGATCCGGACGCGGAAGCCGGTGATCGTCTCGGACGCGATGCGCGACGACGAGTTCGCCGCGGCCAAGAGCGTCATGCAGCTCAAGGTGTCGAGCGTGATCTGCGTGCCGCTGCTCGATCGCGGCCGCCTGCTCGGCCTGATCTACGTCGGCAACGACTCGATCCGCGACCTGTTCCAGCAGGACACGCTGCGCGTGCTGTCGGTGTTCGCGTCCCAGGCGTCGCTGATCGTCGCCAACGCGCTGCTGCTCAACGAGCTCAAGATCGACAACAAGCGCCTGCACGATCGCCTCGAGGCGTACCGGTTCGGCGAGATCGTCGGCACGTCGCCGCCGATGCAGCAGGTGTTCCGCAAGGTCGAGAAGATCGCCGTGACCGACATCTCGGTGCTCATCACCGGCGAGACCGGCACGGGCAAGGAGCTGATCGCGCGCGAGATCCACGCCCGCTCGCCGCGCACCGGCAAGCCGTTCGTGACCATCAACTGCGGCGCGATCCCCGAGAACCTCCTCGAGAGCGAGCTGTTCGGTCACGTCAAGGGCGCGTTCACCGGCGCGGTCGCGAACAAGCAGGGCAAGTTCCAGGCGGCGGATGGCGGCACGCTGTTCCTCGACGAGATCGGCGAGATGGCGATCGACCTGCAGGTCAAGCTGCTGCGCGCGATCCAGGAGAAGGTCGTGTTCCGCGTCGGCGATACGCGGCCCGAGACCGTCGACATCCGCATCCTCGCCGCGACCAACCGCGAGCTCGAGAAGGAGATCGCGGCCGGCCGGTTCCGCGAGGACCTCTACTACCGGCTCAACGTCGTCAACGTCGAGCTGCCGCCGCTGCGCGCGCGCGGCGACGACGTGCTCGTGATCGCGCGCTACCTCCTGTCGCGCTACTCGCGCGAGTACGACGCCAAGGTGAAGGGCCTCTCGCCCAACGCGACGGTCGCGATCCGCAAGCACAACTGGCCCGGCAACATCCGCGAGCTCGAGAACCGGATCAAGAAGGCGATCGTGCTGTGCGAGTCCACCGTGATCGGGCCCG
>DATLHR010000535.1:0-2369 GCA_035539815.1 Kofleriaceae bacterium
TCCGAGCCCCATCAACCTCACGAATACCCCACCGGGGAGGTGCCACTTGACTGAACCCAAGCACGTCGCGTTCGACATCGCGAAGCTCTCGGTCGTCGACAGCTGGACCGATGAGCAATGGGCCGAGCACGATGCTCGCGTCGCCGCCGATCGCGCAGGCAGCGCGGAGCCCCTCGCGCTCGCGCGCCCGAACCTCGAGGATCTCGACTGGCCTGCGCGCGCCCTGCGCATCGCCCGAAGCGCCGACCGCTCGCGAGTCGCGCTCGCCAGCCTGCTCAAGCACGATTTCACGGATCGCTCCGTGGCCGTGCTCTCGGGCTTTGCGGGCTGCGGCAAGACCGTGGCGGCGGCGGCATGGGCGCTCGGCAGCGGGCTCCGTGTGCGCTTCCTGCGTGCCGCCACGTTCGCCGCATCGAGTCGCTACGACGCAGAGGCGCGGGCGCAGTGGTTCGGGGCGCAAGCCCTCGTGCTCGACGACCTCGGCTCCGAATACCTCGACGCCAAGGGCTCGTTCCTGGTCGACCTCGACGAGCTCGTGGACACGTTCTACGGCGACGAGCGCCCGCTCGTGATCACCACGAACTTGCAGTGGAAGCGCGACCCGGCAAGCAAAACCCCACAGCCTCCGCAGCTCGTGGAGCGCTACGGCGAGCGCGTGGCGCGTCGGTTGCGCGAGTGCGCGAAGTTCTACTCGGTCGGCGGTGCCTCGTGATCATCGAACTCGACCCGCCGAGCCGCGAGGCGATGAGCGACGACGAGTACGACGTGACCGACAAGGGGCTCGCGCCGATCGTGCCGCTGCGTCCGAAGACCGAGGAAACCAAGGCAGAGCAGCCCAGGCGCGAAGGCCGCACGTACTGCACGAAGTGCAACCACGCGCTCGCGCCGTACTACGCGAAGTGCCCAACGTGCACGGGCGAGAAGAATCGCCTCCAGGTCGACCGTCTGCGCAACGTCATCGCCGAGCTGAAGGAGTCCGTTCGCAACGGCATCGACCCGGAGCGTGAACGCGAGCTCGTCGGATTGCTCGACGTGTACCAGCACCCGGACAAGAGCGGGTTCCTGAGCTGGCTATCGCAGCAGCGCGAGAAGGCAAGCTCGCCGAGCGGAAGGGGGCGCCGATGACCCAGCTCGATCTCATGAGCTACACCCCCGTCATCGACCGCGACGTCAAGCCGGCCGCGCGCCCGAGCATCGAGGAGCGGTTCCGCGCATTCCACGCGGCGAATCCGCATGTGCTCGAGGAGCTTCTCAAGCTGGCGCGCGCGCATCTGAACGCAGGCGCGACCTACATATCTTCGAAGGCGCTGTATGAGGCGTGCAGAGTCACGCTGCGCACGCATCACGGCGACGACTACAAGCTGAACAACGACTACACGCCCTACTACTCGGACCTCATGGCCGAGAGAGAGCCGCGACTCAAGGGCGTCTTTAGGACGCGGCAGCGGAGGGCGAAGTGAAGCTCTCGCCGGCATTCACCGCGCGCTGTCGCATGACCTGCCTCGGCGGTTCCGAGCGCGGCACTTGTCCGTGCACGCGTCCAGCCGAGTGCGAGATGCAACGGCATCCGCTCTACGACGAAGCGCGCCGAGAAGCCGAAGCCCGCATGTGGCGCTACCTGCGCAACGGATTGGAGGGCGAATGATTCTCGCCATCGACCCAGGCAACGAGTACAGCGCATACGTTGCGCTCAACGGTGAGCGTGTAGTCGCTCGAGCCAAGGTTAGCAACGAGACCATGCTGGCGGCTGTACAGAGGGCCAACGAGCACGGTGGTCAGCTCGGCGTGCTCGGCATCGAAATGCTCGTCATCGAGATGATCGCGAGCTACGGGATGCCCGTCGGCCGCGAGGTATTCGAGACGTGCGTGTGGATCGGCCGATTCATCGAAGCGTGGGGAGGCGACCACGCGCTCATCTACCGCCGCGACATCAAGCTGCACCTGTGCGGCTCGGCGCGCGCCAAAGACGGCAACATTCGTCAGGCCCTCATCGATCGCTGGGGCGGCAAAGAGAAAGCGATCGGCAAGAAGGCGTCGCCGGGGCCGCTGTACGGCGTCTCGGCTGACGTTTGGGCCGCGCTGGCAGTCGCGGTGACCTACGCGGATCAGAACGCGCACGCGCGCACGCGAGGGGGCCTTGATGGTGCGGTGTCGGATTCCGCGACGTCAAGCGAGCCCCTTACAGAGCGATCCCACTTTGTCCGGGAATCGGACGCCCCCTCCCTCAGAACCGGCCTCAACCCGGGCGTGGGAGGTGGGAGGTGAGCTGGGACCTGCGCCATGGCCGCTGGCAGGACGTGCTCGCCGATGTCACGTGCGACGCGGTCATCTGCGATCCGCCATATGGACAGCGCGTCCACGAGAAGCGA
>DATLHR010000536.1:0-8673 GCA_035539815.1 Kofleriaceae bacterium
GTCGGATGTCGTCGCGCTCGCGAAGTTCGTCGACGAGATCGCGTTCCTCTACCAGGGCCGCATCATCTACCGCGGCCCGGCCGCGACCATCGCCGACGCGCCGGATCCGCTCGTCCGCCAGTTCGTGCGCGGCGACCTCGAAGGTCCGCTCGAGGACGTCCAGCAGGAGGCGTCGGCGTGAAGGCGAGCCGGCTGGCCAGGTTCGTCGAGAGCATCGGCGCCGGCGCGACGCGCGTCGCGCAGGAGACCGGGGGCATCGTCGTGCTCACGTGGCAGGTGCTGCGCGCGCTCGTGCCGCCGCGCATCGATCGCCGCGAGCTGTTCAAGAACCTCCACAAGATGGGCAACCGCTCCGTCGCCATCGTCGCGCTCACCGCGTTCTTCGCGGGCGCGCTGATGGCGCTGCAGTCGGGGCCGTTCGTGAAGAAGTTCGGCGCGACCGCGATCGCGGGCTACGGCGCCGGCTACGCGGTGCTGCGCGAGATCGGGCCGATCCTGATCGCGCTCATGTTCTCGGGCCGCGTCGGCGCCAACAACACCGCCGAGCTCGCGACGATGACGGTCACCGAGCAGCTCGACGGCCTGCGCGCGCTGTCGATCGATCCGATCGCGTACCTCGTCGTCCCCCGCGTGATCGCGATGATGGTCATGCTCGTCGCGCTCACCGCGATCGGTGACCTCGTCGCGCTGGTCGGCGCTGCCGCGGTCGCGCGGGTCATGCTCGATATCGAGTGGTCGACCATGTACTACTCGATGGCCGACAACCTCAAACCCTGGGACTTCCTCCTCGGGATCTACAAGTCGGTCGCGTTCGGCGGGGTGATCGCGATGTCGTCCTGCTACTTCGGCGTGTCCGTACGCGGCGGCGCCGTCGGCGTCGGCAAGGCGGTCAACGCCGCGGTCGTCGCGGCGGCCGTCTCGATCATGCTCCTCGACTTCTTGCTCACCTACCTCCTCGGATGACCTGGCTGCGCACGCGGATCGAAGCCCTCGGGGGCAGGCTCGTCGATGCGGGCCGCGCCGGCGTCGAGCTGTGGCTCGTCTACGTCAGCACGATCGCCGGCATCGTCCGCGGCTTCGCGTCGCGCAAGGACCGCCGGGGGCGCCCCAAGGGCGAGCTCGTGCGGCAGCTGCACCAGATCGGCAACAAGAGCCTGATCTTCATCGCGGTCACGCTCGGCTTCATCGGCATGGTGATGACCTACGAGGCGTGCAACCAGCTGTCGCGGATCACCGGCACGTTCGAGATGGTGGGCCCGCAGTACATCCGGCTCATCGTCTCCGACTTCGGCCCTACCCTCACCGCGCTCATGCTCGCCACGCGCGTCGGGGCGGGCATCGCCGCCGAGATCGGGTCGATGAAGGTCACCGAGCAGATCGATGCGCTGCGCATGAGCGGCGTGCTCCCCATCGACTACCTGATCGTCCCGCGGTTCACCGCGAGCATCATCATGACGCTCATGCTCTCGGTGCTCGGCAGCCTGGTCATGTACGGCGCGGGCGGGCTCACGGCGCAGTACACGTTCGGTGTCAACCCGAACAGCTTCTTCGACCTCGACCTCTTGCGCCCGCGCCACCTCGCGCTCGGCGTGATCAAGGCGGTGTCGTACGGCGCCGCGATCCCCGTCGTCGCCGGGTTCTGCGGTCTGCGCGCGCGCGGCTCCTCGGAGGGCGTCGGCCAGGCGACCACCGCCGCCGTCATCGGCAGCTCGTTCGCCGTGATCATCCTCGACTTCGTGATCTCCGCGGCGGCGCTGTTCCTGTTTGGAGGCGACCTTTGACGGCGTTCCTCGAGTTCAAGGACGTCCGCAAGGCGTTCGGCGGCAAACCGGTGCTCAAGGGCATGAGCCTCGCCGTCGACAAGGGCGAGGTCATGTACATCATCGGGACCTCGGGCGTCGGCAAGAGCGTCACGATCAAGCACCTCATCGGCCTGCTCCGCATCGACACCGGCGAGATCTGGTTCGACGGCCAGCGCGTCGACGGCCTGTCCGAGCGCCAGCTCGGCCCGCTGCGCAAGCGCATCGGCATGGTGTTCCAGAGCTCGACCCTGTTCGACTCGATGACGCTCGCCGAGAACGTCGCGCTGCCGCTGCGCAAGCACCAGCGCATGTCGTCCTCCGACGCGGAGGCCGAGGCGCGCCGCCGCCTCGCCGAGGTCTACATGGCCGAGTTCGCCGACCGCTATCCCGCCGAGCTGTCCGATGGCATGCGCAAGCGCGCGGCGATCGCGCGCACCCTCGCGCTCGGCCCCGAGGTCGTGCTGTTCGACGAGCCCACGACCGGCCTGGATCCGGTCAGCGCGCGCCGCGTCGATCGCCTGATCCGCGAGCTCGCCGACAAGCGCGGCGTCACGGCGATCGTCGTCTCCCACGATCCACCGTCGATCTTCAGCGTCGCCGACCGCGTCGCCTTCCTCTACCGCGGCGTCGTCCACGTCGTCGCCACCCCGGCCGAGCTGCGCGCCTCCCCGGACCCGGTCGTCCAGCAGTTCATCACCGGCCAGTCGAGCGGCCCGATGGAGACCCCGGGGTTCTGACCGGCCTGCAGATTTTCGGTCTGGTCTGGGCGGCTCGCGGTACTAGGGGGTGCCATGCCGGACGATCCCGCGAACGAGCTGCGCAGCTTCGGGCGCCTCGTCCGCGAGCACTACGCCGCGGTCTCGGCCGTGGCGTTCGCGACGACACGCGACCCGGTCCTCGCCGAGGACCTCGTGCAGGAGACGTTCGTGGCGGCGTGGGACGCGCGCGCGCAGCTGCGCGATCCGGCGCGCGTGCGGCCGTGGCTCTGCGGTATCGCGCGTAACCAGGCCCGCAAGGCGCTGCGCGGCCGGCGCAGCGAGGTCGACGAGGTCGAGGTCGCGGACGCGACACCATCCATCGTCGACGCGGCCGTCGATCGCGAGGCGCTGCACCAGCTGCGCGACGCCCTCGCGGCGATTCCGCCCGAGCACCGCGAGCCGCTCCTGCTGTTCTACTGGGAAGAGCAATCGATCGCGCAGGTCGCCTCGGCGCTCGCGATCAGCGATCAAGCCGCGCAGAAGCGCATCTCGCGCGCGCGGCAATACCTCAAGGACGAGCTCGCGACACGACTCGAGCCGATCGGGAGCACGCGCAAGGCGGCGGGCGCCGCGATGGCCACGGCCGTGCTCGCGGTGCTCGCAACACGCACGGGGGCCGCACATGCGAGCCCCGGCAAGAAAGGATTCTCGATGTCGAAGAAGGTTGTCGTGAAAGGGCTCGTGGCCGCCGGGCTCGCCGGTGGCGTCGTCGCGAGCATTGCGATCTGGCGCGATCAAACGAGCACGGCCGCCGGCAAGACGAAGCCGGCCGCACCGACGACCGCGGCCGCGCCGAGCGGCTCCGCCTCGGCGCCTACCGGCAAGGCACCGGAGCCGCGCGCCACGCCGTCGCTGCCGGCGCCAACGGCGGCGAGCACGCCGTCGCGTTCGGGCTGGCCGGCCGGGCGGTTCCCCACCGCGCCGGCCTACGAGCTCACCCCGCTCGAAACGGGCAGCGTCGCGGTGAACCTCGCCGGCGGCAAGTCGGACATGACCGCCAGCGGGCCGAAGCCGCGTGCGGTGGTACGCAGAATTCGCGGTCGCGTCGTCGACGAGACGGGCGCCCCCGTTCGGGGCGCGGCCGTCCTGATCGACCGGCTGATCTACAACATGGGGGACAGCCTGACGGCCGACGCAGGCGTGATGAGCGACGCCGATGGGCGGTTCGACATTCCGTACCGCAACGAGTGGGAGGCGCACGTGCTGGCGCTGCATCCACGCGGATGGTCACGGCTGACCGACGTCCCCGCCGGGCGCGCCGACGCCGAGGTCGTCGTCACGATCCCCGCGTCGGCTACGCTCGCCCTCCAGGTGAAGCAGGGCACGGCGACGCGAGAAGCAGACCTCGCGCTCACGCAGCCAGGCCTCCGCCTCGGGTTCGAGACCGACGAGCGCGGCGTCGCCGAGGTCGCCTTGCTCGCCCCCGGCGACTACAAGCTCTCGGTCGCGCCTGCGCAGGGAGGCGGCGCCAACGACCGGCGCCGTACAGAGCATCCCGTCTCGCTCGCGGCCGGCGCGAACGACATCGACATCGACCTGCCGGAGCGCGCGCTCGTCGTCGCGACGGCTCGCTCGCGCACGCCGGTCGCCAGCGTCGAGTGGTTCCTCGACTCCGGCAAGCTCGAGCATCCGACGATGGAGCTGCTGCGCGAGCGGCACCAGATGCCGGGCTTCGAGGCTCTCGGCAACGGCGGCTACAAGCTCGAGGGCGACGAGTCCGACGACCCGATGCAGTTCCACGAGCTCGAAGCCGGCACGTACACCGTCTGCGTCGACGCGGTGACCACGAAGCAGCAACACCTCCCGCTCGCGTGCCGGGAGGTCGTCGTCAAGGGCGCGCAGACCGTCGAGCTCGAGGTCGCCGTCGGCGGCCGCTAATTACTCGGCTTCGTCATCACCTTCCACGGCTGGCGCTTCAAGATCTTGCCCAGCTCCTTGGTGTCCTCGGGGAACTCGGGGTCGTTCATGATGCGGCCGAGCGAGCCCTCGCCACGTGCGATACGTTGATTGATCTCCTCGATCTTCGCGAGCAGCGTATCGACCTTGGCGATCGCCTCGCGCAGCTTGCCGAGCACCGCCTCCCCTCGCGCGATGGGATCGTGGGCACCGAGGTGACCTCGCACGCGACGGGCCTCGAGCGCGAGGGCCGCGAGCCGCGGTGACAGCCGATCGATCGCGGCCTGCGCACGCACGAGCGTGCTGCGCGCGGTGGACAGCGTGGCGGTGAAGCGGGCGCGGCCGGCATCCCCCCCGAGCGCGTCGCGCAGCTCATCGACCTCGGCCCCGACGGCGCGGACGTCGGCGAGCGCGGTGTCGACGTCGACCTCGGCGGTGAGGCCGTCGAGCTGGGCGCGCAGCTTGTCGAGCTCGGTGGTGAACGCCTCCCACTCGGGACGCACCTGCTCGGCGAAGCTGCGCGCGACCTGCATCTGGGCCCACGCGCGGTAGAGCGTGCTGTCGAGCGCCGGCGGATCCGCGCCGCGCAGCTCGGAGCCCTCGGTGATCGATGGCCCGGGATCGCCGGGCGGTGGCGCGACCTCGAGGTAGCGCTGGCTGAACGGCCCGCGCGACGACACGAAGATCTGCGCCGCGCGCGGCACCTTCCACGCCTCGTCGCCATCGATCGCGATGATCGCGGCGGAGCCGGGCTCGCCGGCGAGCAGCGGGGTCGCGCCCTTGGCCACCGGCTCGATCGTCTCGATGCGGCCCACCTGCTTGCCACCGACGACGAGCGCCGCGTGCGGCTTGAGCCCGGTCGTGTGCGCGAAGTACACGCGGATGCGCACGGCCGAGCCGAGCTCGAGGCGATCGAGCACGAACACCACGAACGCGATCGAGGCACCGAGGAGGATCAGCGTGATCGCGCCGACCTTCCGCGTCAGGCGCTCGTCTTGCGCGAGCAGGCTCATGCGCGGGCGCCTACTCCTTCCAGAACAGCTTCCACGGGTTCCGCTTGAGGTCGCGGATCAGCTCGCGCAGGTCGCTGTATAGCTCGTCGCGCGACAGCAGCGATCCGACGCTGCCCTTGCCCGCGCGCAGGTCGGTGACCATGCCGTTCGCGTTGTCGAGCAGCGCGCCCGCGCGCCCGGCCGCACTCCCCGCGCTGTCGACGGCCTTGTCGATGCTGGCGAGCCGCTGCTCCGTGAGCATGCCCGTCACGCGCGTGGCGTCCGTCATCAGCGCCGCGGCGCCGGGGGTCAGCGTCTCGAGCGACGAGCGCGCGGCGGCCAGCGTGCGGTCCGCGTTCGTCAGCATGCTCGCGAGCTGCCGCCCGTCCCCGAGCCCCGCGTTGACCTTGCCGAGCGTGACCTTGCCTTCGCGTGCGAGCTCGCCGGCGGACACGATCAGCTCGCCGAGCGGCTTGCGGTTCTCGACGAGCAGCTGGTTGACCTCGGCGACGGCGCTCGCACCATTCGACAGCAGGTGCTTGATCGCATCGCGGTCGTCGCGCAGCACCGACGACACACCGTCGAGCACCTCGAACAGCCGCGCGACCACGAGGTCGGTGCGCGGCGGGTTCTTCACGCGCGCGTCGTGGATGATCGCACCCGGCTCGACGCCCGGCTTGTCCCAGTCCTTGCCCGGCACGATCTCGAGGTACTGCTCGCCGAGCACGCCGGCGGTGTTGATGAAGAACTCGGCGTCACTGCGGATCGCGTCCTTCACGCGGTTCTCGACCCAGACCGTCACGCGCACCTGCACGCGCTGGTTGATCGTCGGGTCGATCTTGCCGCCGTAGAACTCGACGTCCTGGATCTTGCCGACCTTGATGCCCGAGACCTTCACCGGCGCGCCCTTCTGCAGGCTGCCGATGTAGTCGTAGTCGAGCTGGAGCGTGAACCCCGAGCGCAACGAGAAGTTGCCGAGCACGAAGATGAAGGCGACCAGGATCGCCGACGAGATCAGGATCAACAGCCCGACCTTGAACTCGAGGCCGCGTTCTCGCATCGGGGCGATCGTAGCCCATCCTCGTCGAGGAGGCGCTCGAGATTGCGCGGCTTACGGCGCTGCGTCGACGTCGGCCGCGTCGACCTCCGCCGCATCCACGTCAGGGGCGTCGATCATCGGCGGTGCATCGATCATCGGGGCATCGACCGCGGGGGCATCGACGTCCGTCCACGCGTCATCCACCGGGGAATCGACGGACGCAGGGGCGTCGACGGCGGTGCTCATCTTCGCGCACACGCCAGCGCCGCGGTCACAGAGCAGGCCTTGCGCGCACTCGGACGTCGCGACGCAGGCCTCGCCGGCCTGCTTGAGGGAGTTGCCGCCGCAGGACCACGACAGCGCGGCGAACGCGATGAAGACGAGGCGACGTGCGGCGCTCATGGCGGCAATCGTAACCCGCGCCTGCCCCTCGCCTGCCTCCGAAAAACGAAAAGCCCGCGGATGCGGGCCGATCGTCACGTGGACCAGGACCGAGCTACTGCTGGCCCCAGCCGCCACCGCCTTGCGGCGGATAGCCACCGCCCTGCGGCGGGTAGCCACCACCTTGCGGCGGATAGCCTCCGCCTTGCGGCGGGTAGCCACCACCCTGCGGCGGCGGATAGCCACCACCCTGCGGCGGGTAACCGCCACCCGGCGGCGGGTAGCCACCCGGCGGAGGCGCGCCACCACCCGACCGTGGCTTGAACATGCGCATCGCCTCTTCGTACGCCGCAGGGGCCGCCATCATCAGCACGCCGAAGAAGGCGATCAGCGGCAGCAGGCCGTGCGCGAGCACGAGGATGCCAGCGACAAACTTCTCGCCGTGAATGATCACGCTCAGTGCGAGCAACACCTGCTGCAGCACGAGCCAGCCGAGCAGGATCGCGGTGATGAGCGGTGCAAGTGCGTCGACGGCCTTGAGCGCGGGCGGCAGCTTTGCGGGCGGAACGACGAAGACGAGGCAGAACACGCCGACCACGAGCACGACGAACCACAGGATCATCATGAGCTTCATGAGCCCGGGAACGTGGCTCAGAAGCGAGAAGAACTCGAAGCTATCGATGAACGTCGGGATCAAGCAGCCCGCACCGACCGCGATGATGATGCGTGCCGTCTGATCCTGCGGTTGCGCGATCCGCGCGAGCAAGCCGAACACGAGGGTCGAGTAGCCGAGGATGTACAACCCGCCCGCGCCGCCCATCCCTGGGCCGCCTCCGATCATGCCTACGAAGCCGAAGCCCATGTGCGTGATGAACAAGCCCGCGTAGGCCACAGCGAACGGAATCCACTGCAGCACGACGGGCGGGACCTGCTGCTGGATGTGCGGCGGCGCCGCGGTCAGCAATAGATATGCAGCGCCCGCGATGATCGGCCAGATCAGGAACTCGAACTTCGGCACGTGTTCCGACCACGCGAAGATCAGGCTTGGCTTCGTGTCGAACGGCACGACGATCGAAGCGATCAGGGCGACGCCGGCGAGGAACAGGATCTTCTTCTGCAGCGCGGGATCACGGAGCTTCGAGACCGGGAAGCCGAAGATCGTCCCCGGCGCGGACTGCGGAATGCCGCGCGCGATGTTGTCGAGCGGGCCCGGCAGATCCTGCTGCGGAGCACCATAGCCCTGCTGCGCCGGCGGATAGCCCGCGGGCTGCTGGCCGAAGCCACCTTGCTGCGGCGGCTGACCATACGGCTGCTGCGGCGGCGGCTGACCGAAGCCCGGCTGCTGCGGCGGCGCGCCGAAGCCTTGCTGTTGCGGCGGCGCGCCGAAGCCTTGCTGCTGCGGCGGTGCGCCGAAGCCTTGCTGCTGCTGCGGCGGTGCGCCGAAGCCTTGCTGCTGCGGCGGCGGTGCGCCGAAGCCTTGCTGCTGCGGCGGTGCACCGAAGCCCGGTTGCTGCGGCGGCGGCGTGCCGTAGCCGGGCTGCTGCGGTGGCTGCCCGAAGCCTTGCGGCTGCGGCGGCTGCCCGAAGCCTTGCGGCTGCGGCGGCGCACCATAGCCGGGCTGCGCGGCGGGCGGCTGACCGAAGCCAGGGGCAGGAGCCTGCGGCGGCGGCGCACCGAAGCCCTGCTGCTGCGGCGGCTGACCGTACGCGGGCGGGGGCTGCGGCGCACCATAGCCACCGGGCGCCGGCGGACCGGGGCGCGCGGCCTGCGGCGCAGGTGCCGGCGACGGAGCCGCTGCCGCGGGA
>DATLHR010000537.1:0-8616 GCA_035539815.1 Kofleriaceae bacterium
CACCAAGCACGTGCGCACGCGCACGCCGCCGTCGCCGGGCGCGAGCGTGCGCACGTGCTTGGTGAACGACGTCGGCGGCGCGCTCGCGTCGAGCTTCTGGCCGGTCTCGCGCACGTGATCGCCATAGGTGAGACCGAGCGCGACGATCGCCGTGACCTCGGGCCACGGCACGGTGTCGGGGCGCGGCGTCGAGACGGGCAGCTCGCGCGGCGCGCGGCCGGTCGCGTCCCAGGGGATGTACTCGACGCCGGGCAGCGGGGTGCGCTGGTGGATCTCGACGGCGACGCCGCCCGCGACGCGCCGCTCGTCGGCGGGGTGCCACGGCGCGCCGGGTGCCTTGCGCGTGTAGACCTCGTAGTGCGCGGAGCCGATGTCGCTCTGCGCGACCATCAGATCGCGCGCATCGGTGTCGCGGTAGACGTAGCCGACGGTGGCGGCGGGCTCGGCCCACGCGCGCGCGTGGATCAGCCGGCGCGGCCCGGCGACCGTCGAGGTGATGAGGTTGTTCGCGTGCGCGGCGGTCGCCGGACGCCCGCGCACCGGGGCCGGGCCGTCGAGCCGCAAGGTCGCGAGGCCGAGCGCGAACGTCTCGCGCAGCGACACGGCGGTGACCTCGAGCGAGCCGTCGCCGAGGTACGGCGCGTAGATCCAGTGCAAGGTGGGGACGCGGCGCTTGCCCCACAGGTGCATCGCGATGGCCTTGCCGCGCAGATCGATGCGGCGCCCATCGACGATGACCTTGCCGGTGGCATCGGCGTCGTGGACGATCGCGCGCGCGTGGGTCGGCGCGGGCAGCCAGGCGGGGAGCTCCGCATGCGCCTCGCGACCGCCGCGCCACGCGACGTCCCACGCGAGCGTGTCGACCGCGCCGACCGCGGCGGTCTTGGCGAGCCGGCTGTCGAACGTGCGGATCAGATTTTCTCCGTCGTCGACGATCTTCGTGTCGAGCGGCGCGAACCGCTTGGCCGCCCAGCTCGGCGGGTTGGCGTCGGCATCGAACCACGCGCCCCACACGGTGGCTCGCGCGCCCCCCGAGCGCGGGACGAACATGGTCTGGCGGACCCACAGGGCGCGGCGCCGGCTCTCGTCGAGGACGACTGCGAACCAGATCTCGAACCACGGGCGCTGGCCGCGCCACATGGGGCGGTCGAGGTCCTTGCCCATGACTTCGCGACGTTACCCGAGCCAACCCCCGAGAATCCATGGGCGTCGCCAGCTGCTACGTTGCTGTCCACCGGCATGCGGGGTCGTGGCTCTTACCGGTCAGCGTGCAAGCTCGAGGACCCATGTCACTGGATACCGGAGCGCGAGTAGACGTGGCGACCCGCGCCGACGCCCGGAGCCGGTTGCTCGCCGAGCTCGCGGCGGGCCCGGCGCGCAAGGGGTACGGCATCGCCTACGACCTGCTCGGCAACCGCGCGGAGGCGGAGGAGGCGGTGCAAGAGGCGCTCGCGCGCGCCTGCGAATCGATCGGCGACCTGCGCGACCATGCCGCCGCACCGGCGTGGTTCCTGCGCATCGTCACCACGATGTGCCTGCGGACGCTCCGCCGCCGGCGGCTGCGCAAGAAGCTGTTCGGCTGGTGGCCCGGCAAGGACGACGAGACCGACGCGGCGCCGACGACGGCGGCCGACACCGGCGTCGACGACATCGCGCAGCGCATGCACGCGACGGACGCGATCGAGGCGCGCACCGCGCTCGTCGATCGCCAGGAGCTCGGCGCGCTGCTCACCAAGCTCGACGCGCTGAGCGCGCAGCAGCGCGCGGCGCTCGTGCTGCGCTACGGGCACGACCTGCCCGTGGGCGAGGTCGCGGAGCTCCTCGGCGTCGAGCTCGCGACCGCGAAGACGCATCTCGTTCGCGGCCTCGCGCGGCTGCGCGATCTGATGGAGGAACACCGATGAACCCCACCTGTGATCTGGTCGCTGAACGCATCGCGCTCGGGGAGTCGCTCGCCGAGCTGGCGACCCACGCGGAGTCCTGCGCGCGGTGCCAGCGCGTCGCCGACATGCCGGGCAAGCTCGGGGCCACGCGCCACGAGGTCGATCCGGGCCTCGGGTTCACGGCGCGCATGACCGTCGGGGCGCAGCAGCGGCTGAGCATTCGCCGCCGCCGTCGCATCGTCGCCGGTGCTGCCGCCACCGTCGCCGCCGGCGCGCTCGCCGTGCTGTTCGTGACGCACACGCCCGGTGAGCCGGCGCGGCCCGCCGCGGACACGACCGCGCAGCAGCAGCAGCCCGAGTACATCGATCCCGCACACGACGAGGACCTCAAGGCCCTCGTGAACCTCGCCGACGTCGAACGCTCGAGTCGGCTGTCCGCGGACTGGCGGCGCATCGAGGAGCCGCTCGTGCCGTATCGCAGGTTGTTCAAGCAGGTCGCCGCTTCCGTGAAGCGCGAGGCCACCAAGCAGGGAGTCGTTCCATGACCCGTAAGCGCACCTTCATGACCGTCGTGTTGCCGTCGATGCTCGCCGGTGGCCTCCTCTTCAACGCCGCGTTCAGCAGCGCGGCAGCCGGCGACAACCTCGTCGGCTTCTGGCCCGCCGCGAGCGACGCGACCGCACCGCGCCGCGCGACGCCGCCCCCACCGCCGACGCCTCCCACGCCGGCGACGCCGCTACCTCCGCGCCCACCTCGCGCGGGCGGAGGCATCTCCGTGCAGATCAACGGCGACAAGGTGAAGATCGACGGTGTCCGCGAGCTCGTGGACGCACAGCTCGACCACGCACGCGCGCGCCTCATGAACGACCGCCGCATCCCCAAGGCGATGCGCGACAAGGTGCTCGCTCGGATCGACAAGGCGCAGAAGATCGTCGGCACTCGGCTCTCGAACCTCCGCGTCGGCGATCTCGAGCACCTCGAGGAAGAGATGGAGAAGATGGGCGAGGAGCTCGAGGAGGCGATGGAGGGACTCGACGACGAGATGGAGAAGCTCGGCGAGCAGCTGGGCAAGGACCTCGCCAAGGATTTCGGCAAGGGCTTCGGCAAGTGGCACTTCGACTCCAAGGGCCACCACGACGACGACGATGACGATGATGATGACGACGACGACGACGATGATGATGATGACGACGACGACCGCGTGGTCGTGGTCGCGCCCGGCGTCAACATCGACGCCGACGACGATGACCTCCGGGAAGCGCTGTCGGATCTCGGCGACCTCTCGCTCAAGCCGGCGCAGCGCGACGCGATCAAGCGGCTGCGCAGCGATTCCGATCGCACGGTCTCCGATGCGCGCAAGCAGCTCGACGCGCTGTCCGACAAGCTGCAGGACACGCTCGCCAACCCGTCGGCGAGCGACGCCGAGGTGTCACGCCTGATCGATCAGGTCTCGGCGCAGGAGGCCGTGATCCGCAAGGCGCGGATCATGGCGTGGGTGAAGGCGCGCCGCGAGCTCGACGTCACGCAGCAGAAGAAGGTGCAGGACGCCGCGGGCAAGCGCTCGCGCTAGCTCGCACTCGTGCTCAAGGCAGCTCGAGCAGCACCGGGGCGTGGCCGCTGCGATCGAGCACGGCGAGCTCGCCCACGGCCGAGGTCGACCCGTCGGTGACGTCGAGCATGTAGGTCGCACTCTCCTCGGTCACCGCGAACACCTTGCCGTTGCGCGGCGTCGCGATTGCACGCATCTGCGAGGTGAGGTTGGGGACCTTGACCTCGGTCGCGCCGTCGAACGAGTAGACGCCGTCGTCCGCGGCCCACCACAGCTTGCCGTCGTCCGCGACCGTCAACGACATCACGCGGCTGGAAGCCGTGTGGTACGTCGACACCGCGAACGTCGTGGTGTCGAGCGCGTAGATCGCGAGATCCTCCTTGCTCGACGTCACGTACAGCGTGGTGCCGTTGTTCGCGAACGCGAATCCATGGAGCTCGGACGCGGTGGTCGCGACCGGATCGATGACGTCCGCCGAGGTCGTGTCGGTATCGATGAACGTCATCGTGCCGATGTCGGCGAGATACACGTTGGCCCCGGCACCGATGGCCAGCCTGCTCGTTCCCATCTTGCAGCCGTGGACGCGCTGCCGTTCATCTCCCTCGAACATCAGCTGCGCGGTCGCGAGCGTGGTCAATGACATGGGATCGAGCTTGGCGATGCCGATCCCCGAGAGGCTGGAGCTGCGGTGCCTGCCGAGGCCGAAGGCAGCGTAGGCGAAGCCATCCGGGCCGCGGACGAGGCAGACGCCATTGCCCACCGAGAACTCAAAGGGCGCGACCGAGCGAACGTCCCCGGTGGTCGTGTCGATGCGGAACACCCTCTCATCGACGCGCGACACGGCGTAGAAGTAGCGGCTCGAGGGGCTCGTGAAACCGCTCGTGAAGTTCGCGAGGCCCCACCCGTTTCCATTCGCCCCGGGCAGGTCGAGCTCGACCGCATTCCCACCGGCGACGTCGATCGCGTTGTAGCCGAGGAACGCCATCCCCGATTCGACGAGCTCGACCTCGAGCGTGATCGTGTCGGTGGCGCCGATGCCGTTGAGCCGGATCGTGTTGCCGCGCACGTCGCCCGGCAACTGCGCCGCGAATCCGAGGGTGACGAACGGGTCGCCGCCGACGGCGGTGCCCGTGGCGTTGTCGAGCGCGCCGACCGAGGCCGAGTGCACGACGGCCTTCACGTTGAAGTAGTGGCCGGCCGTGTTGTTGGTGGCCTCGAGATCGAACCACGCGATCGAGTTGACCGCGTCGTACACGACGTTCGAAACGGCGAGCTGGAAGTTCGGCGGCTGCGCGGTGACCGCCGCCGTGGTGTTCGCGACGTCGACGGTGATCGTCGCGGTCTGGGCGGGCACCGCCGTCGTGATCGCGACCTCGCGGCCGAAGCCGTAGTTCCCCGACGCGTTGATCGACCACGCGCTGTACGCGTAGCGGCCGGGGACGGTGAATGCGTCGGTGGCGGTCGTGCCCGCGCCGACCGCGATCACCGTCGCACCGCCGGGCAGCGTCTGCCCGACCGTGTACGTGGTGCCTGCCGCGGGTGCATCCTCCGCGCCTGCCTTCAACCGAACGACCAGCGTGCCGGCGGCCATCGCGCCGGCGGTCCAGTCGAGGTTGATGTTCGAGCCGCTGATCGCCGCCGCGAGGCCGGTGACCGGGCCCGGCGCCGTGCGATCGACGACGCACTCGCTGCCCTGCAGCACGGTGCCCGGGCCGCAGGTCGTGGGCTGATCGGCGACGCAGACGCCGTTCTCGAGCCGCGTGCCGGCGCCGCACTCGGTGGCGGGCGGTGCGACGCAGACGCCGTTCTCGAGCGTCGTGCCGTCGCCGCAGGTGGTGGTGCTGCTGTCGCCGCCGCAGGCGGTCGCCGCGAGGAGCAGCGCGGTCAGGTTACAAGAAACAACGATGTAACGCATTCGCGCGCCATCGTATCACCGGTCACAGCTCGACTCGCCGCACGGTGCGGATGACACGCTCGCCATTACCGAGGCGTAACCGAAGCTCGCCCTTGCCGCTGAGCTTGAGCAGGGCGCCTTGCTGCTCGCACTCTTCGCGGGTGAACCGTCGCGTTTCGCCCTCGTCACCGACCACGGTGATCGCGCGCGGATGATCCGCGAAGGCGTCGGCGAGCCGGCACAACGAGATCTCCGTCACGCGCTCGGTGGCGGCGCCGAACCGCTGCTTGAGCGCGTGCATCGACAGCTGCTGCGCGTTGCCTGCGCTCACGATCGTGATCCCCTCGGGCGCGCGCTCCTGCTGCGCTCCGGGGAGGAGCCACCGGATCGCGGTGACGCGATCGACGGTCGACCGCTGATCGCGCGTGCGGATCTCGACGAACGCGCGATCCTTCGTGCGGCGCACCCAGACCTCGCGGTCGGGCACGGCGCGCACGAGCTCGGTCTTGCCCGGGCTCTGGAGCTCGAGTGCGTCCCACGCGACACCGCACGTCGAGGCGTCGAGCTTCACGTCGCGCGTGATCGCGAGCGGCGCCGGCTGCTCCCCGCACCACAGCTCGACGCTGACGGCCTTGGCGGGGACGCGCGGCTCCGCACCGGATCCGCACCCGAGGGCGAGGAGGAGCCAGACGGCGCGCATCGCGCCATTCTGGGAACCAGGCGCCGTGTTCGCAAGCGAGGCCGTGCTATAGGTCGGTGCCGATGCGGCGCGCCTTGCGATCCTCGTGGTTCATGGTCGCCTGCGCCTGCTCGGGAGGATCCTCCGGGGCCGCGCCGCAGCCCGTGACGGCCGCGCCCGCCGACGCGGCGACGCTCCAGGCGGCTCCGACGCAGCCCGAGGCGCCCTCGTTCGTGAACACGCCCAAGCGCCCCGGGCGTCCGATCGAGATCATCCTACGCTCGACACCGAGTGGCGCGCGGGTCGCCGTCGACGGTGTCGAGCTCGGCGTGACGCCGACGATGTGGATGGGCGAGACCGGCGCACCGCACGAGTTCACGTTCGTGCTCGCGGGGCACGCGCTCGCGCGCTACCGGTTCGTGCCCGTCGCGTCGGGCCTGGTGCACCCGCGGCTCGAGCCGGTCGCCGAGCCGGTCAACGCGCCTCGGCCGCCGCCGCCGCAGATGGTCGCGCCACAGCCGGCACCCTCGACGGTGATGCAGCCGGAGCCGCCGCTGTCCGCTCCGCCCTCCGACGCGCCGACCGCTCCCAACCCGAAGGGGCCAGGGCCGACAGCACCCGGGCCGATGCCGCCCATGGCGGCCCCGTCACCACCCGTGACGCCCGCGCCTGCGATGCCACCTGATGCGGCCTCTGCGCCGACCAGCTCGGGGAGCTGAGCGTCAGTCGACGAAACCGCCGGCTCTGCGCCGGTGTCTCCGTGCGTGATGACCGCGACAAGGCTGCGCGCTGCCGGGCTGCTGACCTCGATGTTGCTCGTGGGGCATGCGAACGCAGACAAGCCGTCCCGAGACGTCATCTTCGTGCCGTCGCGCGACGCGATGTCCGACGATCGTCCACGCGTCGAGCTCCTGCCGCTGCTGTGCGCGACGTGGCAAGGCGAGCTCGCGACAGGGCGGGCGTGCATGAAGCGCGTGCCCGGCACGACCACGGTCAAGCTGGGCGACGGCCGCAGGGTGCGTGCGCGCGGCTGGGCGAAGAGCTGGAAGTGCTGGTCGTACGAGATGATGGAATCGGAGCACGCGAAGCCGGCGTTCCCGGCGCTGCAGCTCGTTGGCCTGACTCCGAAGGTCGAGCTCCAGCGGCCGATTCCTGCCGCGGTGTGGCCGGCGTCGCGCGCGATCGTCGTGCCGCCGTCGCAGCGCCCGAGCCCGCCGCTGTCGCCCGAGCTCGCGGCGCACATCGGCGCGCGCACGATCGTGCAGGACCTCAGCGTCGATCTCGACAGCGACGGCAAGCCCGAGCGCCTCGTGAGCTCCACCGACGGCACGTTTGGAAAAATCGAGCGGGGACTCGGCGCGGACTTCGTCATCGTCCCCGGCGATGGCGGCCCGCTCGTGCCTCTCAGGCATCTCCTCGAGAAGGAGATCCGCGTTCTCTCGATCTCCGACCTCGACGGTGACGACAAGTCCGAGGTGGTGACCTATGGCACCGCGCGCGGCGAGGACAACGTGGCGGTCTACGAGTACCCGGCGCGCGAGCCGGTCGTCGATCACCACTGCGAATATCTGTAGCGCCTACGGCGTCGGCGGCTTGAGGTTGCCGAGCGGCGTCGTCGAGTTGACGCGCACCTTGCGCCGCGCGGACTCCGGCAGCTCGCCGGGCGTGCCGTCGATGTCGATCGGGGAGCTCGAGTCGGCGTCGCCGAGGATGATGATCGGCTTGCGCTCCGCGATGTGGAAGCTCAGCGGATAGCGCGCGATCGTCTGATCGTCCGCGTTGACCGTGAAGTCGGGGAACGGGACGGTGAGGGCGTACGCGGCCTCGGTGAGGCACGCATCGAGCTGAGGATCTCCGATGCCGACGAGCGTGACCTCGCTGATCTCGCCGCGCCCGAGGTGGAACGTGAAGTGGACCGTGCCGGCGAGCTTGGGCTGGGCGGCGATCGCGCGCTGGTAGCACGCGTAGGCCTTGGGCTGGAGCTGCTCGCGGAACAGGCGCTCGAGGGTCTCGCGCTCGATCGCCGACGCTTGCATTGGCGGCGGTGCGGACGAGGGCGGGCCCTCGTCGGGGTCGGCGATCGCGATGATCCGCTCGTACGGGCCGCCGCCCTTGACCATCTCGGTGCGGCTGCGCGCGACCTTGCCGTCGGTGGTCAGCACGGCGAGCGCGAGCTGCGCGTGCACGTAGGGATGAGCGCCGAGCGCGGCCACGCGGATCGCGTCGACGTCGGCAGCGAGCGCGGGCTCCGCGAGCGCGAGCGTCGCGACGGGCGCAGCGGGCAGCGCACGCGGCACGAGCCGCAGCTTGGAGGCGCCGGTCGCGGTGAGCACGAACTTCGCGGGCGAGCCGCGGTGGACGATCAGCTGCGTGAAGCCACCGCCCGCGCGGATGGTGTCGGGGACGTGGACGCCGGCGGCGCCCGTCGTGGCTCGCGGTCACCAGCTTGCGCCCGTTGGTGTCGCCGAGCACGCCATCGCTGATCACGACGACGAGCGTCGCGTCGCGGCCACCGTCCTCGAGCGCGTCGTGCGCGACCTCGAACGCGTTCGCGAGGTCGGTGCCGTTGGTGGCGGTGCGCGTCGCGAGGAAGCGCTCGATCGCCCGACAC
>DATLHR010000538.1:0-5487 GCA_035539815.1 Kofleriaceae bacterium
GAGTCGACGTCGCGGCCGACGTAGCCGACCTCGGTGAACTTGCTCGCCTCGACCTTGAGGAACGGCGCGCGTGCGAGGCGCGCGAGGCGGCGGGCGATCTCGGTCTTTCCGACGCCGGTCGGCCCGATCATGATGATGTTCTTCGGCGCGATCTCGTCGCGGAGATCGCCGGGCACCTGCTGGCGGCGCCAGCGATTGCGCAGGGCCACGGCGACGGCGCGCTTGGCCTCGCGCTGCCCGACGACGTACCGATCGAGCTCCTCCACGATCTTGGCCGGCGTGAGCTGGCCCTCGGTCAACGCGGTCACGACGCGAGCTCCTCGATGGTGAGGTTGGTGTTGGTGTAGATGCAGATCTCGGCGGCAATGCGCATCGCGTGGTCGACGACCTCGCGCGCGCCGAGCTCCGTGTTGCGCACGAGCGCACGCGCCGCGGCGAGCGCGAAGCTGCCACCGGAGCCGATCGCGCACACGCCGTCGTCGGGCTCGATGATGTCGCCCGAGCCGGAGAGGATGAACGTGGACTCGGTGTCGGCCACGACCAGCATCGCCTCGAGACGGCGCAGCGCGCGGTCGGTGCGCCACTCCTTCGCGAGCTCGACGGCGGCACGGCGCAGCGGGCTGCGCTGCTCGCGCAGCTTCTCGTCGAGGCGCTCGAACAGCGACATGCCGTCGGCGGCCGAGCCGGCGAAGCCGCCGATCGCCCGGCCTTCGCCGAGCCGCCGCACCTTGCGCGCCCCGCCCTTCACCACCGTGTTACCGAGCGTGACCTGACCATCGCCCGCGACGACGACGAGGTTGCCGCGCCGCACCGACAGGATGGTCGTGGAGTGAGTCTTGGTCGCCACGAGCCGTTCGTAGCACGTCCCCTCTACGGCGCGATCAGCTCGTAGCGCAGCTCCGCGAGCGCGATGCCGGACTCGCCGGCGATGCCATAGAACAGATATGTCTTGCCGCCGTCCTGCAGCACATATGGGTCGCGCAGCTGGTTGACGTTGGTCGCGGGCCCCTTCACCGATGGCGCGATCGGCTGTAGCGCGCCTTCGTAGGCGAGCTCGGGCCGCAGGACCTCGATCGGCGGCGACAGGTCCCACTCGGACGGTGGGGCCGCGTCGAGCTGGATCGTCGACAACAAGATGCGCTCCGGGACGTCGCCGATGACCGAGTAGAAGACGAGCAGCGTGTTGCCGTCGAGCAGCACGGCCATGTGGCGGATGCTGCCGCCGGAGAGCGTCTTGAGCGGCGCGAACCGCTCGACGCCGTCGGTCGACACGCCGAGCTCGGCGGGCGCGGTGCTCCAGCCCTTCTGCAGGCCGTAGGTCACGCCGCCCCACGCGAACGCGCGCAGGTAGTACTTCGCGAGGTTCTCCGTCGACGCGAGCGTGAAGTGGAGGCCGTCGTCGGACTCGGCGAGGCCGCTCCACTGCTGCGTCGATCCGGGATAGTGATCGGTGCTGAAGTACATGCGGATCCGCCCCGACGGCAGCACGAACACGTCGGGTGACGAGATCGTGTCGGAGAACGGCGCGACCTCGGTGTCGGTCAACGTGCCCGGCGTGTACGTCGTCCACGGGCCCGCCGGGGCGTCCGCAGTGGCGAGCCGGATGTAGTGGCCATCGTGCGCCGCGAAGTACATCCAGTAGCGACCGAGGCCCGCGCTCGCCGCGAGCGCGTCGGGGGCGCGGATCACGCTCGGCATGGTGATGTTGTTGCCGATCCCCGGGTGCGTCGCGGGCGCGATCAGCGGGGCCTCGGGTGCGCGGGTCACCGAGCACAGCCGGACGTGGGGCGTGGCGCCGACCGGCGTGCACGGCGCCGCGGACGGCGCATCCGTGCCCGGGTCAGCCGCGTCGGGTGCCGGCGGGCTCACGGCGTCCGGGGCAGTGCACGCGGCAAGGACGAGCAGCGCGACGAGCGACCTCATGCCGGGTAGGTGCCCGCCCGAGAAAAAACCTTCATGGGGTGAAGGTCCGCCGATGTGCGGGCACCCAGAGAGCATGATGAAACGCTCCATGCTCGTGGCGCTGTGCGCCATCGTCGGTTGCGGAGACCCTGGATCCCAGGCGCCGGCTGCGCCGGATGCGAGCGCCCCAACCGGCGGCGATGCCGCGGTCGCGGCGTGCGAGGCACCGGACGTGCTCGTGCTGCTCGATCGCACGGTGAGCATGGCGGAGCGCCCGGACGGCACGTTCCCGCCGAACACCGACGCCGGCCACACCGAGACCAAGTGGTACATGGCCATCCAGGCGGTCGAGTCGCTCTCGCGCGAGCTCGAGACCACGGTGGGCTTCGGGCTGGCGCTGTTCCCGCGCGCGCCCGCGGAGGGCACGTGCATCACGCTGGCCCAGCGCCTCACGGGGCAGAAGGCGCAAAACCCGCAGTGCGAGGCCGGCGAGGTGCTCGTGGCGCCGGCGGTGACGGCCGCAAGTGCGATCGACACGATGCTCGATCCGGAGACCACGCGGCTTTGCACGTCCACACCGATCGGCGCGGGCCTCGCCACGGCGCGCACCGAGCTCGCGGCGAGGCGCGTCGCGACGCGGCCGCAGTACGTGCTGTTCGTGGGCGACGGCGCCGACACCTGCGACTCCCCTCTCGCGCTGTCCAACACCGACGCGCTCGCCCGCGAGGGCGTGAAGACGTTCGTCGTCGCGTTCGATGACGGCGCCCCCGCCGGCCTGGACCGCGGCCTGCTCAACGACATGGCCTGCGCCGGTCAGGCGAGCCCGGGGTTCCCGGACGGATGCGTCGCCAACGCGACGGGCGGCTATCGCGCGATCGATCGGAGCGGGCCGGATCTGTTCCTGTCGGCGAGCAACGCGACCCAGCTGTCCGCCGCACTCGCGCAGATCGCCGAGTCCGTGTGCTGCGGCTGCATCCTGTGACGCCTCACCCCTTCGCACGCGGGTGAGCGCCGTCGTAGACCTTCATCAGGTGGTCGAGCGAGACCTTCGTATAGATCTGCGTCGACGATAGGCTCGCGTGGCCGAGCAGCTCCTGGATCGCTCTCAGATCGACGCCCTCGTCGAGCAGGTGCGTCGCGAACGAGTGGCGCAGGCCGTGCGGCGTGGCGCGTGCATGGATGCCGCCGGCGATCGTCCACCGCTTCACCATGCGCTGCACCGAGCGCGGTGTGAGGCGCGTGCCGTTCGCGTTCACGAGCAGCGCCTTCGCATCACCCGTGGCGCTGGCGAGCTGGCGGCGCGCCGGCAGGTACACGGCGAGCGCGTCGTCGGCGAGCTGCCCCAGCGGCACCTCGCGCGACTTGTTGCCCTTGCCGTGGCGCACCAGCACCATCGGCGTGCCGTAGCGATCGCGATCGATGTCGGTGAGGTCGAGGCCGCACGCCTCCGACACGCGTAACCCGGTGCCGTACAGCAGCTCGAGCAGGAACGCATCGCGCAGCCGCAGCAGCGCGTGGCGTGCCTCTTCGCTCGCCGACAGCTTGCGGTGCGCGGTGCGGCCGGTCTCCGTCGGCGTCGTCATCAAGCGAATCGCGTCGTCGACATCGAGCGCGCGCGGTAGCCCCTTCGGCGCTTTCGGGCCGCGGATCGCGGCGGCGGGATTGCCCGCGAGCACGCCGCGCTTGACGAGGAAGCGGAACAGCGCGCGCACGCTCGACAGCTTGCGCTTGATCGTCGCCGGGCCGTTCACGCCAAACAGCGCGGCGAGCTGGCTGCGCACTTCGATCGCGCCGAGCCGACCGAGCGCGACGTCCTTGCCCTTCTTCTCCGCCAGGTGCGTACGCAGCGCGGTCACGTCGCGCAGGTAGACCTCGACGGTGCGCGGCGAGTACGCGCGCTCGACCTCGAGGTACGTGCGAAAGGCGGCGAGCGCCGTGTCCCAGTCCACACCGCGAGCATCCCGCAGCGGCGCGCCCGTGCGCGAGTTTTCGCCGCGCGCTACACCTTCCGTATGCACTGGTTCGCCGTCGCGGCGGCCGCCGCGTTCACGAAGAAGCTCGTCGCGCGCTACCGCCGGGGCCGCGACGTGCAGCGCATCCTCGAGGACCCGCCCGAGATCCGCACCCTCGCCCGCTTCGAGCTGGTTCCCCCGGCGTCCTCCCGTCACCTCCTCGAGCAGCTCGGCGAGGCACTCACGCCGCAGCTCGTGGCCTGGCGAGCCACCGAGACCGCGATCCTCGCCTGCCACCCGCCGCACGCGCCGGCGATCGAGGCAGTGCGACTCGTCGCGCGCGACGCCTCCTGCTTCACCCTCGAGCTCACGCGCGCGTGGACCGGCCCACGGCTCGGCCCCACCGCCCGTCAGGCGCTCGCGCGCATCCACGACGTGCTCGCCGCTCACCCCGCGGTCCGCGGCCTCACGTGGCACGGCCGCCAGGATCGTATTCTCGCCGACGCTTCCCCCTACCCGCTCGCCGCGCTCCCATGACCTCCGGACGCATCGACCACGCCGCGCTCGCGATCGCAGCGCCGCCGGACACCCTCTACGCCGCCTTCGCCGACCCCGCGCAGCTCGTGCAGTGGCTCCCACCAGGCTCGATGACCGGCCGCGTCCTCGTCTACGACTTCCGCGTCGGCGGCCGCTACCGCATCGAGCTCGCGTACGCGGTGGATAACGCCGCGGGCAAGACGACCCAGCACAGCGACATCTCCGCCGGTACGTTCCTCGCGCTCGAGCCCGGCCGCCGCATCGTCCAGTCCGTCGAGTTCGAGTCCACCGACGCCGCGTTCGCCGGCGAGATGCGCATGACGTGGACCTTGGCGCCGACCGCCACCGGCACGCTCGTCACGGTCATCGCCGAGAGCCCACCGCCGGGCATCCGCCAGGCCGACCACGAGACCGGCCTGCGCGAGTCGCTCGCGAACCTCGCGCGCTTCGTGCAATGAGTGCACGGCGGCGGCCGACGCGCAGCATGCAACCTCGTGGTCAGCGACGCGCTTCACGCCCCAGGTCGCGTCGCACCGACAGGTCACGCGCCATTGCGCGCCCGCGCCTCGCGCAAGCCAGCGCGTCTCGCCGAAGATCAATCGTCACCTCGCAGCTTCGCGTCCGCGTGCGCGCAAGAACCCGTCAAGCAAAATCGACAACAGTGACATCGACAGCGTGTCGACAGCGAAATCGACGACAGCGAGCAACGTCGTTTGACCATCGCAGCGGAGCGGCGTACGGCGATCCCGCGATCGAGGGACATCGTGCGCATCGCCCCAAGAACAACACCGCAGACACGCGCAATACGGCGGTGCTGCCCCGGGACAGACGTCGAACAACGTCGCCGCCAAGGCCGTGCGGTCCTGAGTGCCGCGCACACGGATTGATAGCTCGTGCGCCCTCTGGGTTCTGGGTTCCGTGCGATCAAGCCGAGGTGAGCGGCTCGTGGCACGCTCGCAGGGCCGTCAGCGCGCCCAGTAGGCCTCTTCGTCGAGGCCCTCCTCGCGCTCGGGCAGGCCGCGCGTGAGGCGTGGCGCCGCCTGGGCGAGGACCTCGTAGCTGACGCGGTTGGCGTAGCGGCAGACCTGGCTCATCG
>DATLHR010000539.1:0-4630 GCA_035539815.1 Kofleriaceae bacterium
GCGCGACGGGCGCGCCGAGGCGGTAGCGAAGGAGGCCCGCCCGCTCGATGTCGGCGGTCGCGCGGTCGGCGAACACGGACCAGATGCCGACACCACCACCGTGGAGGAAGGCGTCGCTGCGGAGGACGACGCTGTAGCGGCCGGGCTTGGCCGGCGTGGCGGCCGCGAGCTGCTGGAGGTCGGAGGCGGCGGAGGCGAGCGCCGCGTCGAGCTCGAGGTCGGAGAGGCGGCGCGCTTCGCGCGTGAGCTCGACGCTGTGGTCGCGCGTGGCGACGAGGAGCGATGCGCGCGCGGTGCTCGCGGTCCACTGTGTCGAGAACCCGGTGTGGGCCTGCACCGTGACCTTCTCGCGCACGAGCTCGAGCGTCGCGGCGACGGTGGCGCCCGCGGGGCGGCCGAGGTCGCGCACGGTGGTCGCGGCGACGTCGACGAGCGCGACGCGCGCGAGCACCGGATCGAGGACCTCGACCTTCGCGGGCGCGGCCGGCGGCGTCGAGCGCCAGGCGGGACCGACGGCGACGGAGGCGAGCTCGATCGCCTGCTCGATGATGGTGTCCGCGCTGGCGTCGAGCGCCGAGAGCTCGACGCGCGCGGAGCCGCGGCCCTGCGGGACGTCGTGATGCATGATGAGGGTCCACCGCGTGCGCGTGTCGGTGCGCCGCGAGGGGCGCTGATCGTCGACGAGCGCGAGCTCCTGCGAGGTCTCGATCACGGTCCACTCGGGGACGCGACGGCGCGCGAGTGCGTCGGTGAGGGCGCGGCGCGAGATCACGCGAAGCTCCGGGCGCGCAGCACACCGCGCGTGCGCAGGTGCGGTGCTGCGATCGACCGCCACAGCGGTGCGCCGTTGCGCTCGTCGCGTACGACGGCGGTCTCGGCCTGCTGGCCGACGCCATCGACGCGTGCGAGCAGCCCGGCGAGATCGGTGACGAGCTCGACATCGGGAAACACGCGCCCGGTCTCGCTACCGTTGCGGAGCTCGCGCGCACGCGCGACCCCGACGACGAGGCGATCGCTGCTCGGATCGAACGCCGTCGTCACGCGTCCCTCGAGCAGCCAGCCCTCGCCCGCGAGCTGCGCGAGCGTGAAGGCGCCGGGCGCGAGTGCGAGGTGCGACGGTGCGGCCTCGAGCGGCCCGAGGTGCCCGGCGCGCCGGCCGCGCGTGAGCCATCCCGCGATCCTGCCGGCCTCCACGAGGGTGATCGGAGCGGCGGGCTTGCCCTCGTCATCGAACGCGAAGCCGCCGTATGCACCGGGCGCCGTGGGATCGTCGACGAGCGTGAGCAGCGCGGAAGCGCCGCCGGTGGTGGTCGCCAGGCGCCGCGCGACCTCGGGCCGCCGCGCCGCCGCCGCGCCGAACAGCCCCCGCACGGCGACATCGAGGATCGCCGCGCTCACGCCGGGCGCGAGCACGATGGTGCGCTCGCCATCGTCGAACCGGCCGGGCGTCATCTGCAGCAGTGCGGCCGCACTGACCCCGGAGACCTCGGGCTCGCGCAGCTGCTGATCGCCGAGCTCGCCGGTCCATCCGCGCTCGAGCTCGCTGACGACGGGCCGCGCGCCGTTCCACGCCGCGCGCGTGACCCGCTGGCGCACGCGCCGCACGCGCTGCTCGCGATCGTGATCCGGCGCGATCGACCACGTGGTCACGTCGTCGACGTCGATCATCGCGGCCGCGTAGACGATGCGGCTCGACGTGATCTTGTCGGCGCTCGCGATCATGGTGACCGCGTCGTGCAGCGCGGTGTCCTCGATCCGCAGGAGCCCGAGCGCGGCAGGTGGGGGCGGCGGAAACGCGAGCTTCGCGCGCTTGTCACCCGAGCCGGCGAGCACGGTGATCGCGGCGCGGATGCCGTTGCGGCTGAGGTCGTTGGTGACGTGCTCGCGCCACACGCCGCCGGCGTCGCGCACGGTGAACACGACGCCGTCGCGCCGCCCGCGCGCGACGCTCGTGCCGAGCACGTCGATCGCCGCCGTCGTGCGGTGATGGACCACCGCGAGTGCATGCACCGACGGGTACACCGCCGCGAGCCGCGCGAGCCCGTCGCGCAGCCAGTTGCGGAGCTCGCCGCGATCGTCGCCGGCGGCGCGCTGGACCTCCGGTCGCGAGCTACCGCAGCCGAACGCCCACGCGAGGGAGCCCGCGGACAGGCCGAGGGCCTGCAGCATCTCCCGGCGGCGCAGCGTCACGCCGCGAGCATGCCACGGTCAGGGTGCGGCGACGCGGCCACGCACCTCGACGTCGAGCTTGGGCTGCGCGCGCTTGGGTCGCTTCGTGAGGATCTTCGCGCCCGGCGCCCCGCGCTCGATCCACGAGGCGACGCGGTTGAAGTCGGCGAACCGCGTCAGCTTGCCCTCCGCCCCGAGGAACGCCATCACGACCTCGCGCCCGTCGAACTTCGCGCCCGTGATGAAGCAGTAGCCCGCGGGATGCGTGAACCCGGTCTTGCCGCCGATCACGTCGTAGCGCTTCGCGATCAGCGGCTGGTTCGTGTTGCCGTAGTCGATCTTGAGGTAGTTGTCCTTCGAGACCACGCGCGCGTAGTCCTCGTGCATGATGCCGCGCAGCACGTCGTCCTCGAGCGCGGCGCGCAGCGCGATCGCCATCTCGCGTGCGGTGGACACGTTGCCGCGCAGGCCCGAGGGGTCGGTGAACTTGGTGCGCTTGAGGTGGAGCCGCTTCGCCACCTTGTTCATCGCGGCGACCAGCTGGTCCGGATCGAGACCCACGGCCCGGCCGAGCGCGGTCGGCGCCCGGTTGTCCGACGCCATGAGCATGGCGCGCAGCAGATCTTTGTTGCGGAATGTCTTGCCGACATCGAGCCGAGTCCGGGCGCCGCCGCGGGCCTGCCGGGCGTCGCCCTTTGTGATTTCCGTCCACCCATCGAGATCGAGGCCCTTCTTGCGGACGGCCATCGCCACGAAGATCTTGGTGGTCGAGGCGATCGGACGGATCTGGTCGGCATCCTTGCCGAAGATCTCCGCGCCGGTCGCTGCGTCTAAGACCACGGCGGCCCGTGATTTGACCTCGGGTAGGTCATCGGCCCACGTGGACCCCGCAAAGAGCAGACTCATGGCACCCCACACGACGAGACTGCGCATCGACGATATCGTGACATGTGGCCCGGCGAGCCGCGACTTTTCACCAGGTTGTGAGCTACGATGAGCCGTCGTTTCGGAGAGCGCATGGACCCGCAACAAGGGCCCCCGCAGGCCGACCCGCTGATCGGGCAAACTGTTGGCAACTACCAGGTCACCCAAAAGCTGGGTGAAGGTGGCATGGGATCGGTCTACCTGGCCGAGCACCCCTCGATTGGCAAGAAGGTCGCCCTCAAGGTCCTTCACGCCGAGTTCTCGAACAACGAGGAAGTCGCGAAGCGCTTCTTCGACGAGGCCAAATCGGTCAACAATATCGACCACCCCAACATCGTCGACATCGTCGACTACGGGGTGATCGAGGCAGGCGGCCGCGACCGGCTGATGTACTTCATCATGGAGTACCTCGCCGGCCAGTCGCTGTCGCAGCTGATCCGGAGCGAGGCACCGCTGCCGCCCGAGCGCGCGCTGACGATCGCGCTCCAGGTCGCCGACGCCCTCGGCGCCTCCCACCGCAGCAACATCGTCCACCGCGATCTGAAGCCGGACAACATCATGTTGATCCAGCGCGGCCGCGAGAAGGACTTCGTCAAGCTGCTCGACTTCGGCATCGCCAAGCTCACCGACTCGAGCGGCGTGAGCTCGCACAAGACCCGGACGGGCATCGTGATGGGCACGCCGGCCTACATGTCGCCCGAGCAGTGCGAGGGCCGGCCCAACGTCGATCTGCGCACGGACATCTACGCGCTCGGCATCGTGCTGTACGAGATGCTGACCGGCCGCGTGCCGTTCATCGGCGAAGGCTACGGCGAGATCCTCGTCCAGCACCTCACGCAGCATCCGGTGCCGCCGTCGCAGTTCCAGATGCTCGACGCGCGCATCGAGGTGGTCGTGCTCAAGGCGCTCGAGAAGCGCCCGGAGCTGCGCTATCCGACGATGGACGAGTTCGCGCGCGCGATGACGGATCCGTATGGATACGTCGCCGCGCACGGTGGACCGGGCGAGTTCCTCCAGCGGCAGCTGATGCCGTCGAACGCGCCGCTGCCCGCCCGCGCCTCGATCACGCCGTTCACGCCGACGCCTGGTTCGCTCGTGCCACCGTCGGGCATCTATCCGCCCGGCCAGGCGGTGCCGACGACGCTCGGCGCCTCGGCCGGTGAGGTCGCCCCCAATAAGAAGAAGGGCAAGACCGGCTTCTTGATCGCCGCGGTCGCGATCCTCGTCGCCGCGGGCGCGGGCGTCGCGGTCGTGCTGTCGAAGGGCGGCAAGGAGTCGTCGGCGGTCGCCGCGGGCAGCGATCAGGCCAGTGGTGCGGGGCCGGCGAGCGGCAGCTCGCAGCCCATCGACGATCCCACCGGCTCGGCCACCGGCTCGGGTTCCGCGCAGCCGGACAACGGCAGCGCTGGTTCCGCGGTCGCGACGAACAACACCGGCAGCGGTGCGGGGTCGGGCTCGGCGGAGGCCGGCAGCGCCGCCGGCTCGGGCAGCGCGGTGCCCGCGATCCCCGAGAAGACCAAGCTGACGTTCGTCACCA
>DATLHR010000540.1:0-11744 GCA_035539815.1 Kofleriaceae bacterium
GAGGCGGGCCACCGTGACCGCGAGGAGGATCGGAACTTCTACGAGCGGCCCGTCGTCGCGCAGCCGCTTGATCGTTTTTTGCGCACGCGCGAGATCGTCGCCTGCCTCGACGACGACCACGTTGGGCGCCTTGTGAGCAAGTGCGTCGAGGTCGAGACCACCGAGATCAAAGCGTCCCAGCGTCACCCGGCAGCCGAGCTCGACGAGCAGCGTCGCCACCGCCCCAGGGTCCTGGGCGTGGTCAGGGTCGGCACAGATGACGACGGCGCGCACGGCGAGGCAAGTGATCCCCTCCGCATCGCTCCCGGGTCAAGCGGCCCGACGGACAACCTTCCGAGGCTGGCTAAGGCTGCTTCACGCTGTTGCCTGCCCCCGGGAACATGTAAGAATTGGAGCTGGATGGAAGAGTTCCACTGCTCCTTCTGCGGAAAGCAGCGGCGCGAGGTGCGAAAGCTCATCAGCGGACCGCGAGTCTTCATCTGCGATCAGTGCGTGACTCTGTGCAACGACATCCTCGCGAAGGAGGAAGCGTCCGAGCGCCCGAAGTACCCGCCACCGCGGGCGATTGTCGAGGAGCTTGACCGCTACGTCGTCGGACAGAAGGACGCGAAGCGGGCGCTGTCAGTCGCGGTCTATAACCACTACAAGCGGATCGGACTGCGCGGCAAGCAGACGGATGTCGAGCTCCAGAAGGGCAACATCCTCCTGATCGGCCCCACCGGCTCGGGAAAGACCCTGCTCGCGCAGACCCTCGCCAAGAAGCTCGATGTGCCGTTCGCGATCGCGGACGCCACCACGCTGACCGAGGCCGGCTATGTCGGCGAGGACGTGGAGAGCGTGGTCAAGGCGCTGTTCCGCGCGGCCGGGGGTGACGTCGAGAAGACCGCCCGCGGCATCATCTGCATCGACGAGATCGACAAGATCGCGCGCAAGGGCGGCGCGCCCTCTCCTACCCGCGACGTGTCGGGCGAGGGCGTGCAGCAGGCGCTGCTCAAGATCCTCGAGGGCAAGACCGCGACGATCACGCCCGATGGCGCCCGCAACCGGCCGCAGCAGGAGCTGATCCAGATCGATACGACGGACATCCTGTTCATCTGCTGCGGAGCGTTCAACGGCCTCGAGGACATCGTCCGCCGCCGCACCGGCCAGCGCGGCCTCGGATTCGGCTCGCACATGTCGACCGCCGAGGACGACAAGGACGCGCTGCGCCGCCAGGCCCGCACCGAGGACCTCATGAAGTTCGGGATGATCCCCGAGTTCATGGGCCGCCTGCCCGTGATCGTCTCGTGCGACGCGCTCGACGTCGACGCGCTGACCGAGGTGCTGTGGAAGCCGAAGAACGCGCTGGCCAAGCAGTACCAGCGGCTGTTCGACCTCGAGGGCGTGAAGCTGAACTTCCGCCCCGACGCGCTGACCGCGATCGCCGAGGAGGCCTCGCGCCGCCAGTCGGGTGCGCGCGGCCTGCGCGCGATCCTCGAAGAGGTGATGCTCGACGTGATGTACGAGATCCCGTCGCTCACCGGCGTCAAGGAGTGCGTCGTGACCCGCGAGGTCGTCGAGCATAGGGCGCGCCCGGAATTGGTCCTCGAGACCAAGGCCGCGAGCTGAGTCGTAGGCGGCTGCGGCCTTCGAGGCCGCGCGCGACGCGCTTAGCGGCGGTGCGCTTTCGTCCTCGCAGCGGCCTTCTTCGGGCCGGGTTTCTTCGCCGTAACCTTCTTCGCGGCTGTCTTCTCCACTGCTCTCTTCTCCGCCGCGCTTCTCCCGGCTGACTTCTTCGCCTTGGGCGGCAGCGTGAGCACGTAGTCGAAGCCGCGGCGTAGCCAATCGCGGAGCTCCTCGGGCTCCTCCATGATCGAGTCTGGAAGCATCACGGTGTCCCGCATGATGCGGCCGTTGCCCATCGGATCGAAGGGCCCTGCGCCATCGAGCGCGAGGGCGCGGGCCTGATCGTCGGCGGAGAGCTTCACGAGCGCGGAGCGTGCGAACAACCCGGCGAACATCTGCCCATTCACCTTGGCCGCGAGGCCACCGAACATCAGCAGCGTCGAGACCCGCGGATCTTTCGGAAGGGCAGCGTGGAACAGCGGATGGTGCTCGGCGGGAATCTTGATCCAGGCCATGCGCCGTTATCGCACGGGCATTGGGGTAACTTCGTGCAGTGGACGAGCTGCGCAATGTCATCGTGTTCGTGCTCGGCACGACGCGATACGCGCTCGAGCTGCGCTGGGTGCGCGAGGTCGTGAGCCTCGGGTTCGTCACCGGCGTCCCGACGGCGCCGGCCGCCCTCGGCGGCGTCTGCAACCTCCACGGCACGATCTTGCCGGTGCTCGACGTCGCGGCGCTGCTCGATCAGCCGCCCGGCCCGCCCGTGCGCCAGGGTGACGGCGCGCTCGTGATCGAGCTCGACGGTGTGGTGTGCGCGCTGCGCGTCGACCAGGTGGAGAACGTCGGGTCGCTGCCGGAGCACGAGGGCGCGATCGTCGACGCGGGTGGCCGCGAGCTGACGCTGCTCGATCCGACGGCGCTGGTGCGGCGCGCGCAGGAAGTGCTCACCGCCGCGACGGCGGAGCAGCCATGAGCGACGAGCTCGACTTCGACGCCGACGAGCTGGTGATGCTGCGGCAGCTGTTCCGCACCGAGGCGCAGGACGCGCTCGAGCAAGTGACGGCGCGCGTGCTCGCGGGTGGCACCGCGAAGCCGACGCCGGACGCGCTGACCGAAATGATGCGCGTGACCCACACGCTGAAGGGTGCGGCGGGCACCGTCGGGCTCGCGGGCATGGTCGACCTCGCGCACCGGCTCGAGAGCGCGCTCGCCGCGATCGGCCGCGAGCCCTCGCCGTGGACGGAGGCGACGGCAGACCTGTTAGTCGAGGTCGCCGACGGCATGCGCGCGTACCTCGACGTCGCGACCGAGCCGGCGGGCGAAGCGGCGGCCGAGAAGCTGCGCGATCAGATCGATCTGATCGTCCGGCCCGACCGCCGGCGCGAGTCGGTCCCGCCGGCGGAGGTCGAGCCGCCGCCCGAGCCCGTGCTCGAGCAGGTGCCGGATCACGTGCCCGCGCCCGAGCCCAAGGCGTTCTTGCGTGTCGAGCCCGAGCGGATCGACGAGCTCATGTCGTCGGCGGGTGAGCTGTTGTTCGATCGCACGCGCATCGAGCGGCGCGTGCAGCTGCTGCGTACGCTGGCCCGCGACCTCGCGCGTACCCGGCAGTCGTTGCGCGACACGCTCGACGCCGAGGGGCCGCCGAACCGCGGCATGCTCGGCGAGACGGAGAGCGAGCTCGCGGGCCAGGCCGCGCTGCTCAGCCAGACCACCGCGGCGCTGCTCGACGAGATCGAGGCGCTGCGCCGCACCATCGGCGAGCTGCAACAGGGGCTCACGCGCATCCGCATGGGGCCCGCGCGCGATCTGATGATGCACGCCGCGCGCACGCTGCGCGCCCTGCGCCGCGCGACCGGCGTGCACGTCGACCTGCGCACGATCGGCGAGGACACCGAGTTCGACAAGGCGGTCGCCGAGCAGCTCGCCGATCCGATCACGCAGCTCTTGCGCAACGCGATCGCGCACGGCGTCGAGCCGCCGGGTGAGCGCATCGCGCGCGGCAAGCCCGCCGCCGCGACGATCACGCTGCGTGCGCGGCAGGACGGCAACCTCCTCGTGCTCGACGTCAGCGACGACGGCCGCGGCATCGACACCGTCGCGCTGCGCGAGCGCCTGGTCGCGACCGGGCAATGGAGCGCGACGCGCGCGCAGCACGCCAATGACGCCGAGGTGCTCGATGCCTTGCTCGGCACCGGCGTCTCCGTGCGCGGCGACGCCGACGAGCTCGCGGGCCGCGGCATCGGCATCGGCCTCGTGCGGCAGACCGTGGCGAAGCTCGGTGGCGAGGTCCAGATCTCGAGCATCCCGCAGCGCGGCACCACGTTCAGCCTGCGGCTACCGCTGTCGACGGCGCTCGCGCAGGCGATGCTGTTCAAGGTCGGAGGTCAGGTCTACGCGGTCCCCAATGTCCACGTGGTCGACACCATGCTCGTCGAGCCGACCGAGACCACGGTGACCTTCCGGCACGAGGTCGTGCCCGTGCTCCGGCTCGAGAAGCTGCTCGGCCACACCAGCGCGACGGACCGGCGCCCGGGCATCGTCGTGTCGTTCGCCGGGCAGACGCTGGTCTGCACCGTCGACAAGATCATCGGGCCGCGCGAGATCATCATCAAGCCGCTCGGCCCCCTGCTCGCCTCGCTCACGCTGTATGCGGGCGCCACGATCAGCGGCTCCGGCAAGGTGCAGCTGATCCTCGACCCCGCGCAGCTCGTGCACCGCGCCCACCCGGACGCACCGGCGCACGCGATCACCGACGCGGCGTCTGCACCGCTCGTGCTCGCCGGCCGAGCGCTGGTGGTCGACGACTCGCGCGCGATCCGCGAAGCGATGACCAGCATGCTCGGACGCGAGGGCTGGATCGTCGACGTCGCCGAGGACGGCGCGCGCGCGCTGCAGATGACCAAGCAGCTGCGCTACGACCTCGTGGTCACCGATCTCGAGATGCCGCAGGTCGACGGCTTCGACCTGATCGCGCGGCTGCGCAAGGACGATCGCTTTCGCACGACGCCGATCGTGATCATCACGTCGCGCGCGAACCCCGAGCATCGCCGCCGCGCCAAGGAGCTCGGCGTGCGCGCGCTGGTCGCCAAGCCGATCACGCGCCGCAAGCTGCTCGAGGCGCTCGCCGCACGCTGAGGCAGAGTGAGCGCCGCACATCCGCCACGGCGGATCGCTCGACGGCGGAGCGCTCGGCGGCGCGGAGTTCGCCGGCGTGTCGCTGGGTGGCGCCTCGCTGGGTGGCGCCTCGTCGGCCCACGCGCGCGGCGTGGCTGCGAGCACGAGGAGCGCGAGCAAGGAGCCGGCGGCCCTCAAAACAGCACCCCCGCCTGCAGGAAGTACCCCAGATCGCCGGGCTTCTTGATCTGCTGCGCCGTGAGCCCCGCGTGCAGCGCGAGGCGGCGGAGCACGACCGTCGACGCGTCGAGGTGCCACGGGTGGCTCGCGGTGCGTACGGTGGGCATGCCCGCGTCGTCCATGTGCAGCACGCGCTCCTCGTCCTCGACGCCGTACTTCAGCCAGTTCCATTCGTACGACGCCGCGATCCGCACGGGGCCCGCCACCGCCGACACCCGGAACGGCATGCCGAGATAGTCGTAGGCCACCGTCGTCGGCGTCCCGGCGTGGTCGACGAGCGAGGTCGCGCTACCGAACCCGAAGCCGCTCTCGAACGCGATGCTGTCACCGGCGCCGATGAGGAAGTTGATCTTGTAGCCGCTCGTGTCGCCGAACCCGAACCGGTCGCGCGAGTACAGCTGGAGCTCCATGTCGGAGTACTTCGTCGAGAACACACCGTCGATGGTCTTGCTGGTGTTCTCGCGCATCTGGCGCTTCTCTTCTTCGCTGTAGTAGGTCGTCTTCGTCTCCGTGACGATGTAGTCGCCCGAGACGTAGCTCTTGCGCTCGACGCTCTTCGGTCCGGACGCCGCCATCGCACCGGCGATCGCGATCACGAGGCCGATCACCATGCGCGAGGACATGCCGTTGCGGTCGCGCAGGACGATACCCTGCGCGCTCGGCGAGAGTCCTACGTTGTTGGCGGCGAACTCGGAGCCGCCGCCCTGCACGATGGCGGCGACCTCGATGCCGAGGCCGTCCTGCGCCAGCTTGCCGCTGAACGGGCTGGCAAACGCGGGCGGCGCGAGCAGCCCGTAACACAAGGTCCACGCGGCGAGCCGCGATCCATGAAGACGCACGCCCCACGAACACGAGGGTCACGTACGCGCCGTCAGGCGCCGAGCCGCCGCGGTCGGGTAACGGTGGGGGCCCGGCGCGATCTCAGTGATACTTCTTCTGCTCGAGCTTCCGCAGGCGCTGCTCGAGCTCGTCGACGCGCTGCTGAAGCGCGCGGTCGCGCCCTGGGCCGAACGGCGCGAATGCGTCCATCGCCCCCATGCCGCTGGCGTCGAACCACTGCTGGAACCGCGGATCCATCTGCCCGAAGTTGAAGCTGCGGCTCTGACGCTGCATGGCCGGGCCCGCATCCTCGGTCAGCGTCGCCGTGAGGTCGGCGCGCTTGCCGTCGCGGACCACGCCGATCGCGACCGCTTCGCCCTGCTTGCGGTCGGACATCGCCGACAGCATGTCCATCGCCGACGTCGCGGCCTCGCCGTCGACCTCGACCATCACATCACCGACGCGAACGCCCGCCTTCGCAGCGGGGCTATCGGCCTTGACCATGTCGACGAGGACGCCGCGGTCCGCGGGCGCGCCGAGGTGCGAGCGCAGCTCGGGGCTGATCTGGATCACGCCGACGCCGAGCCGGCCCTTGCTAGAGATCATCGTGATCGACATCGAATCGGCGTCGGGATCGAGAGCGGGCGCGGGGGCGGGCTTGGTCACGGGCTTCGCGACGGCGATGCCGGCCAGCGCCGTGGTGAATGCAACTGCGAGGAACTTGGACGTACGCATGGTCTCCTACCTTGACTCGCGCATCAGACCTCGCGTTGCCCGGCCGATATTCCCCAGCCTTGTGTCCGCCAAGTGCCGCGTGCGAGAGATCTGGAGATCACGGCGCCGGACGTGGTGGACGAGGCTCCCGAGCTCGGGCCGATCGCGGTTGCAGGCCGACCCGAGGATCCTCGCGCTGCTCGTCGATGCGCCCGCTATCGCGCGTAACGTGCGCGCGTTCCCGCGCACGCCCCGAAAGCGTGGCAAGCGCTCGAAGGCGTAGCTACCGGCGCTTGCCGCGGGGCTTCCCGCGACCCGCTCCGGCCTTGCCGCGCCCGCGCGGCGCTTCATCGCCGTCGCGATCGCGCATGCCGCGATGCGAGACACCGAGGCGGAGCTTGCCGCCGGACGCTGCGGCACGCGGGGCCGCGCCGCGTTCGACGCGCCCGCGCTGCGCGCGCTCGACCTCGCGGCCGGCCTGCTTGCGCTTCGCGATCCCGGCGCGGGGTGACGGCTCGAGCGCGGGCCGCAGCTTGTTCGACGCGGCGGTCGCGACCAGCTCGAAGTCGATGCGCCGGCGGATCACCGAGACGTTGATGATCCGGACCTTCACCTTGTCGCCGAGCGAGATCGAGCGACCGGTCCGGCGACCGGACAGGCGCATGTGGATCTCGTCGAACGCGAACGGCTCGTCACCGAGCGACTCGGTCTTGATCAACCCCTCGACGAACGGCTCCTCGATCTCGACGAAGGCACCGAAGCTGGTGACCGCGGACACCGTGCCCTCGAAATCTTCGCGAATCTGATCCCGCATGAGGTACGCGCGGTACATCGCGACCGCCTCGCGCTCGGCCTCCATCGCCCGGCGCTCGTTGCCGCTCGAGGCGTGCGCGAGCTCGGTGAGCGTCTCCACGGGCGGCGGCGGCTTGGTGTAGCCATCGCCGGACGGTTGACCGTCCTTGTGGAGGTGGTACTTGAGCAGCCGGTGGACGAGGAGATCCGGGTAGCGCCGGATCGGCGACGTGAAGTGTAGATAATCGCCGGACGCGAGGCCGAAGTGACCGACCGGCACGGTGTCCCAGATGGCCTGCGTGAGCGTGCGCAGCACGAGGAACGACAGCGCCTGCGCGCCGGGCTTCTCGTTGATCTGATCGAGCACGCGCTTCATGCCGAGGGGCGTGACCGCTTCCTCGACGTCGACGCCGATGCCGTACGCGCCGAGCAGCTCGGCGAGCTGGGCGACGCGGTCCTCCTTGGGCGGCGCGTGCACGCGCCACACCGTGGGGACGCCGCGCTTGCGGAAGAAGCTGCCGACGGCCTCGTTGGCCGCGATCATGTACTCCTCGACGAGCTCGTACGCGCCCTTGACCGCCGGGTCGCCCTTGGACTTGATGACGTCTCGCACGAGGCGCGGATCGTCGGCGTCGAGCACCACCTTGGGCTCCGCGATCTCGAGCTCGAGCGCACCGCGCGCGCGGCGCTTGGTGCGCAGGATCCGGGCGAGCTTGTTCAACCGCTCGAGCTCGGGGAGCCACGCGCGATAGGCCTCGCGCCGCCCGCGGAAGTCGCCGCCGAGCGCCGCCGCGACGCCCGGATAGTCGAGGCGCGCCTTGCTCTTGATCACCGCCGCCGCGTAGCCGACGTCGTGCAGCTCGCCTTCGTCGGTGTAGTCGAGCCGCACGACCATCGCGCAGCGATCGACCATCGGGTTGAGCGAGCAGATGCCGGCCGACAGCTGGTGCGGCAGCATCGGGATCACGCGATCCGGCAGATACACGGAGACGCCGCGGATCGTCGCTTCCTTGTCGAGCGCGTCACTCCACCGCACGTAGTGCGAGACGTCCGCGACCGCGACCCACACGCGCGGGCCGCCGTGTGGACCGTCCTCGATGCACAGCGCATCGTCGAAGTCGCGCGCGGTCTCGGGATCGATCGTGCAGAACCGGCGGTCGCGCAGATCGATGCGGTTCGCGAGGTCGGTCGGGCGCAGCTCCTGCGCCGTGCCTTCCGCCTGCGCGATCGCCTCGTCGGGGAACTCCATCGGGATCACGGCGCACGCGAGGATCTTCTCGATCTCGGTGCGCGGATCGTCGGGGTCGCCGAGGACCTTGAGCAGCTTGCCGGCGATCTCCTTGCGCGCAGCATCGGGGTACCGCGTGATCTCGATGACGATCGCGTCGCCGTCCTTGCCCATCGGCGCGTCGTCCAGATGCACGCGCCCGTAGTCGGCGGCGATCCGCGGATCGTCGGGCTCGAGGTACACCGCGCGCCCGATCTTGCGGAGGATGCCGGTGAGCCGCGCACGCCCGCGGGCGAGCACTTCGGTCACGCGCCCCTCGGTGCCGCGCACACCGGGCCACGTGTCGACCGCGACGCGATCGCCGTCGAGCGACAGGTTGCGATACTTCGCCGGCACGAACACGGTCTCGCCGGCCTCCGTGGCGACGAAGCCATAGCCGGCCGGGTGCACCGTGATGCGGCCGATCACGCGATCGTCCTTGCCGAGATGCGCGACCGTGCCGGGCTCGCGGACCTCGCCGGTCTCCGGATCGTACTCGCCCGCCGGTGCGCGCTTTGGCGCAGGTGCACGCGCGGGTGCCGGACGCGAGGAGCTCCACGGCAGCTTCGCCGGCTTCGCCGGCTTCGCGGGCTTGGCCGCCTTGAGCTTCAGCGGCTTGGTCTTCGCAGGCGGCGCGCCCGGCACGTAACCCGGCTCGTCGGGCGGGTTGTACTCGTCGCTCGCTTCCTGCTTCGGCTTGGGTGCCTTGCGATCATTCGCGCGCCCCGACGGCGCGAGCGCGAACGCTCCGCCCGGGAGGATCTGGGCGACGCCCTCCTCGACGAGCTGGAGCACGAGCGCTCGCAGCGCCGCGTACTCGTGCTTGCGCGCGCCGAGCTCGTCGGCGAGCGCGGTCAACTTGATGCCTGGCGTGACCAGGCGGGACAGGCTCTCCATAACGGCCTGTCGATCGAACGTAGTCATTGGATTCCTTGCTTATCGAAATGCTTGTAGATGCGCATCGTCGCCGGCCACGTAGATGGTGCCGTCGCGTCCGATCGCGGGTGTCGTGTCGAGATCGCCGCCGACGGGCACGAGCCAGCGCAACGTGCCGTCGGGAGCGATCGCATAGAGGTGTTCGTCCTGGGCGCCGACGAGGATGAGGCCGTTGGACGCGATGCCCGGGGTCGCGTGGATCTTGTCGGCCGCGGCGACCCTCCAGCGGACCTTGCCATCGGGCGCGATCGCGTACAGCCGCCCGTCGTAGCTGCCGATGTAGATCGTGCCGTCGGCACCGATCGCCGGCCCGCCGCGGATGTCGTCGCCGGTCACGACCTTCCACTTCACGCTGCCCGAAGGATCGATCGCGTACAGCGCGTGGTCGTCGCTGCCGACGTAGATCGTGCCGTCGGCACCGATCGCCGGGGCGCCGTCGACGTCACCGCCGGTGCGGACCTCCCAGCGCTTGGTGCCATCGGGGGCGACGGCGTACAGCGCATCGTCCTGGCTGCCCGCATACACGGTGCCGTCGGCGCCGAGGGCCGGCGTCGAGCTCACGTGCTCCGCGGTCGCGAGCTTCCAGCGCAGCGTCCCGTCCGGCCACACCGCGTGGATGCCGTCGCCGCCGACGTAGATCGTGCCGTCGGGGCCGATCGTCGGGCCGCCGTCGACGTCACAGCGCGACGACTCGGGGCCGAAGCCCTTCGGGTCGCAGTCACCGAGCCGTAGCTTCCACTTCACCGCGCCCTCGCGCGTGACCGCGTAGAGGTGATCGTCGTCGGAGCCGACGTAGATCGTGCCGTCCTCGGCGACCGCGGGCGTGCTCCACGATCGATCGCCCATCGCGAGCTTCCACCGTCGCTGGCCGGCGGCGTCGAACGCGTACAGCCCGCCGTCGTGCGAGGTGACGTAGATCGTGCCATCGGGACCGATCGTCGGCGAGCCCGCGACGACGCCCCCGAGCGCGGCCGACCACACCTGCTTCGGTGCCTTCGTCGGTGCCGGCCCGCCGCGCCGCCCCGTGTGCTGCGCATCGCCGCCGAACATCGCGAACGGCGGAGCACCGTGCACGGGCACCGACGAGCCGACCGGCGACGCGACGGTGGACGCCCCGCCGCTCGTCGCCGGCCGCGGGTCCACGCACGCTCCACGCTCGCAGACGCGCGGCGCGCGGCAGTCCGTGTCCTTGCCACACGGCCCGGTGCCAGTGGGGGTCTCAGCGCAGCGCTGCGTGCTACCGCAAGCGACCACGGCCATCACCACCCCGACCGAACAACAACGCTTCACCAATCCGAAGATGGCGGGACCCTAGCACGAACGAGCGACGTCACGCCTTCGGGAGATCGTTCGAGAACCGCTCGGCGAGCTTCTCGAAGTAGCGACGCGTCTCTTCGAGCACCACCGGATCTTGATCCGGATACATGCGAATGCCGTGAGCGCCGAACGGGTCCGTGGTCACGGGGCCCACCGGGAGGCCACCGACGATGCCCGTCTGCTCGTGATAGAGGAGCGCGAGAACCTCGGCGTGATTCTCCGGCACCAGGAACGTGCGGCGTCCAAGATCCGGTTTGCCGTCTTTAAAGCCGTCGACCAGTTTGGCCATGTCCGACGGGAGAATCATAGCCGTCGCGAGAGAACGGGGAAAGTCGTTTTTGGTGAGCGATCGCTCCCACACAGCCGCACCCAGCCGTGCCAAGGTCGCGACGTGCTCGAGTTGTGGTTCGACTTCTCGTGCCCCTATGCCTATCTCGCGTCCCGGGCCGCCGTGCGCCTGCCGGTCACGATCGACTGGCGCCCGATGCTGCTCGGCGGCGTGTTCCGCGGCATCGGCGCGGGCGACGGCCCGATGTCGACCCTCGGCCCCGCGAAGGCGGCGCACAATCTGAGGGACATGCACCGCTGGGCGGAGGTGCTCGGCGTCCCATTCCAGCTCCCCGCAGCGCACCCGATGCGCACCGTCCGTGCATTGCGCGTGCTGCTTGCCCTCCCCCACTCCCGGTGGCCCGAGGCGATCGCCGCGCTGTACGCCGCGTACTGGGAGCGCGCCGACGACATCACGCGGGATGAGGTGATCGCCGCCGCGCTCGCGCGAGGCGGTGTGAGCGATGACGACATCCGCGCGGCGTTCGCCCGCGCCGAGGACGCTGCGATCAAGGACGAGCTGCGCCGCCGCACCGACGAGGCGATCGGGCTCGGGGTGTTCGGGGCCCCCGCGTGGGTCGTGCGCCGCGCGGCGGGACATGTCCTGTTGTGG
>DATLHR010000541.1:0-13798 GCA_035539815.1 Kofleriaceae bacterium
CAGGATCAGTGGGCGCCGCGGCTGTTCGCACCGCAGCCGGACGGCACGGCGCCCGTGTTTCGTGCGACGTACCTCGAGCTCGCGGCCGATCACTCGCGCGACAAGCTCGCCGAGCTGTATGGTGTCGTGCCGTCGCTGGCGATCGTGCGGCAGCGACTCGCAGATGACGAGCGGCACGCGTGTCACGCGGCGATCGATCCGGCGCCGATCCTCGCGCTCGATCGGCCCTACGCACAGGATCACGGCGCGCTGGTCAAAGCGAACGACGTGACGCGCACCGTCCTCGAGCGGCAACTCGAGGCGGAGCGCGCACGTCGCCAGCTGCCGGACCTCGAGGGGCTGGCGACGATCAAGTCACTCGCACCGAAGCTCGCGAAGTGGAAGCGACTGGCGGCGCTCCACGCCGGCCTCGTCGCCGCGCAGCGCAAGCTGCAGTGCGAGGGGTACGTCGGCGCGAAGGACACCGACGGCAGCATGACGTGGCGGACCTCGGACGGCGTCGAGCTGTTCCAGCGCCGCAACTTCCTCATGCCCAACGAGCGACTCGACGAGGAGACGCGCGAGGCGATGCAGCTCGACAGCCGCGAGCTCGACTTCCGCCTCGCGTTGCGCATCCTGCGCGAGCGCGTCGTCGACGCGACGGGCCTCATCGAGGACGGCACCGCGAGCACGGGGCCGCAGCCGATCCTCGGGCGCATGCTCGATCCCGAGCCGATGCGTGCGGCGCGCGGCCGCGTGAAGCCGATGCGCGACGGTGCGCCCGACTTGATCGCCGCCGCCACCGAAGCCGCCGCGCAGCAGCTCGGCTGGACCGATGCCGCGGCGGTGCGATCGTTCCTCGGGCACCACACGGCGGGGGTGCGCGTCGCGCTCGCGCTGCCACCGGTGCCCGCGTATCACGCGAAGCACATGGAGCTGCGCGCCGAGATCGATCGCGGCGACGTCTGGTACGACGAGCGCCCGATCCGCCGCCGCATCGCGAAGCGTCCCATGCTCGTGCTGTACGTCGACGACAACGGGACGCAGCGGCCGCTGATCCGGTGGCCGACGACGATCGGCGGCTGGTCCGACGTGCGGCTGTCCAGCGGCTTCGTCGTGCAGCGGTGGAAGGAGTCGGACGTCGGCCCGCGCGTGTGGCGCAACCTGTTCGCGGCGCCGACCTGGCTGCCGCCACCATCGACGCCCGACCGCGATCTCGTGCGCAACACCTACAGGAACGGCAAGTGGGAGCTGAAGACGTCGATCATGGGCCCCGGCCCCCACGCGGCCTACGGGCTCGTGCTGCTCAAGCACGACAACGTCGTGAAGCACAAGGACGGCACCGAGACCTACTGGGACAACGGCATCGGCACGCACGGCTCGGCGAGCGTGACCTCGATCGTCAACGGCACGAGCCACGGTTGCCACCGGCTGTACAACCAGCTCGCCGTGCGGCTCGCGACGTTCTTGCTCGCGCATCGCGATCACGCGGTGCGCGGCGAGCAGGCCGTCGGCTACCGGCGGTGGGTGAACTACAAGGGCCGCTTCCTCGCCAAGGTCGACACGCGCGGCTTCTTGTACGAGATGACGCCGCCGGTGCCGGTCGTGGTCACGAAGGGCAACATCAGGAGCCCGCGCAAGATCCCGCCCAAGGCCAGCGCGCCGGCCGATTGATCACGGCGGCGCGGACGTGACGATCGTCGCGGCCGGCAGCGCGGCGAGGCGCGCACGACTGGGAGCGAGCTCGCCGTCGCGCACGTGGCGCGGCACGCCCTCGACGTCCCACACGATGCGCAGGCGCTCGAGCACCTTCAGGATGTAGTAGGTCACGTCGAGCTCCCACCAGAAGAAGCCCTGCCGCGCGGAGCGCTGATAGTGATGGTGATTGTTGTGCCAGCCTTCGCCGAGCGTGAGCACCGCGAGGAGGGGGTTGTTGCGCGAGTCGTCCGTGGTCGCGTAGCGGCGCTTGCCCCAGACGTGCGCGAGCGAGTTGATGCAGAACGTGACGTGCCACGCGAGCACCAGCGACACGAAGTGTCCCCACACCAGCGCCGTCGAGCCACCGAGGAGGTAGAGCGCTGCGCCCCATCCGACCGCGACGAGCACGTCGTGGCGGTCCAACCAGCGGAGCTCCGGGTAGGCGGCGAAGTCGCGCACGCGCGAGAGGTCGGTGCGGCGATTGCGGGGCGCGAGGATCCACAAGACGTGCGACCACCAGAACCCGTGGTGCCGAGGTGAGTGCGTGTCTCCCTCGAGGTCCGAGTTCTTGTGGTGATTGCGGTGGTGCGCCGCCCACCACAGCACGCCCTGCTGCGCGCTCGACATCGCGACCAAGGCCAGGAGCGTCTGGAACACGCGCCCTGTCTTGAAGGTGCGGTGCGAGAAGTACCGATGGTAGCCCGCGGTGATCGCGAACATGCGGACGATGTAGGAGCCCGCGAGCCACGCCAACGCGGACCAGCTCCAGCCGACCCAGATCGCGCCCGCGACCGCCACCGCGTGAACACCCCAGAACGGCAGGTTGTCACGCCAGCGCGGACGATCGGCGCGCGGAATCGAGGACGGCATGGAGGCAGCGTGACACCTGCGCGCTGCGGTTCGCTACGCACGTAATGGTCACCGTTACCCCAGCGCGCCGTGACAGCGTGACCGAGTCATGACCGGCGCCGCAGCACCGGATCGAAATGGCTCTGACCCGGCGGAGTCTGTTAGCGTGGTCGTAGATGAGGTGTCCCGGGGAGGAGATCCTCCGCGCGTTCTCGCGCGCCACGATCGAAGGCCCTCGCGGGCCCGTGGCGACGCACATCACGACCTGCCCGAACTGCCTGCAGCGCGTCGCGCGTCTCCCCGATGCGTCCTCGGCGGTCAAGGCGGAGGTGAAGCTCGCCGTCGCGCGACTGCCCCTGGGCACGATGCCGCCGCCGGTGACCGCGACGACGCCGGCATCGCTGGCATCGGCGGCGGTCGTGACGACTCGCGTGCCGACGGGCACGACGCCGCCTGTCGGCGCAACGGCGGACGCAGAGCCTGCGAAGGCAGCGCCCGACACGTCGGCCGAGAAGTCGGCGCAGAAGTCGACCGCGAAGTCGGCCGCGAAGCCGGCGCAGGAAGCAGCAGAGAAGGCCGCGGAGACGGCGGCCGAGAAGCCGGCGGGGAAGCCTGGGGACCCCACGACCGAGAAGGTCACGCCCGCCAAGAACGCGGGGCTGCCGTCGGCGCCGAAACGGCGCATGTGGCCGTGGGTCATCGCGACCGGCGCGACCGCCGCGCTCGTCGGTGTCGCGATCATGGTCGAGCTGCGGCGCAATCGCGCGGGCGGTGGCTCGTCGTGCGCGGGCTCGGAGCGCCAGCTCACGGGCGTGTGGGATCCCGCCGTGCGCGCGGACATCGAGCGCGCGTTCACCACCGCCGCGCGCCCGCACGGCGCGCACGCGCTCGAAGCGATCAACGCGCGGATCGACGACTACACCGCGCAGTGGTCGGCCAAGCGAGGCGAGAAGTGCGATGCGCCGCGTGTCGCCTGCTTCGACGACAAGCTCGTGCGCCTGCGTGCCGTCACCGACGTGCTGCGCACCGCCGATGCCGCCACCGTCGATCACGCGATCATGCTCGCGTCGGCGCTGCCGCCGCTCGCCTCGTGTGATGCCGCGACCACCGCGCCGACGACGCCGGCGAACGTGACGGTCGAGACAGCGCTCGTGCGCGCCGCGATCGCGGCGAGCACGCCCGATCGCGATCGCGCCGCCACGATCTACCGCGAGGCGCTCACCTCGGCGCGCGCTGCCAACGACGAGCGCGCCACGGCCGCCGCGCTGATCGGCATCGCGCACACGACCGGGGCCGATGGCGAGCTCGCGCAGGCGGAGCCGCTGGTGACCAAGCTCGACAATGGCGGCCCGCTCGACGCGGACCTGCGCGAGGCGCGGGGCGCGCTGCTCGTCGCGAAGGGAGAGCACGAACGTGCGCTCGTGGCGCTCGAGCGCGCGCTGGCGATCCGCGAGCAGGTCTACGGCAAGCAGAGCGTGCAGCTGTCCTCGGTGCTCGCAGCCCTCGCGCGGAGCGAGCGAGCGAGCGGTCAGCGCGGCGTGGCGCGCGCACTCGAGCACGAGCAGCGCCGCGTCGCGATCCTCGAGCCCGCGCTCGGACCCGACCACCCCGAGCTCGGCCAGGCCCTCGCCGCCGCCGCCCAGACGCTCGAGGCACTCGGGCGCGACGACGAGGCGCGCGGGGTGGCGCGCCGCGCGCTGGAGGTCACGGAGCGTGCGTACGGCAAGCGGCACGCCGAGGTGGGAGCCGCGCTGCTGGCCCTGGCTCACGTCGAGCAACTCACCGGCAACTACGACGAGGCCAAGCAGCTGCTCGCGCGCGCACGCTCGGTGTTCGAACGCGACGTGAAGATGCTCGCCCACGTGCTCGGCGTTCAGGCGCAACTTCACTTCGACGAGGGCGACTACCGCGCGGCCGCCGATGTCCAGGGCCGTGCGTTCGCGCTCGTCGAGCGCGCGCTCCCTGCCGAGGATCTGCAGCGCGCGCATGCGCTCCACGTGACCGGCACGATCAAGCTGATGCTCGGTGACGACGCCGCGGCGCGCACCGACCTCGAGGCCGCGCTCGCGATGCGCGAGAGGCTCGCAGCGCCTCCGGTCGACGTCGCATCGTCGCTGACGTGGCTCGCGATGCTCGAGCGCGACGCCGGCCGCGTCGCGCGGGCACGCGAGCTCGCGCGACGCGCAGTCAGGAGCCACGCGGAGGCGATCCGCGCCGCGGCGCTCGGCCCGCACCCGCGCGCCAGCACCATGGCGACCGCATTCGAGCTCATCACCACGCTCACGGCCGACGCCGCCACGCTCGACGACGCTCGTGACAACCTCGCGCTCGCGCTCGACCTCGTCGAGAAGGAGGTCGGCACGCGCGCGCATCCCCGGGCTGGGACCTTGCTGGTCGCGCTCGCGGAGGTCGCCGTCAAGAAGGGCGATCGCGCGGGCGCCGAGCCGCTGTTCGAGCAGGCGTTGACCGCGCTCGCCAAGGATCCGCCGGCGGGCGCCCGCGGCCAGCGCCGTGCCGACGCCGCGATGGGGCTCGCGGCGCTGCTCTGGGCGCAGCCCGAGCAACGCGGCCGTGCGCGCGATCTCGTGGATGCCGCCGCGAAGGCGTATCAGGCCGGCGGCGTGCGCAGTGCGGAGCGCCTCGCCGCCGCCCAGCGTTGGCTTCGCGAGCACACCGTCGACTGACGAACCTCCCGTGCACGTAAGGGATTGCGCGGCTGCTGTGCGGCAGTTTGTCGCGCGATCGCGTCACGCGGCCGCTGCGACGACACGCCGCCCTCAAGAATTCACGTCGCAACCTTGCGAAATGGTATCGAGACGTGGTGCAAGTGTCGCGCGCGCGTAGCGACCCGCACGTGCGCGAACAGCCGCAGGAACCCCTATGCCTCGTTTCACATTCCCCGAATGGACCGAGACGCTCAAGAAGTGGATCAACTTGCTGGTCCTCGGAGCGCCCGTGTACCTCGTGGCGCTCGTCGCCTACGGCGTTACGCCCGAAGCACTGCGCATCGGCTATCAGCCCGACCAACCGGTGCCGTATAGCCACGCGCTGCACGTCGGCGAGCTCGGCCTCGACTGTCGCTACTGCCACTCCACCGTCGAGGTCGGAGCGAAGGCGGCAGTGCCGCCCGCGGCGACGTGCATGAACTGCCACAACACGGTGAAGAAGGAGTCCGAGCTGCTCCTCCCGGTCCGCGAGGCCTACGCCGGCAATCAGGCCGTGCAGTGGACGCGCGTGACCGACCTTCCCGACTACGTCTACTTCAACCACGCCGCGCACGTGAACGCGACGGTCGGTTGCGAGAGCTGCCACGGTCGCATCGATCAGATGGTCACGGTCTACCAGGCCAAGTCGCTGACGATGCAGTGGTGCCTCGACTGCCATCGCAACCCCGAGCCGAACCTTCGCAAGCGCGACGCGCTGACCACGATGGGCTACGTCCCGGGCAAGGACGAGGGCAAGCAGGTGATGCAGGCCAACAACATCCACCCGCCCACCAACTGCTCGACCTGCCACCGCTAGGAGCCGACGATGTCCGCCAAAGAGCCAACTGACGGCAACGTGCACGAGCACCACGAGCACGACCACACCGAGCACCACGCGCACGACGACGCGTCGCTCGCCCCGATCGGGCCCACGCCCGAGTTCGGCTACTGGAAGTCACTGCGCGAGCTCGAGGGCAAGGCCACGCTGCAGACCGATCGCTCGGGCAAGGAGTTCGCGACCGAACCGTCGCGCACGATCGACCCGATGCACCGCCGCAACTTCTTCCAGCTGATGGGCGCGTCGATGGCGCTCGCCGGTGTCGGCGCCTGCCGCTACGAGAAGGAAGAGATCGTCCCGCTCGCGCGCCGCCCCGACGGCAGCATCCCGGGCCAGACGCAGCAGTACGCGACGGCGTTCGAGCTGTCCGGCGTGGGCCACGCGCTCGTTGCGACCTCGTTCGAGGGGCGCCCGATCAAGCTCGACGGCAACCCGGATCATCCGTTCGCGGCGGGCGGCATTGTCCCGGGCACCGCGCGGCACGCGGGCAGCTCGACGTTCGCGCAGGCCGCCGTGCTGAACATGTACGACCCGGACCGCTCGCAGAACCCGCTCGCGGCGGGCAAGGGCGCGTCGATGGAGACGTTCCACGCGGCGCTTCCGAAGCTGCGGGAGGCGTTCGCCACCACGCGGATCCTGAGCGAGGCGTCGTCGTCGCCGACGATGGCATACCTCCGCGGCCTGCTCGCGCAGAAGGGCGTGCAATGGCACGAGTACGAGCCGCTGTCGAACGACAACGAGCGCGAGGGCACGCGCAAGGCGTTCAACCGCCCGCTGCGTCCGATCGCGCACCTCGACCGCGCCGAGACCATCGTCACGATCGACGCCGACATCTTCATCGATCACCCCGCGGCGATGATGTTCAGCCGCGACTACAGCCGCAGCCGTCGCCTCGGCGGCTCGCTCGGTCCGGGCAAGATGAACCGCCTGTGGTCGGTGGAGAGCACGTACTCCAACACCGGCGCGATGGCGGATCACCGCCTCGGTCTGCGCAGCGACCTCGCGCTGCCGTTCCTGCTCGCGCTCGACGCGGCGCTCGGCGGCGGCGGTGCGGGTCCCGGCTCGGAGTTCCTCAAGGAGCAGAAGGTCCAGACCTTCATCAAGGTCCTCGCGGACGAGCTCAAGACGAACACCGGCCGCGCGGTCGTGATCGCGGGCCGTCGCCAGCCGGCCGACGTGCACGCGCTCGTCGCGAAGATCAACCAGACGATCGGCGCCGTCGGCGAGACCCTCGAGTACCGCGAGGATCCGGATCCGAGCCGCAAGCCGCACCTCCAGTCGATCACCGACCTCGTCAAGGACCTGGCGACGCCGGGCCGCGTGTCGACGCTGATCATCCTCGGCGGCAACCCGGTCTACGACGCGCCCGTCGATCTCGACTTCGCCGGCGCGCTGTCCAAGGTCGCGACGTCGATCCACCTCAGCGAGACGCAGAACGAGACCTCGCAGAAGACGAGCTGGCACGTGCCGCGCTCGCACTTCCTCGAGGCGTGGGGCGACACGCGCACGTGGGACGGCACGATCACGCTCGCGCAGCCGCTGATCGCACCGATCTACGGCACCCTGTCGGCGATCGAGCTCTTGTCGGCGCTGCTCGGCGACAACAAGACCGGCGAGGAGCTGGTCAAGGAAGCGCACGCGCAGCTAGGGGTGGTCTCGGCCTCGGGCGCCAACTGGCGCCAGAGCGTGCACGACGGCTTCGTGGCCAACACCGGGCTGCCCGTCGCCGAGCGCCCGGCCGTGGCCGGCTTCGCGCCGGCGCAGCTCACCGACAGCCAGCGCGGCGGCACCAAGCGGGCGAACGGCGACATCGAGGTCACGTTCGTCGCGTCGCCGTTCTCGTACGACGGCCGGTTCGCGAACAACGCGTGGCTGCAAGAGACCCCGGACTTCATGACGAAGGTCACGTGGGACAACTATGCGCTCGTCGGTCCCGAGACCGCGCAGGCGCTCGGCATCGCGAACGACACGCTGATCAACGTCAAGGTCGGCGATAAGTCCGTCGAGCTCCCCTGCTACACGATCCCCGGCCAGGCCCGCGGCTCGATCGGCCTCGTGCTCGGCGGCGGTCGCACGCACGCCGGCCGCGTCGGCGGCCAGGGCACCCGGAGCGTCGGTTGGGACACCAACAAGGTTCGCCTGAGCTCGGGCTTCGACATCGCGGGCAAGGCCTCGGTGTCGGCGACCGGCAAGCAGTACGAGCTCGCGAGTGTCCAGGAGCACTGGGACATCCGCACCGGCCTCGTCCCCGCGGTCACGCAGGAGGGCATCGCCGAGCGCCTCCCGGAGCTGATCCAGGAGGTCACGGCGAAGACGCTCTCGGAGACCAAGGACTGGCGCCCCGACAGCGAGGTGCCGCAGTACTTCGTCGACCGCAACCAGGGCGGCAGCCACGATCGCCCCGGAGCCGGTGGGCTCTCGCTGTTCAAGGAGAAGGACTACGAGGGGCACCGCTGGGCGATGGCGATCGACCTGTCGACGTGCACCGGCTGCAACTCCTGCATGGTCGCCTGCCAGGCGGAGAACAACGTCCCCGTCGTCGGGCGCGAAGAGATCTTCAACAACCGCGAGATGCACTGGATCCGCATCGACCGCTACTTCAGCGGCTCGCCGGATGACCCGCAGGTCGTGCACCAGCCGGTCGCGTGCCAGCAGTGCGAGATGGCGCCCTGCGAGCAGGTGTGCCCGGTCGGTGCGACGTCACACTCCGACGAAGGCCTCAACGACATGGCCTACAACCGCTGCATCGGCACGCGGTACTGCGCCAACAACTGCCCGTACAAGGTCCGTAAGTTCAACTTCCTCGACTGGAACAAGGAGTGGCGCGACGCGCGCAATCGCGTTCGCCGCCTCCTGTTCAACCCGGACGTCACGGTCCGCATGCGCGGCGTGATGGAGAAGTGCACGTTCTGCGTGCAGCGCATCCAGAACGGCAAGATCAAGGCGAAGGCCGCGATCCGCGCCGGCCAGCGCGCGGGCACGGTCAACGGCGCACTCCCCGACGGAGAGATCGAGACGGCGTGCCAGCAGGCATGCCCGACCGAGGCGATCGTGTTCGGCGATCTCGCCGACCCCACGAGCCGCGTCGCGAAGCTGCACGCGGACAACCGCAGCTACGACCTGCTCCCCGAGACGTACACCAAGCCGCGCAACCGGTTCCTCGCGCGCGTCCGTAACCCCAACCCGAACATGCCCGCGGCGAAGACGGCCGGCGGTAACGGGGGTCACTGATCATGAGCTCGGCAACGATGGAAAGTCCGCACGACGAGGCCGGTAAGGCTCGCGAAGCCTTCCGCGGAGTCACGCGCGACGTCGCGTGGGTCGCGGAGGCGCCCAAACCGCACAAGGCGTGGCTCGCCGCGCTCGGCATCGCGCTCCTCATGCTCGGCTGGGGTGTGATCAGCATCTACCACCTGGTCACGACCGGCATCGGTGTGTGGGGTAACTCCAACACCGTCGGTTGGGCGTGGGACATCACCAACTTCGTCTGGTGGATCGGTATCGGTCACGCCGGCACGCTGATCTCCGCCGTGCTCTACCTGACGCGGCAGACGTGGCGCGTGAGCATCAACCGCGCCGCCGAGGCGATGACGATCTTCGCCGTCATGTGCGCGCTGCTGTTCCCGCTGCTGCACACCGGCCGTCCGTGGTTCGCGTGGTGGATGCTGCCGCACCCGAACGACATGGGCATGTGGCCGCAGTTCCGCAGCCCGCTCATGTGGGACGTGTTCGCGGTCTCGACCTACGCGACGACGTCGATCCTGTTCTGGTTCATGGGCCTCGTCCCCGACCTCGCGACGTTCCGCGATCGCGCGGCGCTGCGCGGTGACAAGATCCGCGCTGTCATCTACGGCTTGCTCTCGCTCGGCTGGCGCGGCTCGGCCCGCAACTGGCACCGCTACGAGCGCGCTTATCTGATCCTCGCCGGCCTCGCGACGCCGCTCGTGTTCTCGGTGCACTCGGTCGTCTCGTTCGACTTCGCGACCTCGCAGCTCCCCGGCTGGCACACGACGATCTTCCCGCCGTACTTCGTCGCCGGCGCCATCTTCTCCGGCTTCGCGATGGTGCTGACGCTGATGCTGCCGCTGCGGCACCTGTTCAACCTCAAGCACATCATCAAGGAGGAGCACATCGAGGCGATGTGCAAGATCCTCCTCGCCACCGGCATGATGGTCGGTCTCGCCTACGCGACCGAGTTCTTCATCGCCTGGTACTCGGGCAGCCTGTACGAGAAGTTCGCCTTCATCAACCGCGCGTTCGGCCCGTTCTGGTGGTCGTACTTCGCGATGATCGCGTGCAACGTGCTCATCCCGCAGGCCTTCTGGTCGCGCCGGATCCGCCGGGCACCCGTCATCATCTTCATCCTGTGCATCTTCGTGAACATCGGCATGTGGTTCGAGCGCTTCGTCATCATCGCGACGTCGCTCGCCCGCTCGTTCCTGCCCGCGAACTGGAGCTACTACACGCCCACCAGGTGGGACGTGGGCCTGTTCGTCGGCACGCTCGGGCTGTTCTTCACGCTGTTCCTCCTGTTCTTCCGGTACGTCCCGGTGATCGCGATGTCGGAGGTCAAGGGCGCGATGCCCGAGGCTCACGCAGGCGGATCGAAGGGCTCCAAGGGCGGTCACCACTAGGAGCGCATGGCCATGTCAAACGCACACGACCATCACGAAGACGATCAAACCCAAGGGCCGGCCACCTACGGTGACGGCGAGCTCTACGGCGTCCTCGCGGAGTACGACACTCCGGGAGAGCTGATCGATGCGGCCCGCAAGGTCCGCGACGCCGGTTACACCGACTTCGATTGCTACAGCCCGTTCCCGGTGCACGGCATCGACGAGGCGATGGGCATCAAGCGCACCATCCTCCCGTTGATCGTGTTCGGCGGCGGCTGCGCCGGCCTCCTCGGCGGCATCTTCCTTCAGTGGTGGATGAACGCGTACAACTGGCCGTGGAACATCGCCGGTAAGCCGGCGTGGTCGATCCCCGCGAACGTGCCGATCGCGTTCGAGGCGACGATCCTGTTCGCGGTGTTCGCGTCCTTCTTCGGGATGTGGATCCTGAACAAGCTGCCGCAGGTGTGGCACCCGTTCTTCCGCAGCGATCGGTTCGCGCGGGTCACCGACGACGCGTTCGTCCTCGGCATCGAGGCGCGCGATCGTCACTTCGACCGCGAGGCGACCGTCAAGCTGCTCAAGGACGCCGGCGCGATCGACGTCGAGAACGTCTACTACGAGACGGATCCGGCGCGGAAGCAGATGCCGAAGTGGATCACGGCGTTCATCGTCGCGAGCACCGCCTTCGCGCTGATCCCGTTCGCGATCGCGGCGAAGGCGCGCAACTCACACTCGAACAAGCCGCACATCCACATCTTCGCGGACATGGACTTCCAGCCGAAGTACAAGTCCGACCAGGCGATGGATCTGTTCGCCGATGGGCGCGCGAACCGCGGCCAGATCGACGGCACGGTCGCGCGCGGTCACCTCAACGCCGACGACGTGCTGTTCCGCGGGCTCAACGGTGGCGAGTGGGCGCTCGAGTTCCCGAAGGCCGTCGAGGTCAACGAGGCGCTCGCCAAGCGCGGCCAGGAGCGGTTCAACATCTACTGCGCTCCGTGCCACGGCTACGACGGCCGGGGTAACGGCTCGATCCCGCAGCGCGTCGCCGCCGGTGGTGGCGCGTGGGCCGCGCAGGACCTCGTGAAGCCGGCGGGCTCGGCGGTGCAGATGCCGAACGGCCAGCTGTTCAACACGATCTCCAACGGCTTCAACACGATGCCTGGCTACGCGGCGCAGATCACGCCCGCGGATCGCTGGGCCATCGTCCTCTATGTGCGCGCGCTGCAGCGGTCGCAGAACGCCTCTCAAACCGACGTGCCGGCCGACAAGCAGGACTCGATCCGCTAGGCGGAGAACATCATGAGCGTCCTACAGAAATCGCTTCATCCCGACGAGAAGGTCAAGGCCGGCAAGATCGGCTCGACCCTCACCAAGGCCGGCCTCGCCGTCGCTGTCGTGTTCCTCGGGCTCTCGATCGTCCTCGCGGCGACGAGCTCTCCGGGCGCCGGCCACGCGAGCAAGTGGTCGCGCTTCTTCCATTCCTACGTGATCGGCTGGAGCTACATCTTCAGCATCTCGGTCGGGATGCTGTGGATCGTCATGCTCCACCATCTCGTGCGCGGCCGCTGGGTCACCGCGGTGCGCCGGATCTGCGAGGCGATGGCGGGTGCATTCCCGATCATCTTCATCGCGGGGCTCGGCTTCATCATCCCGCTCCTCGCGGGCTACCAGGACCTCTACTACTGGGCGCACCCCGACGCGCACAACCACGAGCTCAACCACCACCTCGCGCACAAGTTCGGCTGGCTCGACCCGACGTTCTTCGCCATTCGCTACGTGATCTATGGCGTGATCTTCAGTGGTCTCGCCTGGTACTTCTCGAAGAAGTCACGCGAGCAGGACGAGAGCGGCGACCCGAAGATCTCGGAGACGCTCCGGATCGCGTCCGGGCCGGCGATGATCATCTACGCGCTCGCGACCTGCTTCCTGTCGTTCGACATCCTGATGTCGATCGCGCCGAAGTGGTTCTCGACGATCTACGGCGTCAACTTCTGGGGCTCGGCCTGCGTCGGCGCGTTCAGCGCGCTCGCGCTCATCGTGCTCGGCATCCAGCGCTCGGGCCGGCTCGTGCACTCGGTCACCGCCGAGCACTATCACGACATCGGCAAGTGGATGTTCGCCTTCACGTTCTTCTGGGCGTACACGGCGTTCAGCCAGTTCATGCTGCAGTGGTACGGCAACATGCCGGAGGAGACGTTCTGGTACAAGTACCGGATGTTCGGGGAGTGGAAGTGGGTGAGCATCCTCATGCTCGTCGGCTTCTGGGCGTTCCCGTTCGTCATCCTGATGTCGCGCTGGACCAAGCGCATCGTGCCGTCGCTCGTGTTCTTCGCGGTGTGGCAGCTCGTGTTCCACTGGCTCGACCTCTACTGGAACGTCATGCCGAGCTACCAGTGGCAGATGACCTACCACGACGGCGTGGCGATCAATGCGGGTCCGCTCACCGGCAACCCGGCGCTCCACCACGTTGGCTTCACGGCGGTTGATGTCACGGTGTGGCTCGGCCTCGTCGGCGTCCTCCTCATCGGCATCGGCCGCAACCTCAAGGGCAACTTGATCCCGGTCAAGGACCCCACGCTGCCGCTCTCGCTGGCGCACGAAGTTCAGTAAGGAGCGAACATGTCAGGTCCCAAGCGCAACCCCGACAAGCTCAACACCATCGGCATCGTCGTCGTTGGTATCTGCGCCTCGGTGCTCGTCTACGTCACCATCGTCGCGCTCCAGGCGTTCTATCAGAACGACACCTCGGAGGTTCAGACGGTGGCCGACTACGGCGGCAACGACGCCGTGGCCCGCTCGATCAAGAGCACGCAGCAGAGCGCGATCAGCCAGTTCGGCAAGAACGCCGGCAGCGCCGCTGATGCGCCGCCCGCGTCCTATCGGATCCCGATCGACCTCGCGATGAAGCTCGTGGTCGACGGCGCGAAGACGGATCCTGCGAACCTCGTCCCCACGCAGGGGCGCGCGGACAAGCCTTCGATCAAGCCGATCTTCGGCCGCCCGCAGAAGCTCGATACGCCTGCGGACGCGGCGGGCTCCGCGGGCTCGGCGGCGGGCTCTGCGGACGCGGCGGGCTCCGCGGCTCCGGCGGCGACGGCGACGGGATCCGC
>DATLHR010000542.1:0-10160 GCA_035539815.1 Kofleriaceae bacterium
CAGCTGCTCGAGCGCGCTGGTGGCTCTCGACGAACCGTTCCGCGTCGTCGTGATCAGACGCTATCTCGACGGACAGACCGCCGCCGAGATCTCCCGCGCGCTGGGCATCCCCGCCGGCACGGTGCGCTGGCGCCTGAAGACAGGCCTCGCGCGCTTGCGCGCCGCGCTCGATGACACCACCCCGCGCTGGCAGCGCGCGCTCGTCCCGTTCACCGTCGGCAAAGGAGCTCTCGCCGTGAAGGCCAAGACGTCTCTGCTCTGGCTCGTCGTTCTCGTGGTCGCGCTCGTCAGTGCGCTGGTCGTCTACCTCGCGCGCGGCGACGATCCTCCCGCGTCCCCGACCGCATCGGGGACCAGCGCCGAGCGCGCGGTGGTGCTGCGATCGACGCCGGCCACCCCCCACGCCGCGGGCGCGGGTAGCGCCGCGGCAGCCGCCGTCGAGGATCCATTGCCGGGGCAGGGCAAGGCGAGGGTCGAGCTCGTGCCCGACAGCGCGGGCGGCGTGAGCGGCCGCGTGATCAACTGGTCGACCGGCGGCGGCGTGCCCGACGCCGAGCTGACGTTCACGGGCGATGCGGGCGCGGTCACGGTGCGCACGCGCGCGGATGGTGCGTTCGAGCTGACTCCCGAGGCGCAGGGTCGCTACGTGCTGACTGCGGTCAGCGCGCCGGGCTTCTTGCCGTATGCGCCCGAGCTCGAGCACTCCGGCGTGCACGCGTTCATCGCCAAGCATCGCGCGGTCCGCGGCCTGACCGTGTTCCTGTTCCCGGCGGTCGATTATCACGGCAAGGTTGTCGACGCCCGCGGCGCTCCGGTCTCCGGCGCGCGCGTACGGCTGCTCGGCAACGGCTCGGGCGAGCAGGAGCTCGAGAAGCTCGTCACCGAGTGGACCACCGATGCGAAGGGCGGCTTCGTGTTTCACGCCGCCGACGACGCAGTGCTCGAGGCGGTGCGCGGCGATCAGCGCGGCTGGGCGCGGCTCGATGGCAACGTCGCGATCACCAAGCAGCTCGAGATCAAGCTCGGCGAGGCGGCTGCGCGCGACCTCACGATCCGCGGCCGCACTGTCGACGAGCGCGGCGAGCCGATCGCCGGCGTGCTCGTGCGTGCGTTCCCGGACGATCCTCCGGGCAAGGAGCCCGCGACCCCGCGTTCGCCCGCACTCGCGACCAGCGGCCCCGACGGTGAGTTCGTCCTCGAGGCGCTCGATCGTGGAGCGTACGTCCTGGTCGCCGAGGACGAGTCGCGCGCCTCGCTCACCAAGCCCGGCGTCAGAGGCGGGACGAGCGGCCTCGTGCTGGCGCTCGATCGCGGGCAATCGATCGCGGGCACGGTGGTGTCATCGGGCGGCGAGGTCATTCCCGCGTTCACGCTGCTCGTGCTGCGCCGCGATGGCATCCGCCGCGAGCTCGTGATGGCGCGCTCGCTCGTCGAGCCCGACGGCCGGTTCTCCGTGCACGTCGCGCCGGGCGACTACGAGCTCGTCGCCTCCGCGAGCGGGTGGGCGCCGAGCGAGCCGGTGCAAGTGTCCGCCGGTGCGACCGACGCCAAGGTCGTCGTCACCGCGGGCGCGACGCTGCGCGGCGTGGTCGTCGACAAGGCGTCGGGCAAGCCGCTTCCCTACGCGCGCGTGATGCGCGAGGGGCCGGGCGGGGGCGCGAGCGCGACGCCCGCGAACGCCGGCACCGTGACGCGCGATGACGGTACGTTCGAGCTCACCGGGCTGCGGCCCGGGCCGGTCTCGATCTCCGTCGGGGCGGGCGACTATCACCCGCGCGTCGAGGCCGGGCTGGTCGCCGTCGAGGGCGGCACGCTCGGGCCGCTCACGATCGCGCTGGCCAAGCTCGCGCCCGGCGAGCAGCCGTCGCTCGAGCTCGTCGGCATCGGCGTCAAGCTCGCGCCCGATGGCGATGCGCTGCGCGTCGACCTGGTGTTCCCCGAGAGCGGCGCCGCGGTCGCCGGCGTGCTCCCCGGTGACCGTCTCGTCGCGCTCGATGGAGTCCCGATCACGACGCTCGGCTTCGACGATGCGATCGCGCGCATCCGCGGTACGGTGGGGACGACGATCGCGGTGACGCTCGTGCGCGGAGCTCAGACCGTGCAGGTCGTCGTCGAGCGCAAGCGCCTGCGCGCTTGATCGAACCTCCCGCTCAGGCGAGGCGGCGGGCGAACAGCGCGAACAAGCTGCCGCCAGCGACCGCGAGCGAGGCGGCGACGCACACGAGCGCGATCAAGGTCAGCGGTAACACGGGGGCCAGGCCGGTCGCGGCGAGCACGCCGAGCACGATCGCGAGCAGGCCGCCGATCACCATCACCCCGCCCGAGGAGCGCACCGCCGATCGCGTCCTCGTCCCGCCCAGGGGAGCCGCGGTCGGCGCCGCGTCCACGAGGTCGGGCTGCGCGGGCCCACCAAGCAACACGGCGATGCCGAGCACGAGGGCCGCGGCCGGTAGCAGGGACATCGGTGAGACGTCGACGAGGGCGAGCAGCCCCAGGATGACGGCGATCGCCCCTCCCAACATCTCGGTGGTCGCGCTCATCGCTTCGCTGTGCTCGCTTCCCGCAAGCCGAGCCGCCTTGCGCCAGCGCGCCGCCACCGTGCCTCCTTGCGCCAGCAGCGCAAAGCCGATCGCGACCGTGGCGATCGCCGCCAGGTAGATCGGGAAGTACCCGGCGATCGCGAGGACCGCCATCACCAGCGCGATGAGAGCGCTGAACATCTCGAACGAAGATCCGCTCGCCATGACCATCGCGGTGACGCGATCGTCGTTCGTTACCTCCGCGTCCTCGTCGAGCTGCGGATCGGGAATGGAACGTAGGGTGCCCATGGAACCCCGACGGTGCAGCGCCCATGCCTCCCACTCCCGCCTGCGAAAAAAGCCACTTGCACGACGACTCCCGATCGGTGCTACAACCGCGATAGGTCACCCACAAGCACGTAGCCGGATGGTCCGGCGCGTGACTCACCGAAGGTGAACCTGACAAGAGAAAGGTGGACGGAATGCAGACGACTCCTCGTCGCGTCACCATCCAGACCCTGCGGCAGATGAAAGAGCGTGGTGAGAGAATCGCCATGCTCACCGCCTACGACGCCACGTTCGCGCGCCTGCTCGACGAGGCCGGCGCCGACGTGCTGCTGGTCGGCGACTCCCTCGGCATGGTGGTGCAAGGCCACGAAACCACGCTTCCCGTCACGCTCGACGAGATCGCGTACCACTGTCGCGCGGTCGCGCGCGGCGCCCGCCGAGCCCACGTCGTCGGCGACATGCCCTTCATGTCGTATCAGGCGTCGATCGAGCAGGGGATGACCAGCGCCGGCAAGCTGATGAAGGAGGGCAACTGCCACTCCGTCAAGCTGGAGGGCGGGGCGGTCCACGCCGAGCTCGTGAGCCGCCTGGTCGGCGCGGGCATCCCGGTCATGGGCCACATCGGCCTGACGCCGCAGAGCTTCCATCAGCTCGGCGGGTTCAAGGTCCAGGGCCGCGACCCCGGCGGTCGCGAGCGGCTGCTCGCCGATGCCCGCACGCTCGAGGAGGCCGGCGCCTATGCGATCGTCCTCGAGGCCATCCCCGCCGACATCGCTCGCGAGATCAGCGCCGCCGTGTCGGTGCCCACGATCGGCATCGGCGCGGGCGCGGGCTGCGACGGCCAGGTCCTCGTCGTGTACGACATGCTCGGCATGGACGAGTCGTTCAAGCCGCGGTTCGTGCGCCGCTACGAGACGCTCGGCGCGACCATCAAGGGCGCGGTCGCGCACTACGTCGCCGACGTGCGCAGCGGTGCGTTCCCGTCGGATGCCGAGTCGTTCACCGTCGCCGAGAACAAGGCGGCGCCCGCCCACGTCGAGCCCGCCCTTTACTCGACGGCCGGCACGAAGAAATAGGGAACTAGATCGAGGCGCTGCGGTCATGCGTGCAAGGACGCATGGCCGCTTACCGCGATGATCTCGAAGCGCTGACCGCTCGCCACGCCACGCTCGAGGCGGAGCTCGCCGCGAAGACGCGCGAGGTCGCGGACGCGGCGCGCTTGCTCGACGACGCCCGCGCGCGCCGCACGCTGCCGGTGCTGCCGAATCTTCGCGTCGCATCGCCGTGCTCGGCCGACTGGTCGAAGATGGTCGGTGACGAGCGCGTGCGCGCGTGCGGCGACTGCAAGAAGAACGTCTACAACCTGTCGGAGATGACGCGCGACGAGGCGGAGGCGCTGATCCTCGAGAAGGAGGGCAAGCTGTGCGTGCGCTACTTCCAGCGCGCCGACGGTACGATCCTCCTCAAGGACTGCGCGGTCGGCGTGCGCCGCAAGCGCCGCCTCCGCATCATGGCGGCCGGTGCGGTGACGCTACTCGCGGGCGCGGGTGCGGCAGCTTACGCGCTGCGCGGCGACGAACGACGGGAAGGCCGCGAGGACATCCCCGTGTGCCTGATCGACGAGGGCGCGGCTGTCCACGAGACCAACGGCGAGGTCGAGGCCAGAATGGGCGAAGCCGCCGTTCACGAGACGAAGGGCGAGATGGTGATCCAGGGCGGCATCAGTGCCGACGTCCTTTCTCACCCATGACGCCCCACTAACGTCAGCCGCCGACCATGACGTTGTCACTGCCCTCGACGAGCATGCCGACTCCACCGCAATGGGTGGTCTGGTCGGTCTTGCGGTGCGCGGGCTTGTTGTTGATGAACACCGTGCTGCTGCCCTTCGTGGCGATCCACGTGTTGGGGCCACAGCACGACGAGTGCACGCCCGGATCTTGAAGGCGCAGCGACGGGCGCCCGTTGGTCAGCACGTCGGGCGAGCCCGCCGTGCCCGGGCCGATGCACGGATGCGCACACCCGGGGCAGCCGTGCGAGTCCGCCGGAACCTGGGCCTTGTCTCCAACTCGTCCTTGCGGGGGCATGGGGCTCCTTAGACAAATCCGCCGGGGGTCATGTTACCGAACCCACCGACGACCGGGCCGACAGGCACGAGCGGTGGTGCGAACGTGGGGACCGGTCCGGTGCCCATCACGTTCGTGATCATCGTCGAGCTCTGCCAGATCTTGAAGCACTTGTCGAACCCATCGGCGATCGCCTCGAACAGCTCGCGAGTGAACGGTGTCGTGGGATCGGCATAGAGCCCGAACATCTGCTGCGCGAGGATCGCTGGCGCGAGCGAGACCGGCACCTGGACGAGTGACTGCAGCGGCGCCGGGATATTCGGCATCGGCGGCGCGATCGGGCCGGGGCTCGCGAGGAACGCCGGATACCACGGCAGGCCCGGCACCTTGATCGACGCGGTGTAGGTCAGCCACGCGGTGGAAAGCGCGTTCGCGATCGCGGTGCTGTGCTTGACCTGGAACGGGTTCGCCATCGGCGCCTTCGCGAGGATCAGCGGCGCCCACGGCGGGCCCACGACCTGACCGCCGGCAGCCATGCTGGCGTTGATCATCACGGTGACCAGCGTCGCGGCCTTCTGCCACTGGCTCCAGGCGTCGCAGATCGCCGCCGAGATCCCATCCATGAAGTCGCCGTAGTTCTTGTTCGCCTCGCGCTGCGCGTCGGTGTGGTACTTGTTCATCGTCGCCGGCAGGAACAGCGGCGTATCCGGCGGCGTGACGAGCTCGTTGTCCTTGAACGCGCCGTTGAACTGCGAAGCCGCCTCGCCTTCGGGCTGCTTCCAGTCGGAAGGGACCTTGAGCTGGAAGGTGCAGAACTTCGCTCGCACCAATTGCTTCATCGCGTCGGGGAACGGGGCGGGCATCGGGCTCCTGTGGCCAAGGATATACGGATCCTGAGCGACCTAGGTTCCTTCGGGGAGGGCTGCCGAGGGTGTGTTACCCTGGAGCCATGTCCGCGGGTCCCAAGGAGAAGCTCGTGACCGAGACGGCCGTCGAGGAGACCGCCGATAGCGAGCGCGAGGTGTTCCTGAAGGACGGCAAGAAGCTGGTCATCTCGGAGCAGGGCAGCGATCAGCTCGTGGAGATCCGCAACGAGTCGGGCATGCTCGAGCTGCGCATCAAGCTGACCGAGCAAGGCCCGGTGCTCCAGATGGAGAGTGTGCGACTCCAGCTCAAGGCGAGCGAGGCGGTCGAGATCGAGTCGAGCCGCGTGGAGATCAAGGGCAGCGAGCAGGTCGCGATCGAGGGCGGCAAGATCGCGGTCGCGGCCGAGGAAGACGCGACCGTCGAGGCGAAGGGCGAGGTCCGCGTCACCGGTACCAAGATCTGGTTGAACTAACGACGACACGCGTCGCACGGCGCGGTTGCGCAGCCCGCGTGAAATAAACCGCACAACTTTCGGGGCTTTGCGACGTCTCATGGCCAGATGCGACCACCGATCGCCCTCGCCATCCTCGCAGCGTGCTCCGCGTCGACGAGCGTCACGCCGAACGTACGAAGCGCACCAACCACGGCGTCTCCGCTCGCGCGCACAGCAGCACCTGCGCCGGCCATCGCGCCCGATCCCGACGCCGATGCCGACGCCGCCGAGGAAGCATGGGCCGGCGGAACGGAGCTCTCGGCGCCGCCCGAGCCGTGGCAGAAGCACGCGTGCCAGCGCTCGGTCGTCCACGGCTTCATCGCGTATCCCGAGCCGCAGACGCCGGAGGAACCGGTCGTCGTCGACGAGCCCTTCGTCGTCGACGACGACATGGGCGGCAAGACGCTCGATGAAAAGCTCGCGGAGATCAACCGGAAGCGCCCGTCGGCGGGCATCTGCGATACGCGCCACCGCGACAAGCTCGCCAGCGACTTGTTGACGCTGCGCCGCCCCGCGCCCGCGCCGATGTCCACGCGCGGGTGGGACCACACGACGCCCCCACGGCATCGAGACCTCGTCCGCAACGCGCTCGCGCTGACGCCGAGCGAGGAGGCGCAGCTCGCGCGCGACGGCTTCGTCGTGCCGGAGCGGTTGTCGTACGGCACGTACACGACCGCGTACTACGACGTTCATCGCGCGCAACTGCCGGTGTTCGTCAGCCTCGATTCGATCCTCCACACGGTCTACGCGTCGCACGACATGCTGTTCGGCGCGGTCGAGGAGCGACGGTTGATCGGCGAGCTCGACAGCTTGCTGGGCGCGTTGCACTGCGGCCTGCCCGCGGCGGCCAAGCACTATCCGAAGGAGGTCGCCGAGGATCTCGACCAGTACCTGACGGTCGCGCGCTCGTTGCTCGCCGGTCAGCACGTGCCGAGCGAGCTCGGTCCGGCAGGCGGACTGGCGGCGGCGCCGCTGCTCGCGGCGATCGAACGCGCGCGCGGGACCGAGGAGATCGAGCTGTTCGGGCGGCGGCGCAACTTCGACGCCAGCCAGTTCACGCCGCGCGGACACTACGCCGCGAGTGATTTTCGCGGGCTCGATCGCTACTTCCGCGCGGCGATGTGGCTGTCGCGCGTCGAGCTCAACCTCGTGTCGCGCGACACGCGCAGCTCGCAGCCGGGTGATGCCCCGGATCCGAGCGAGACGCCACGCGAGGCCGTCGTCGCGCTCGCGCTCGCGGATCTCGCGCAGCGTACCGGTGCGCTGAAGCACGTGACGACGCTCGATCGTGCGTGGGCCTCGATCGCGGGCAAGCGCGAGGATGTCTCGCTCGCGCAGCTGCTCGCCCTGCGCAAGCAAGCGGGCATCACCACGCTCGACCTCGCGCGCACGCCCGCCAAGCTGCGCACCGCGATCGGGACCGGCTTCGTGCGCACGACGAACCTGCACCCCAACCCGGCGGTGACGAACCTGCCCGTGATCGCGACCGTGCTCGGTCCGCGCATCACCCCCGGCACCCAGGCGATGTGGTCGCTCGCGAAGGAACGCGGTCCAGACCTCCGCGCCGCGGAGATCGGCTTCATGCTCGGTCACGATCGCGCCCTCGCGCACCTGGCGCCCACCGCCGAGGAGCACGCGCGCCTGGTCGACGCGCGGCGCGAGCTGGCCGCGATCCCCGCCGGCGACGACCTCTACACCACGTGGCTCGCCGCGATCCGCGCGCTCGCCGACAAGCCGCGCGGCGCGATGCCGGCGTTCATGGACACCGCCGCCTATCAGGACCTACGGCTCGACACCGCGCTCGTCGCGTACGGGCAGCTGCGCCACAACCACGTCCTCGTCGAGGCGCAGCTCTACGACCAAGGCGGCTGCGAGATTCCGGACGGCTACGTCGAGCCTGCGCCGGCGACGTACCGCGCGCTCGCGGCGTATGCGAAGCGCGGGCAGGCGGTGTTCCGCGAGCTCGATCCGGCGGGCACGACCGGCGCGACCGCCTACTTCCGCCGTCTCGAGCGCCTGATGCGCGTGCTCGCCGCGCTCTCCGACGAGCAGCTCGCGAACCGGCCGCTCTCGGCGCAGGCGAAGCGCTTCCTCGCCATGATCGTCGAGCGCCGCGACACGTTCGCGGCTGGCTACGGCACGACGACACCGCTCGCGACCTTCGATGGCTGGTACATGGATCTGTTCCCGAACCTCGACGTCGGCCTCAAGGACGCCGCATTCGTCGCCGACTACGCGACGTACGACCGCGATCAGGAGCGCGGCATCCACTACCTCGGCGCGAAGCGTCCGCGGCTCGGCGTGTTCGTCGTCGATGCAGGCGGTGCGCCGCGGCTGATGGTGGGCCCGGTCGCGGACGGGTTCGGACACACCGGACCGCTCGATCGCCGGCTCACCGATGACGAAGCGGAGCTCGTACCGGGCGAGGCGCCATGGGCGAAGAGCTACACCGCGCCGGATCCCGGGGCGCCTGCGTTCGCGGTGTCGTTCGAGCGTGACGCGCGTCGGCAGCAGGGGCTGCCCGCGCCGGATGCCCTGCCAACGGGCACGCTGCGGATCGAGACGGCGGAGGCACTCGGGAAGGTGACGATCGAGTTCCTCGATCATCACTTCGTCGCGATGGACGCGGTGTCCCTCGACATCGCTGCGGGGCGTACGGAGCTGCGCCCGCCGCCGACGAAGCGGCCGTTCGAAGCGATGTGGATCAAGTCGGCGACGTTCCAGCGCCGCGTCGATCTGGACCTCGAGGGGAGGGTGCACGAGGACGCTCCCGTACGTGTAGACCCGTAATTTCGTCGTCGTGCGCCGGGAGCGTGCGCGTGCGACTGGACGTCGCGCGGCGGGCGAGCTGAGTTGGTGACATGAGCACGCGGGTCGTGGCACCGGTCGTCGCTGCGTGGTTCATCGGGGTCGCGGCAGCATTCGGCGCCGTCTCCCGTTACCAGGCGCCGCCGGTGAGCGGCGCCGCGACGTGGCCGGCCGACAGCGTGATGGCGCCGGCGACGGGCGTCGTGAACGTGGTGCTGTTCGTCGACAGCGACGCGCCGGCGCCGCGCGCGAAGCTCGGAGAGCTCGCCGAGCTCGCGGCCCTCCGGCGCGACGTGCAAGTCCATGTGGTGATCGTGCGGCCCGGCGCAGCGCCGCGCGACGCCGGCGACGCGCTGGTCGAGCGTGCCGCAGAGATCCGCGGCGCGCAGGTGTTCGTCGACGAGGGTGGGCAGGAAGCCCGGAGGTTCGGTGCCGCCGTGGGCACCACGCTGGTCTACAGCCGCGACGGCGCGCGGCAACGCTGAGCCCTCACAGCCCGAGCGCGCGCGCCTGCCCGAGCACGCCGCCGGTGCCGCCGAGCGTGCCGGTGTGGCGGACGTCGACCGTGAGCGGCCCGATCTTCGTCGAGAACGTGAGCCGCGCCGCGAGCTCGTAGTTCCGTGCTCCGTTCGCGAGCACGATACCGAGCGCAGCCGCATCGCCGGCGAGGATCGTCAGGGACGTGGTCACCGGCGCGACGCCCTTGGCCGGGATGGTCTGCGAGAGCTCGACCTGACCGGTCGCCGCGCGCGAGCCGCCGACGGAGAGCTGCCAGTCGATCGACTGTAGGGGGACGCCAAACGCGTTCGGGTTCGAGACATCGAGCGACAGCTCGCCCTTGACGCCGATGAGCGCCGCCGATGTGACGGAGACCCCGCGCACCTGCGCGGTTGGCTTCTCGATCGACCGCATGAACAGCGAGCAACCGGACAGAAAGAGGGCGAGGCCGGCAACGGCGAGCAAGCGAAGGCGCATGGAGAGGCCGGGACAGCAAGCGCCGGGCCACGGCTAACTCGGCGAGACCACGTCTCCTCCCGTGAACGCTGCTTGACGCGTGTGTATAACCGCGCCCATGGCGAGCTACGAGAAGCGCACCTGGTGGTCCCGTCACCGCATGACCGA
>DATLHR010000543.1:0-10779 GCA_035539815.1 Kofleriaceae bacterium
GCTCCGCGGAGATCCGATCGGCCACACGATTCACCGAGGCGTTGTCCATCGTCGCGTCGGTCGCCAGCGGATCGTTATCGAGCGCGACGCAGGTCGACCCGGGCCACCGCTTGACCGCCGCGATCGAGAGGATGCCGGAGCCGCAGCCGACGTCGAGGATGCGCCCCGGCGTGACGCCGCGATCCGCGAGATCTTGCAGCTCTTCGAGCACGAGCCGCGTGCTCGCGTGCGTCCCGGTCCCGAATGCCATGCCGGGATCGAGATCGATCACGACCTCGGAGTCGTGCGCGACGTGACGCTCCCAGCTCGGCACGACGACGAACTGCCGCGTGAGCCGCGTGACCTTGAAGTACTTCTTCCACGCGTCCCGCCAGATCTCCTCGGCGAGCGCGTTGGCGACGCGCACCTTCGCCGGATCGACGGCGGCGCCGTTCGCCTGCCAGCGCGTCACCGCCTCGCGCGTCTGCTGCAGGGCGTCGGCGGCGTCGGCCGTTGAGGCCCAGAACACGACCTCGTCACCGCGCTGCTCGGTGCCGGCTGCTGCCGCGGGGACCTCGGACACGATCAACGCGGCGACGTCATCGACGTCACTCGCGCCGACCGGCACGATGATCTCGACCCAGGACGTATCGATGCTCATCGGCGCCTAGGTATCACGAGACGTCACGCGAAATGAAAATGCGCGCCCGATGGACGCGCATGCCCACGAATGAAGAACGGGAGGATCAGCGAGCGGGCGGCGGAGCGATCCGACGCTTCATCTCGCGGCGCAGACGCTTGCGCGCCTCGCGCGTCTTCCGCTTCTTCTTGACGCTGGGCTTCTCGTAGAAGCGGCGACGCTTGAGCTCCTGCAGGATGCCTTCCTTGGACATCTTCTGCTTGAGGATCTTCATCGCCTTCTCGAGGCTGTCGCGAACCTCGACTTCGACGGGCTTTCCGAACGAGTTCTCAGTCATGGGGACCGTGTGGGTAACCGATCAACGGGACCGGGTCAACCCCCAGCTCCGTCCTAGGCCTTGTTGTGCTTGTAGAAGAGGGTGATCGTGAGGCAGTGGAACTCGGAGTCCGAGCTCTGGGTCACGATCTTGTCGACGATCTCGTGGTCCGGGTGGCTGCGGATCCAGTCCGTGATCAGCTCACCGAGGAGCTCGCGCTCCTTGGCCTTGGTGGCAGAGAACACCTTCACACCGGTGACATCGATCATCCGCCCATCCTCCTGAGAAACTTGCTGCGTACGCGCCACGGCATTCACCTTCTGGTTTAGTGCAGCACCTCCGCGGCGCCGCATCGTCAAGCACTCTGACTGCTCCATTCGTTCCAGTCAAGCCGTACAATTCCGATAATGGTGAACCGAACGTTAGGTGAGGATGAGGAGTTAGGTCGATTACCCAGGTTGGCAACCGTAAGTGCGCGAACCGTGGTCTCAGGGTGTGGCGAGGGCTACCCAGGCTGGTAGTGTCCGCCTGCTTCTTCCCACCCCAGACAATGGTGTTTTCCATGGTTCGCACGTTTCCGATCGTGGCCGCGCTCGCGGTCGTGGTCCCCCTGACGGCCGCCGCGCAGCGGCCAGCGCCCAAGGCTGCGATCTCCAAGCTTCCGGCGATCGAGACGTTCACGCTCCCCAACGGGCTCCAGGTCGCGGTGCTGCCGACCGACGCGGCGCCGGTGGTCGCGGTCCAGGTCTGGTACCACGCCGGCAGCAAGGACGAGCCCCGCGACCGCCGCGGCTCCGCCCACATGTTCGAGCACATGCTGTTCAAGGGCAGCGAGCACGTGCGCTCCGAGGCGCATGCGCAGTTCCTCAACGGGCTGGGCGGCTACGTCAACGCGGAGACCGACACGGACGCGACGCACTACATCAACACGCTCCCCTCGGACTATCTCGACTTCGCGATCCAGCTCGAGGCGGAGCGGATGCGGAAGCTGCTGTTTCGCAAGCAGATGGTCGATACCGAGCGCGAGGTCGTGAAGGAGGAGATCCGGCAGCAGGAGAACTCGCCGATCCGCAAGGGCTTCCTCCGCTTCCTCGAGGTCGCCTACACCAAGCATCCTTACGCGTGGGAGGCGGGCGGCACGATCAAGGACCTCGACGCGACCTCGGTCGAGGATCTGCGGAAGTTCTACGACGCGTACTATCAGCCGTCGAACGCGCTGCTCGTCGTCACCGGCAAGGTCACCCCGGCGGCGGTGAAGGCGTCGGCGGAGAAGTGGTTAGGTCCGATCCCCAAGGCGCCCGAGCCGCCGCGCCCTGCCAAGGATGCGCAGGAGCCGAAGCAGACCGCGAAGCGGCGTGAGGTCGTCGAGCCCGGCCAGATCGGGCTGACGGCGGTCGGCTTCCACATCCCCGCGGCCAAGGACAAGGACGTCTACAGCATCCAGGTCGCGTCGATCATCCTCGGCGCGGGCGAGTCGTCGCGGCTCAAGCAGCGCTTGAAGAAGATCGACCCGAAGACGAAGCGTCCGCTCGCCCTCGACGGTGGCATCGAGTCGCTGGTGCGCGAGGACCCCGGGATGACGCTCGCGCTCGGCGTGTATCTCGATCCCGCGCAGGCGGACGGCGTCGAGGCCGCGATCTTCGACGAGCTCGCGAAGCTCGGCAAGACGGGGCCGACGGCCAACGAGCTGCGCAAGGCGAAGAATCAGGTGCAGGCCGGGTTCGTGTTCTCGCTCGAGAACGTGACCGGCCTCGCCGAGGCGATCGGCCGCTCGTGGATCCTCACCGGCGACCCACGATCGTTCATGAACGACGTCGACCAGATCGAGAAGGTCTCGGCCGCCGACGTGAAGCGCGTCGTCAAGCAATACATGACGCCCGACCAAGCGACCATCGTCGTGATTCCTCCGAAGGGGCGCTGACCATGAAGCGCGCATTTCTCTTCCTCATCTCTCTCCTCGTCCTCGTGCTGGTCGCCGCGTGCGGCCCCAAGCCCGCGCCGACCCCGGTGCCCACGCTGCCCGGCGATGGTGATGCCAACGTCGCGAAGCCGACGGAGTCGAAGAATCCGGTCACCGCGGATGCGTGGTCCGGGCGTACGGATCTGATCGCGCCGCCCGCGCCCAAGCCGCCGGCCGCGGTCGAGCTGCCGGCGATCGACTCGTACAAGCTCGCCAACGGCCTGCAGGTGTTCGTGATCAAGAGCGACCGCCTGCCGGTGATGTCGATGCAGCTCGCCGTCCGTGCGGGCCGCATGCACGAGCCGCGTGCGCGGCTCGGCGTGTCGGAGCTCACGGCCGACATGCTGGTCAAGGGCACCAAGCGACGCGACGCGCTCGCCCTCGCGAAGGCGATCGACTTCGTCGGCGGCACGATCGCCGCGGACGCGACCTACGAGGCGACCCTCGTGTCGTGCAGCGTGCTCGCGCGCAACGCGAAGACGTGCTTCGAGCTGCTGCCCGAGATGATCACGCAGCCCAACTTCCCCGAGTCCGAGCTCGTGAAGGTGCGCGAGCAGGAGATCGCGAGGGTGCGCAACCGCCTCGACGATGCGGGCGCGCTCGCGTCGGCGCACGTGCAAAACCTCTTGTGGGGGAACGATCACGTTCGCGGCTGGATCGACAGCGAGTCGTCGATCGCGGCGATCAAGCGCGAGGACCTCGTCGCGTGGCACAGGGCGTGGTTCGTGCCGGCGAACGCGATGCTCGTCGTCACGGGCGACGTCGATCCCAAGAAGCTCAAGGGCGACCTCGAGCGCTCGTTCGGTGCGTGGGCCAAGGGCCCGGTGCCACCGTCGCCGCAGTACAAGGAGCCGGGGCTGTCGGGCAGCAAGATCCGGCTCGTCGACAAGCCGGGCCAGACCCAGACGCACATCCGCGTGGCGCAGTTCGGGATCAAGCACGAAGACCCGCGGTTCTTCGACTCGCTCGTGTGGAACTACACCCTCGGCGGTGGCGCCTTCAGCTCGCGGCTGATGAGGGTCGTGCGCGTCGAGGGCGGAAAGACCTACGGTGCGAGCTCTGCGTTCGACCGGAACCTCGACAAGGGCTCGTTCGTGGTGACGACGTTCACCCGCAACGCGGAGGCGGTCCCGACCACGAAGCTGCTGCTCGGCGAGATCGCGAAGATGGCGCAGGAGGGCCCGACGCAGGCCGAGGTCGACGCGGCGATCGCGAACATCGCTGGCAGCTATGGCCTGCGGTTCCAGACCGCCGCGGAGGCCGGCGCAGCGCTGATCGCCGCCGAGCTGCACGGCTTCGGCAGGGAGTACCTCGCGAACTATCCGCTCGCCGTCGGTAAGGTCGACGTCGCGTCGGCGAAGCGCGCGGCGCACGAGATCCTCGACCCCAAGGACTACGTGGTCGTGATGGTCGGCGACGCGAAGGACCTCGAGCCGCAGCTGCAGAAGGCGGGCTGGCGCTACGAGAAGGTGGCGTTCACGGATCCGGTGTCGCCCGAGGCGCCGAAGCAGGAGGTCGTGGTGGACGCCAAGGCGGCCGAGGCGGCGAAGAAGCTCGTCGACGAGGCGATCGCTGCGAAGGGCGGCAAGGCCAAGCTCGCCGGGATCAAGGCGTTCAAGATGCTCGCCGTGGGCGAGACGACGATGGGCCCGCAGACCGTGAAGGTCGAGACCGAGCGCCTGTTCGTGCTGCCCGACAAGATGCGGATCGACGCCACGCTCGTCGGCCTCGGCAAGGTGGTGATCGGCGTCAACGGCAAGACCGGCTGGCAGCTCGCGCCGAATCCGCAGACGGGCAAGCCCGCGGTGGTGACGATCGGCGCGCAGGACTTCAAGCAGATCGAGTTCGAGCGCTGGCGCGAGCCGGAGCTGCTGCTGCTCAAGGCGGCCGACCCGAACGCGAAGCTGCGCCCTGCGCCCGACGAGACCATCAACGGCAAGCCGAACGCGGTCGTGAAGATCGCGTCGCCGCTGCCGAACGTGGAGGTCGCGATCTACATCGACAAGGCGACGAAGCTCGTCACGCGCACCAGCTACATCGACGCGGCGTCCGCCACGACGGAGACCGACGAGTTCGCCGACTACAAGGCGGTCAGCGGGATCAAGATCGCGCACAAGCGCACGAGCACCTCGACCGGCCAGGGCGCGCGCAAGACGAAGCTCGAGCTCAAGTCCGTCGAGATCGATCCGAAGATCGATCCGAAGGTGTTCGAGACGCCAGCCACGCCCTGACCCCGGTCAGGCGGGCGGGTGCATCGGCGAGACGAGCCGGTTCGCCGAGCTCGCCGCCGAGGCCACGCAGAACAGGTGGAGGACGAGGCCGGGCAAGAGGAGCGAGTAACCCGCGGTGACGACGAGGAACCACAGCAGTGCGGCGAGCGGGCGGCCCGCGTAGAGCTGGCCCGCGCCGGGGAGCACGAGGCTGAGCAGCGCGGCGAGCGCGGGGCTCGAGCCGCCGTAGCGCAGCGCCATCGGTGCGCGGCGGACGATCGCCGTCTCGAGCCGCGGCGGCGGGCGCTCCTCGCGGCGCGGCTGGAGCTTCTGGCGATTCGGGACGTCGTAGCGGATCGTGCCGTCGTCCTCGATCTCCATCGCGATGCGGTCGCGCGCGACCAGGCGATCGAGGACTCGTTCGGCATCCTCGATCGAGCAGTTCGCGTAGTACGCGAGCACCTGCGGCGTGATCTTCGCGTCGGTCGTGTAGGCGAGCTCGAGGAGCCGCCCTTCGATGATGCCGGGATCGCTGGTTCGGTCGTTCATTAGGCCGCCTTCCGGCGCATCGCCGCCGTGATCGCCTGCTTCGTGGTGAGGAGGTCGCGCCACGGATCGCGCTTGAGCGCGCCGAGCCGGCGCGGCACCGTGGCCGTGGTGAACGCGAGTGGATCGACGTTGTGCGCGAGCTCCTCCCACGTGATCGGCACCGCGACGGGCGCGCCGGCGCGTGCGCGCGGCGAGTACGGCGCGATGAAGGTGGCACCGCGGCCATTGCGCAGGTAGTCGAGGAAGACCTTGCCCTTGCGTGCGCGCTTGGACATGTTCGTCGTGTAGGCCGCCGGATCTTCCTGCTCCATCTGCTCGACGACGGACTGCGTGAACGCCTTGGTCTCGTCCCAGTCGAGGCGGCGCTCGACGGGAACGACGACGTGCAGGCCCTTGCCTCCGGTGGTCTTGAGCCAGCTCGTCAGGCCGAGGTCGTGGAGGCGCCGGCGCAGCTCGAACGCGGCGAGGGCGACACGCTCCCAGCCGAGGCCGACATCCGGATCGAGATCGAACACGAGCAGATCGGGACGCTCGAGCTTGTCGGTGTGCGAGCCCCACGTGTGAGTCTCGAGCACGCCGAGCTGCGCGAGCGCGACGAGCCCTTCCAGGCTGTCGATCTGCATGTACGTGGCCTTGCTGCCGTCGCTCTCCTCGAGGTGGAGCGGCTTGATCGCGGGCGGTGCACCGGGCAGCAGCGCCTTCTGATAGAAGCAGTGCTTGTGGTGACCGTCCGGGCACCGGACGACCGTGAGGGGGCGGCGTGCGACGTGCGGCAGCATCCACTCGGCGACCACCGCGAGATACGCGATGAGGGCGCCTTTCGTGATCCCCTGCTCGGGATACATGACCTTGTCGAGGTTGGTGAGCTCGAAGCCCAGCGGCAGCTGCGCGACGATGTCGTGGAGGTGCGTCGGCTCGGAGCGGCGGTGCGACTGCCAGGTGCGATCGGCCTCGCTCGCGATGTCCTCGAGCGAGCGCCCGGTCAGCACGCTGTTGGGCTGGTCCTCGACGATGTCGGCGTCTTCGTCCGCATCGTCATCGCGGCCCTTGAACAGGAGCCAGCTCTCCTGCTTGCCCTGCGGCTTGGTGCGGACGAGGTGCCAGCGGCCATGCAGCTTCTCGCCGTGCAGCGTGAACGACAGCCGTCCCTTCGCGAGCATGTCGTGCGGATCGTTCCTGGCCTCCCACGTCCCCCGATCCCACACGGCCACGGTCCCGGCACCGTAGCCCTCGGGGATGACGCCCTCGAAGTCTCCATAGTCGATTGGATGATCCTCGGTACGCACGGCGAGGCGGCGCTCCGTCGGCGAGAGGCTCGGGCCCTTCGGGACCGACCACGACAGCAGCACGCCGTCGAGCTCCAGGCGGAAGTCGTAGTGCAGCCTGCGCGCGGCGTGCTTCTGGATGACGAACGAATTTCCGGCAGCCAGGCGCTGCGTCTCGCCGCTGGGTTCGGGTGTGCGAGAGAAGTCGCGCATCGAGCGGTACTTCTCGAGCTTTCGCGCACTGGCGCTGCGGGCCATGCGGCAATGCGCTGCATCGACAGTGCCAGCCTCAGGCGGGTCGGACGATGGCGGCGAGCTCGTCGACGGGCAGGGCGTTCAGCACCTGGTGCTTGCGGATCCGCGCGCGGCGCGCCATCCCGACGGCAAACCGCGCGGCCCCCAGGCCTTTGACCGAGTGTGCGTCGCTCGACAGCACGAACTTGAGGCCGCGTGCGGCCGCCCTGCGCGCGTTCACGGGATCGAGATCGAGCCGATACGGATCGCCGTTGATCTCGATCGCGGCGCGCGACTCGGCCGCGGCGTCGAGCACGTCGTCGATGCGCACCTTGATCGGATCGCGGCGCAGCACGAGGCGACCGAGCGCGTGGCCCCAGATCTTGAAGAACGGCTGGCGCATGGCCGCGACCAGGCGCGCGGTCATCGCGTCCTCGTCGAGCTGGAAGCGCTGGTGCACGCTCGCGATGATCACGTCGAGCTCGGGGATGAGCTCCGCAGGCACGTCGATCGCGCCGTCGGCGAGGATGTCGGCCTCGGTGCCGCGCAGCACGCGGGCCTCGGGCGCGACGAGCGAGGCGATCTCGGCGGCCTGCTCGCGCAGCTTCTCCGCCGTGAGCCCGCCCGCATAGCTCGCCGCGGCCGAGTGGTCGGTGATCGTGATGGCGTCGAAGCCGAGCTCCGCGGCCGCGCGCACCATCTCGGCGACGGAGTTGCGGCCGTCCGAGTACGTCGTGTGACAGTGCGTCGCGGTGCGCAGATCGTCGAGCGTGACGAGATCAGTGAACGTGTCGCCGGCCAGCGCCGCCGTGATCTCGTCGGTACCGTCGCGCACCTCCGGCGGCAGCCATGGCAACGCGAGCGCGCGATAGACATGCGCTTCGTCGGCCGCCTCCAGCACGTCCAGGTTCATGCCGCGCTCGGCGGCGCGCGCCCGCAGCAGCGCGACGTGCTCGGGCGAGCCGGTGGCCCGCACCTGTGCCCAGCCCAGCTTCTCGGGCGGGGCGAGGTACAGCTCTGCGCGCAGCCCGCCGGCGAGGAAGGCGGTGATCGGCGTCTGCGAGCGATCCACCGACGTCACGAGCGCGAAGCCGGCGAGCCGCGCGATCACGGCGTCGGGCTCGCGCGTCGCGACGGCGTACGCGAGATGGTCGATCACCTCGCTCCACCGCCGCACCGGCCCACACAGCTCGACGGCGAGTGCGGCAGGCTCGCCGCGGAGGTGCTGGGCCAGGGACGCCGCGCTGTCCTCGGCATCGACGAGCAGCACGCGCGCACCGTTGAGCCGTCGCTCCTCGATGGACTGCAGGATCTTCTGCTCGCTAACCTTGCCGAGCCCGGGCAGCTCGCGCAGCGCTCCTTTGCGGCACAGCTCCGCGACCGTATCGAGGTCCGCGGGCGCGAACGCCTGGTGGATCTTGCGCGCCTTCAGCACGCCGACGCGTGGCAGCTGCGCGAGCTCGATCACCACCGGCGGCCACTTCGCGCGCAGCCGCTCGAGCAGCGCGCTCGTCCCGCGCCGCGCGAGCTCGGCGACCACGCGGGCCGTCGAGGGCCCCACATTCGGCAGCTCCTCGAGGCGGCCCTCGTCGATCAGCCGATGCAGCCCGTTCGCCGCCTGCACGGTCCCCGCGGCGCGCTCGTACGCGAACGCTCGGTGCTTGTCTCCGTCGAGCTCGTAGTAGATCGCGAGCTCGCGGAGCAGCGCCGCGATGGTGGCCGGTTCCATCGTCACGGGTGTACAGCTGACTAGCACCTGCCGTCGAGTGGCCCCAGTCGGCCTATCCCTCGCCGTAGTCCTCGATCTCGTAGGTGTCCGGCGGCGGCGGCGGCTGGAACACCGGTGGTGGCGGCTCGGGCTCGACGGGCAGGATGTAGATCCCTCCATTCTCCGCGACCGCCGCCGCCGCGGCCGGTGCGGACGGCTGGGTGGGCGCGGGCGCCCCGGGCGCCGGTGGTGTGATCGCCAGCCCCGGCCCGACGTTCTCGGGCACACCGCCCGGCACCTCGGGCGCGAGCGGTCGCGTCGAGTCGGCGGGCCCCATGGCGGTCGACTCGCCGATCGCGGGCCCAACCTGCTGCGGCGCCTCGACCCTTCGCTCCGGCATCTCGGCACACGCACCGGCGAGGATCGCGATCAGACCAACACGCAGCGCGAGCATGTCCTCACATCGTGCGAGCGGCGTGCCGTCGACCTCGTGCGGCGACGGCGCACGCCCTCGCTGGTACGCCGATCGCACGCCTCCTCCCCATGCCCGCCCGTGCCATCGACACCGCGACGATCTCGTTCGGCCTCGTCTCGATCCCCGTGAAGATCTATTCGACCAACGAGCCCTCGCACGAGCTCCATTTCCATCTCGTGCACGAAGGCTGCGGCGAGCGCCTCAAGCAGTACTACGAGTGTCCGCGGCACGGCCGCGTCGAGCGCGACGAGATGATCAAGGGCTTCGAGATCTCGCGCGGCAACTTCGTCGAGCTCTCCAAGGAAGAGCTCAAGGCCCTGGAGGCCGTCGCCTCCGACGCGATCGAGGTCCGCGAGTTCGTCCCGCTCTCCGCGATCGATCCCCTCTACATCACCGCGAGCTACTACCTCGCGCCCGACCGCGGCGGCGATCGCGCCTACCGGCTCATGCGCGACGCCCTCGAGCACGCCGACCTCGCCGCCGTCGCCGCGTACGCCGCGCGCGGCAAGGAATACATCGTCATGCTGCGCCCCTTCGAGGATGGGCTCGTCATGCACCAGCTCCGCTACGCCGACGAGGTCAAGCCGTGGAGCGAGGTCGGCATGCCCACGCTCGCCAAGCCCAAGCCCGCCGAGCTCGGCATGGCCGGCAAGCTCATCGACCAGCTCCGCCACGACGAGTTCGACGCCTCCCAGTACACCGACGAGGTCAAGGGCCGCGTCCGCCACCTGATCGCCGAGAAGGCAAAGGGCGGCGAGATCGTCGCGCCGACCGCCGAACCTCGCCCCGAGGTCGGTGACCTCATGGCCGCCCTCAAAGCCTCGCTCGCCGGCGAGGGCCCCACACCCACGCAGGCCGCCCACGCGCGTGGTGGCCGCCGCGCTGGGGCTCGCGCTGCGGCCCGCTCTCCGCGCAAACACACCGCGACGCACGACGGCGACCGCCGCAACCATCGCGGTTCGCGCGCCCGCCCTCACACCACCCGCCGTACGCGCTCCGCGTCGCACGCGTCACGCGCGCACCGCTAGCGCCGTCGCCACCGTCCGGCGCAGCGGCGCCGCCCTGCCACTTCGACGCGCCAGCCGTCGTGGCCCGTGACCAGGCCAACGCCGCGCTGGTCGACGCGCGCGGCCGCGCCAGGCGATGACGAACGCGCCATCAGAATCCCCGGGGCGAGCTCGTCGTCGCTGTCTGACGGACCCACCGACGCGCCCGCCGCCGCCAGGATCCAGACAAACGCGCAGACAGCTGCAGATCGCGTGACGCCGCACTGACCGCCGTGACCCGCCGCGCGTGCACTCCGCTATGGATCTCGAACCCGGGTCCGGCGCGCCGGCTCACCGCGCTCAGCGCTCTACGCCGTCGCGGATGCTCCGTTCCGGGATTTTCATCCCGGTTTCGGAACCCAGAACCCATTCCGGAACCACGGCCCAGAACTCAGAT
>DATLHR010000544.1:0-3998 GCA_035539815.1 Kofleriaceae bacterium
CTCATCCCGGGCGGGCTCGCGATCACCAGCGCCGTGCCCTCGACGAGGCGGCGCTCGCGCTCGACCAGCTTGGCCAGCGTCACCTGCTTGGCGTGCTCGGAGATCGAGAGCTCGAGCGTGCCGTCGCGAGACAGCTCGCGCGAGAGCTCGCCGTCATCGACCTCGCGCAGCAGCTGCTCGTACGCGATCTCGTCGAGCGCATCGCCGCGCCGGCGCGCGCGCTGCAGCTCGGACATGTAGAGCCGCGCGAGTCCGCGCCGCGCGCGTGCGTGCTTGGGCACCGCCTCGAGGGCGCGCTCGTACGCCGACACCGCGGACTGGAACGTGCGCACGGTCAGCGCATCGGTCACCCGGATGATGTCCTCGGCGTCCCACAGGTCCTGCTTGTCGTCGGCCTTGGCCCATGGCACCACGTCGGCGCGCAGCGCGCGGAACACCGTGAGCTTCTCCGGCCGTGACTCGATGAACTCGTGATAGCGCTCGGCGAGCTCGTCGCCGGCGTCGGCGCTCGCATCGGCCTCGAGGCGCTTGCGCTCCTTCTGCTTGGCGCCTTCGATGAACTCGTCGATCGCGTCGGCGAGCTCGCGCGCGCTCCGCAGCCGCTGCTCGCGATCGATCGCGATCGCGCGCATGCAGATGTCCTCGATCTCCTGCGCCTCGACGTCGGGCCGCAGCTGCGAGGGCAGCGGCGGCAGCTGGTACATCGCGAGCCGCGCCTGGATCTCGCTCCGCAGTCCCGCGCTCCGCATCGTCGAGTGCTTCATCTCGGGGAACGCGGGCTGGCCGGCGAGGATCTCGTACAGGATCGCGCCGAGCGCGAACACGTCGGTGCGCTCGTCGAACCGTTCGATCGCCGGATCCATCTGCTCGGGCGCCATGTAGCCGAGCGTGCCGCCGCGGACACCGAGCGGATGCTGGCGCGACTGCGCGAGCCCCCAGTCGACGAGGAGCACCTCGCCGTACTCGCCGAGCAGGATGTTCGCCGGCTTGATGTCGCAGTGGATCACGCCGCGGTGGTGCGCGTAGTCGACGGCGTTGCAGATCTGGAGGAAGTAGCGCAGCAGGCGGCCGAGCGTGTAGTCGCGCGGATCGCCCTCGCCGAGCCGGCGACGGCGCAGGATCACCTCGAGCGAGGTGTCCGTCACCTGGCGCATCACGTAGAACGGACCGCGCGACGGGTCGGTGCCGGCGTCGTAGATCGGGATGATGTTCGGGTGCTCGAGCGACGAGATGATCCGCGCCTCGCGCGCCAGGATCACCTTCGCGGAGTACGAGTCCACGTCGCCGCCCTGGTGGCCGGCCTTGACCGCCACGGTCCGCCCGAGCACCAGGTCCTCGCAGGCGGTCACCTCTCCCAGGCCACCGGCGCCGAGCGGGAACATCCGCTTGTAGCGCGCGTTCATCAGGTCCTGCGGGATCCCGGTCATGGTGATCGGGGCCGTCGACTGCGCGGGAATGGGCTGCGGGATCGCGGGCACGAGCGACGCATCGGTCGGCGCGGTGGCGCTGCCGATCGGTGCGCTCGAGAGCCGGTTCCCGGCGTTGATGCGGCCGGGCTGCGTCGTGGGATCGGGCGGGATGGTCGCCCCGGTCACCTTCGCGGAGTCGGCCACGAACAGCATCGTGTCGCGGCCCGTGTTGGGTCCGATCGCGTCGAGCACGGCCGCGAGCTGATGCTCGTCGAGGCCACCGGGCCCGAGCCACAGGTCACGCACGGACACCGCGCGGCCGCGCTTCGCCAGCGAGTCGATGCCGCGCGCGAACGCCTCGATCGTGATGAAGCCACGCGCGAGCGCGACGATCCCGACGTTGATGCCCAGATCGATGGAGCTCTCGGCCATTACGTGTTCCGTCCCGCGGCGGCGTAACGCAGAACCATAATAGTAGCGTCATCTTCCAGCGCGGGGGAATGCCTGATCAACGCCGCGAACAGGGCGTCCCGGATCGCGGCGACGGGCTCCCCGCAGCGCTCCTCGACGATGCGGGTGACGCCCTGGTAGTCGAACGACGCCCCGGCCGCGTTCTCGGCCTCGGTGACGCCGTCGGTCAGGAGGACCAGGAGGTCGCCGTCGTGCAGCTGCCACGTCGCCTCCTGGTTGACGTGGTCGATGTCCTGCGTGATCGCGAGGAACGTGCCCGGGGTCGCGAGCAGCTCGATGGTCTTCGTCGCGGCGCGCCACACGATGCCGTCCATGTGCGCGCCCGCGATGCGGAGATCACCGCCGCGGCGATAGCGCAGCAGCGACAGGGTCATATGCCGCTCGGCCTCCAGGCGCTCGTGGATGTTGTCGTACAGCACCCCGTTGATCGCGCGGACCACGTCCTTGGGGTTCGCATCGGGCTGCGCGTGGACGAGCGTCGCGACGCCGGTCTGCACCATCATCATGACGAGCCCGGCGGTCAGGCCGTGCCCGGACGCGTCGCCCACCGCGATCCAGCAGCCATCCTCGACGGGGAGCACGTCGTAGTAGTCGCCGCCGACCTCGGTCGCGGTCATCATCTTCGCGGCGATCTCGAGCCCCTCGACGTCGAGGTTGCGCGGCAGGATCGAGGTCTGGATGCGCGCCGCGATCTCGAGCTCGCGCGCGAGCCGCTCCTTGTCGGCGAGGGCCCTGCGCGAGGTGTCGAGCTCCGTCGTCATCTTGTCCATCGCGGCGCCCAGCGCGCGTACCTCGGTCGGCCCCGCCGTCGGCCGAGGCGTGAGGTCACCGTGCGCGATCGCCTGCGTACGCGCGACCAGCGCGTCGATCGGACGCGACAGCCGGCGCGCGAGCCCGAGCGCGAGCACCGCGGTCAGCACCAGGGCGACGCCGACGAGGATCGCGAGGAAGCGGATCGCGCGCCGCGCGGGAGCGAGCGCCTCGTCGATCGAGCGCAGCAGCACGTAGTGAGCGTGGGTCCCTTCGCTCGTGCCCGGAATCGCGACGACCTGCGCGAACCACTCCTGCCCGCCCGCCGACACCTCGCGCCGCCCCGCCTCGACCGCGTCGATCGCCGCGGCGACCTCGGCGGCGCCGACGTCGTCGGGGGTCTTGGAGACCGCGGCCTTCTCGAGCGCGACGATGACCTCACCACCGGTGTGCTTCTCGACGGTGTCGACGAACTTGTCATCGATCGCGTGACCGACGACGAGCGCACCGACGACCCGCGCACCGAACTCGAGGCGGCAGCCCGCGACCTGGAACACCTTGTTCTCGGTGACCCACACGCCGGTGCTCTCCCCCTTCTCGAGCGACGCCGCGACCACGGCCTGCTCGCGCATCGAGCCGCCCGCTTCCTCGGGGTGCGCGCTGTCCGCGATCAGGTTGCCGTCGGCATCGACGATCAGGAACACACCGGCGTCGAGCGTCTTCGCGAGCTCGCGCACGGCGTCGAGGACGGTCGCGCGCTCGATCTCCTCGGTCGCCACCACCGCCTTGAGGCGCGGCTCCTCGGCGACGACGCGGCACTCCTGGCGGTACAGCGAGTAGCGGTCCGCGTGCAGATCGAGCGTGACCTCGCGGCTGCGCGCGGACTCCTGGGCGAGGCGCTCGCGGGTCGCGCGATCGAAGCCGAACGCGATCGTGCCGATCGTCGCCCCGAGCAGGACGATGACCAACCCCAGGACCCACAGGAACATCGTCGTACGCAGCTTCACGGCGAGACCTTCTTCGACGGGCGTTTGCCGGCCGCCGCGGGTTTGACGGTGACGGTCTTCGGCAGCGTCGCGAGCGGGACCTTCGCCGTGGCGAGCACCACCCGCTCGATCTTCGAGACGCCGAGCTGCTCCGCGATCGCGGGATCCAGGCCTTCATAGACGACCTCGACCTCCACCGCGCTCGCCGTCTTGCCGAACCGCACCTCGTGCTTCCACGTCGCGCCGGGCGCGATGCGCGAGTCCTGAAGGACCTGCGTCGCGCGCCAGAACGGGACCAGCGCACCCTGGGCATCGCCCAGCGAGCGGCCGAGGAACGCCGAGGACGCGGTCGCCGCCACGCGCTTGTTCGCCTTGTCGAGCT